>JAWNZB010000215.1:0-1624 GCA_038447835.1 Candidatus Igneacidithiobacillus chanchocoensis | reverse complement strand
TTGCCCGAGTTTAGAGGTGTAAGCGGCAGAAACTCTGGTGCCAGAGATGTCGCGCAGGGCGGGCCGCTGCTCGTCAATATTGGCCATCTTACCGCAGGTGATGACCTCGATGATGGCGCGCAGCATTCCGCGAATAGTGGACCCTGGTATACTATATTCTCCGCCTAACTGGTGGAATCGGGCGTGCTGTGCAGTTGGGTCTTTATCGCCGGCGACCAAAATCTCGGTATCCGCGTGCAGGATATACTCAAGAATCCCACTTACCCCTTTTGCAAAGGGCAGATCCTGGGACACCTGAAATCCCCAGTTTGGTCTATAGACCTTTTCGTTTAGCGGTACAAAATTGTAGGGGGATGGCAATTTTTTTAACGCAGTGCTTGTCGCTCTGGATGCATGGTTAAAGGCATGTGCTGGGTTGGGCATCTTTTTCTCCTCAATTTTCGCCATAGCCGAGAAAGCAGGCGGCAACGAGACGGCTACCAATGGCAGCGGATAGAATGGCGGTACTTTCGAGCTGAAAATAGCGACGGTAGCGCAAGGTCCCGCCTCCATCACGCTGATGGTAGATCTCATCGTATACCTTATCGGCCTGTTGAGGATCGTGCGTAAAGCGCAAGAGTTGCCACGTTTCCGCCCCCAAATGCCGGATCTGCAGGCTGCTCTGGTCTTCGAGACGTGCTTCGGCAGCCAGTAGCCAACCCTGGGGGTGGGGTAGTGGATGGCCAAGTTCCTGCAGATCTTTACCGCTGCTCCACAAATACCAGCCTTCGATGGGTGCCAGCGCTTGCAGCCGCACCTGTAATGCCTGCATGTCCTCGTAACGTTCGGTGTGGAGCTGGAAGCCGCCAGCATGCACTTCTGGTAGGGTGACGGGATGACGTGCAGTGGCAAGCTTGCGGCGCACCTGCTGATAATCCTCGATGATGCTCATTCCGTCACTCCTCCGCTATTCGGCGCCGTGAAGTGTTCAACACTGCCATGAAAAAAACCATGACCCCGCCCAGCGGCAGCGCCAAGAGCCAGGCGACCGTGCGCCAAATCCTCCAGAGTGTCGTGCAGCGCCTCCTGGAGATCCTTGTCCAATGCCTCATAGCACCGCTGTTCCATGCTCATCACGATGCTAAGCTTCTGGTTGGTAAGGAGCTCCTCGCTGAACAGCATCCGATTACGCGCGCCGCCGGTAAAACTGTCCATGGCATTGTGCGGCTGCACCGCCAACTGCTTGGCGTTTGGCATATCTAGGTAGATGTCATCAATGTAGAGAGCGCCGGCCAAGCCATTTGCATTGCCGCTGTGTTTGGCACTACCCAAGAGCTGTATTATGGGGGCAAAGTCTGGGTCGTCTTGCCACGACCAGAGCATGGCTTGGTCGACTTGCTCGCCACTGAGGCTCTTGAGATTTTTGGGAAGACGATCTTCGGCCCAGATTCCCTTGCGGCGGGAGAAATGGAACAACAAGCGATGTACTAACGCGCCTTTGATACTGCTTGCGGGTACCAGCACTTTCTTGCGGAGGCGAGGTGGTGAGGCGGCGCGATCGACGACATTTTCTGTTACCGCCGTAAGGTCGGGATCTTTGTCGTAGTGAGTGAGGGGGTGCGAGCCACTGCCGATACGCCAGCCT
>JAWNZB010000214.1:0-1626 GCA_038447835.1 Candidatus Igneacidithiobacillus chanchocoensis | reverse complement strand
GACCTGCGTGCCCAGGCCACGGAGGCGGCCGAGCTGGCCGATTCGCTCACGGAGGAAAGCGACAAGCTGCGCGCCGAGCTTGACGCGCTGCGTGGAGTCCAGGCGGAACGCGACAGGCTGGCCGACGATCTGGCCGAGCTGAAGCGCAAGACAGCGGACGAAGTCCATCGCGCGATGGAGAAGGCGATCGCCAAAGACAACGAGGCGATCGAGGCCCGGAAGAACGAGCGCATTGCGCTCGAGCGCGCCGGCAGGGCCGAAGGACAAGCCCAGGCCCTCAAGGAACAGCTCGCCGAGCTGACGGCTGCGCTCCGGCCACCAAAAGGCGGGCGCGGATGACGGGGTCCGGGGAGCCATGGAAGGGGCCTCTTAGGGCTATAATTAGGAGTGTTTCACTTGAAACATAAGGAGACGAAAAATGTCCGACGTACAAGTTGCAGACCTCGTTATAGTCCTTATCACTGGACCAGAAAATCCTAAGCGATTGCCTTCCGCCTTTTTCCTTGCCGCTACAGCAGCGGCTGCAGAGCAGAATGTCATTATGTACTTTACAGGCCCGGCTACGGAGTTGCTGGGTAAAGGCAAAGCTGAGTCTATCTTTCCAATGCCAGGTGGCAAGAGCGTGGCCGACTTCATGAAATTGGCTGAAGACAATGGTGTACGCATTATTGGCTGCCTGCAATCTCTGGAGCTCAACGGCATGACAGCCGATGATCTCGGTAAACCCGTTCCACTTCTCACCCCCAGTGCAGCATTGCCTTCTTTAGTCGCGGCTGGCCGCGTTCTTACTTGGTAAACCACGAAGCGACCAATCTTTAAGGGGGTGCTACGCGAGGGTTTGCACAGTCGAACGGGCATTGCGGGCGCGTAAACCGCGTTTCTGGCGATGTGGGGTAGGAAAACTCTATCCCCTACGCCATTTGCGTGCGCTGTAGGGCAAATCTGGGGCCTTGGCGGGGCCGCTACCGTGGGGGTGGGAGTGCCTAGCCGTGATTGGGGGTCCCGTCAGGATTCGGAAAAAATCATACGTTAGTGCAGCAGGTCGTACGTTGGCGCGGTGAAGGCCGACCAGAACGCAGATTCCTGTTGCCCATCGTTTTCATTCTGCAATTAGATTTTGCAACGTTGGGGATCAGTAAAAACTGGGATTCAGCAACTATCGCCAAAACCTTCCGTTGTGTGGGCCGCTGACAGGGCATTACCGCTGGCTATTTCTTACCTGTGAAATCACGCAAAAAACCCATGGCCTCCTTTATTTACTAGCTCGCAGGAAGCTTATCGGACGATTTTTCCGTTTTCTCAAGGGCCCCATTTTTGCTCAAAATTCGGACGAAATTGACCGGGCCCGTAAGCTACAAGGCTCTAACCCAGTACCCCCCCCCCCCAGCTATTATCTGATATAGGCCGGTTCATCCGACAAACTCACTTGCACCATTCGGCGATAGTGTCATGGTGTACTTCAAACTCTGCGGCTATTGCTCGAAGCGTCATACCCTGCGCCCGCATAAGCCTTGCCGTGGCCCTGTCTTGCTCGCTGGATAACCTGCGGGCTTGCCCACTGGCGATGTTCCTGCTAGAAAATGTAGCATGTGGTTAGGACGCGGAGGGAGTCTGCTTGCCCACGAT
>JAWNZB010000213.1:0-1629 GCA_038447835.1 Candidatus Igneacidithiobacillus chanchocoensis | reverse complement strand
AACCGGGCAGTAAAGAATCTGACCTTGCCCGCGAAAAACGTATCCCTTGCTGAGTGATTTAATCCAAGCAAGGAGAATCGAAATGACGAAGACGATAAGGCGGACGCGGTACACGCTGGAGAGGGTCGGCAGGGATTCATGTAAAAAACCGCAGAAACAAGCTTAAGTCCTTGTCGCATCTGGTTTTTTTTCATTCCTCTTCGCCGATTTTTCGGCCCCTTCAATGGGGTCCTTCGCTGACGCATCTGGACTGGGCACCGTAGCGCTGAAACGCTCCAGCATGCTGGCCACGACCTGCTCTTGCGCCGCGACGGATGACTTGGCTGCCGCCAGCGCCAGTTCCAGCTGTTGCTTTGCCGTGATCAGATCGTTGACCTTGGCCTGCAACTGCTCGTTTGAAGCGTTGAGCTGTTGGACGGCCGCCTCCTGTTCCACCAGACGCCGGCCCAACTCTTCGGTGCGCCTCTGAGCAAACCCCAGTTCATCCTGGAGCGGCCGTAGGCCTCGCACTTCTTCCTGGACTTGGTGCAGATCGCCTTGGGCACGCGACAAATCGCCTAACAAGCGCGCGTTGTCCTGAAGGGTGTGGACGGCTTGCTGCTGCTTGGTTGCCAGGGTCTCGTTCACGGAGCGCAACTCGGCCTGCAGGTACTGAACCTGCTGCTCATGCTTGCGCTGGTCCTGATCGCGCTGCTCTTTTGTCGATTCTCGGAAATGCTCCAGTGCCTGGCGGGCATGCTGGTGCTTTTCTTCCAGGGATTGGCGATGGCGTTCTTCGGCCGCGAGGCGCTCCTGCAGGTCGGCCACCTGCTGGGCGACCTGCGTGCATTCCAGGGTCTTGCGGCTCAGCGCTTCGCTGGTTTTGCCGTGAGCGGTTTTTTCCTCGGCCAAGATGCGCTGGGTGTGCTCCAGTTGCTGGCGGGTAGATTGCGCCTCCGTTTTCAGGGCCGCGGCGGCTTGTTGCTGCTGGCTCAGTTGTTCGGCGTGCCTGGCCTGCGCCGCGGTGACCCGTTCCTCGGCTTCCTCGTTGACGCGGGCGGCCAGGCGGCCCACCAGGTCCTGGATCGCCTCGCTGACGGCAATGCGGGTGCCGGTGGCCCCGCCTTCCTCTTCCTCGATCTCCTTCAGGTAACGGTGGATCGTGCTCTTGGAGCCGGTGCCCAGCTCTTCACGCACCGCATCAATGGACGGATTGCGCCCCATGACCAGCAATTTATCGCGGGCGCGTAGCACTTCCGACTTGTAGATCCCGGCCCTGGCCATGGCTCACCTCTTTATTTCGTACCGTAGTATGTACTATGATATTACATACTAGTATGGCGGTCAATAAATTCATGATTTATCATAATCTCACATTGGGTAATAGTAGATTATCCAATGTGAAGGGGAATTTGGGCCGACATCCCGCCTGCGGGCCAGGGGAGCCCAGCCTATGCTGATCGATGGCAATACCCAGCTGCCGGTCTGTAGGCATTTCTGGCCGTTGCCGATCATGTTTCACCAGTAGCCCTCCACAAAAGGCCAGTCACTCTTGTTCGTGCCGAACGAAAATTGACCCACTTTTGAAGGTTATGCCGACGCAAAATTGACCCGGGTGTTCCACCTACCCTGCTGCTTTTTTAGGCACGG
>JAWNZB010000212.1:0-1631 GCA_038447835.1 Candidatus Igneacidithiobacillus chanchocoensis | reverse complement strand
TGTCTCATTTGGGCGATTAGGGGCGTGTTTGCACCGAGAATCTTCTATGATGACCGCCTTGTCCGAACCAAGAGCAGAACCAAACGACGTGGATCATTGGTAAAAAGATAATACGCGCCAAGCCATTCTGGCGGCGGCCCGACGGCTGTCCGCCAGGGAGGGCGTAGACGCGGTTACCCTGGGCCGGGTTGCGGCTGAAGCGGGTTTTGCGGCAACAGTCGTCTATAGTTACTTTGTAACGAAAGACGATCTGCATCTTGCGCTGGTTGCTGATGATCTGGAAACCATTGCCGATGTCATGCGCGAAGGTGCCAGCGAAGAGGCAGGTCTTCCGCCTGGGCGAACTGCTGTCGGAATGGATGAGTCGGAGTCAATTTCAGAAGCTCCCGGTGCAAGAATTCCAGAGGCAGACCCGGTGCGTCACTCGCTCGGTTCTCCACAATCCATTACCGAACTGGAGCAGGTCTTGGGCGTCGTGCGGCAAGCAGAGGACGAGTTTCTCGCCGACCCTGAGAGCGCCCCCGAACCTATTCCTGACGCGTTTCCCGAGGACACCGTCCAAGAGGCTGCTGGCTCTACTCGCCAGTTTGGTGCGTTACCTAAGGGGGATTTGGGAGAACCCGCTTTTGCTTCAAGGCGGGCGCGGCCAATGGAACCCATGGTTGAACAGAAGAACGATGCGGCGGAAGCGAGCAAAGTGGACCCGCAAAATTTTGCGGATAGTATTTTGCAGTTGCAATCCCGCATCCACCGCCTTGAGCGTGGAACCGTGCATGGGGAATTGGTTCGCCGTCTCGACAGCATAGAGAGGGGGTTGGCCGTTCTTGATGGGCGTGTCGAGCGACTCGAGCAGGATCTTGGCAACACGCGGGCAAAGTTTGAGGAAGACCACGGCAGGCTGACCAACCAGATGGCTGAGGCCCTGGGAACGTCACATCGTTCGCTATTGGAACGCAACGAGCAGCATGCGCTGCTGGTAGCGGATCTACGAGCCTATGTCAAAGAACTGACTGGACGCATTGGTGCAGTTGAGAACTGGCTGGCTCGAACGGCAAGCGGTACTACCATTAATGACGGGCGGGGGAGGCAGTCGCTCAATTCGTATGAGGAGGTTGGTGGTCAGGGTGTACCCACCGCTACTGATAGCCAAGGCCGCTCCCAACAGGACAAGCGCTCGAAGCGAATTTTTATCCCTATTTCTCTGAGAGTGCGACAGAAACGCTGGGCAGTCGGACTATTTCTTCTATTGCTGCTGGCAATTGGCGCTTTAGGTGCCGCTATCGAATTCCATATGATGCCGCCTCGATTTGCCCCAACTTCACAGACTGACGCCATCCCAATTCGTACGACTGTAGATGCTCGCCTAATGGCAATGGCAAAGGCGGGTAACGCAAATGCTGAACTTGTTGTAGGCTTGAAGCTCTTAAATGGTGATGGGACTGCTACAAATATTCCAGGCGCAGCGTATTGGCTGCGCCTGGCTGCGTTACAAAATCAGCCGGTAGCCCAATACTGGCTGGGTACCCTCTATGAGCGGGGGCAGGGACTGCCCAAAAATCTCGCTCTTGCGCTTCAGTGGTATGCCAAGGCTGCAGCCTCAGGCAACGCCAAGGCAATGTATCGGTTGGGTG
>JAWNZB010000211.1:0-1632 GCA_038447835.1 Candidatus Igneacidithiobacillus chanchocoensis | reverse complement strand
TGCTCTACCGACTGAGCTACCTGGGCCAAGAGCGCGTATTTAAGCGGGCTCACGCCCGGAAGTCAAGGCCAGGGCGCGACGATATAAAAGACGGTGGGCCATTCCGCTTTGCGCTTCAGCAATTCGCACCGCCTGAGTCAGTGGCAACTCATCGAGCAAAGGGGCGAGCCAGCGATCTGCTTCCTGTTCACCGGGGTCTTGTTCAGGTGCCCCGCCGAGTATCAGGGTCATTTCGCCGCGCACCTTATCGGGGTGCTGAGACAGTTGCTCCAGCAGCCCGCCCAGAGAGTCGCGCAAACATTCTTCGTAGATTTTGGTCAGCTCCCGGCAAAGCGCTGCAGGTCGATTCAGACCCCAAAGTTCCGCCATGTCCGTTATGGTTGCCACAATGCGATGGGGGGCCTCATAAAAAATCATGGTTCGTGATTCCGACTGCAACACCGCAAGACGCGCCCGACGGGCGCCCGCTTTGGCGGGTAAGAATCCTTCAAAACTGAAGCGATCACTCGGCAAGCCGGACAAGGATAACGCCGCTACAGCAGCATTGGGTCCGGGGATAATGGTGACCGGTAACTGCTGTTCGCGCAGCAACGCCAGTAATGGAAAACCAGGATCGGAAATTAACGGCATCCCGGCATCAGAAAGCAGGGCAATCTGCTCACCGGCGGCTATGCGCTGGGCAATTTGCGGGGCCAGTGCCCGCTCGTTATGTTCGTGCAGGGCCATAGTTTTGGGCTGTACACCAAGATGCTGGAACAAGCGCTGGGCATGACGGCGATCTTCCACCAGGATCAGGCTGGCACCCGCAATGGCCTGCCCGGCCCGTGGCGAAAGATCCTCCAGATTGCCGATGGGGGTGGCGATAATCGTCAACAGCCCGGAATGCATTTCAGTCATTGAACCACTGCTCCATTCTCCATACACTCTGCTCATGAAACTGCCGACCAGTTTATTCCATTTGCCACGTTTGACCGCCACCCTGGCTGTCGCCGCCGCCTTGAGCGCCTGCGCGAGTATGCCACATAAGCCTGCGCCCGTGCTCAGTACCGCTCCGGCTCCTGTAGCCACTGCGGCAAACGCTCCTGAAGCGGCAAGTGCCCGGCAAGCAGATGCGTTACTCGCAGAGGGGTATGACCTGGAAGCCGCCAAAGACTACATCAAGGCGGCGGCGGCCGTTCAGGGCAAGACACAACTCCAGTATTTGCTGAAGGCTGCCCAAGCCTCCCTGCAGGGCAACAGGGCTCCAGTAGCGGTACTCCTCGCCAATGAAGTCCTGCGCCTGGAACATGACGATAACGGTTTACGGGGACAAGCCTTGTGGGTACGCGCCCAGGGATTGATGGATCAGGGACAGACACCCAGAGCCAAAGGCAATCTCGAAGAATTACTGACCATCGCCAGCACACCGCAGGAGGTGCGGGCCGAGGCCATGGGAACCCTGGCCACTTTATACACGCAAGAGGGGCATGAACTGACCGCCCTGAATTTTCTGATAGAACGGGACAGCCTGCTCAGCGGCGCAGCCATCCACAAAAACCATCAGCGTATTCATGCTCTTCTGGACTCTGTTTCCTCGGCGCGCATTCAAAACTGGCAGGGACGCAGTGGTAATCCTTTGGTACAGGAATGGCT
>JAWNZB010000210.1:0-1636 GCA_038447835.1 Candidatus Igneacidithiobacillus chanchocoensis | reverse complement strand
CCAGCGACGACACGCACCAGTTTGCCCTGTGGCTGACGAATCTGGTAATGCAGCCCACGCAACACGCCCTGCTGGGAGCGACTGTGGTTGTCCTGCACGAAGTCGAGATCCAGTCCAGCCGCAGCGAAGGCGCGCCGGTTCCAGCTTTCCATGAAAAACCCCCGGGCGTCGCCGAAAACCCTGGGGGTGATGAGGAGAACCTCCGGAATGGCGAGGGCTTCCATCTTCATGTCTGGCGTCCTTCGCTGAGAAGGCGCAAAAGATAATCGCCGTAGCCGCTCTTTTGCAGGGGGGCGGCAAGTCGGCTGAGGGCTTCACCATCAATGTAGCCCATGCGGTAAGCGATTTCTTCGGGGCAGGCGACTTTGAGCCCCTGGCGTTCTTCCAGGGTGCGGATGAACTGGCCGGCGTTGAGTAGATCCGCGTGGGTGCCGGTATCGAGCCAGGCCGTGCCGCGACCAAGCACCTCCACCTGCAGGCGCTTTTCTTGCAGGTAGAGGCGGTTGAGGTCGGTAATCTCCAGCTCGCCCCGTGCCGAGGGGCGGATTTCCCGAGCCATCCTGCTGCCGTTGCCGTCATAGAAGTACAAGCCGGTCACCGCATAGGATGAGCGCGGAGTTTCCGGTTTTTCTTCGAGGCCGATAGCCTGGCCGTCGGCATTGAACTCGACGACGCCATAGGCGCGCGGGTTGGCGACATGGTAGGCAAAGATGGTGGCGCCGGTATCGCGGGTGTTGGCGGCTTGCAGCGTTGCGCTGATTTCGTGGCCGTAGAAAACATTGTCACCGAGCACCAGCGCGGAGGGGCTCCCCGCCAGGAACGCCTCGGCGATAAGCAGGGCCTGCGCCAGCCCTTCGGGGCGCGCTTGCTCCGCATATTGGAAAGACAGGCCCCATTGGCTCCCGTCTCCCAGCAACTGCCGGAAACGTGGCAAGTCGTCGGGCGTGGAGATGACCAGCATCTCCCGGATACCCGCCAGCATTAGGGTCGCCAGGGGATAGTAAATGAGGGGCTTGTCATAGACTGGCATCAGTTGCTTGCTGACGGTCTGTGTCAGCGGATAGAGCCGGGTGCCGGAGCCGCCAGCGAGGATGATCCCTTTACGATGCATTGCGCGGCCTTTGTTTGTTGCTGTCGCGGTAATTGTATGTGGCCAGGGGCGCTGGGGCAACACTGATGATACCGGCCAGAAGCCCTCGAAGGCGATCAGCTTTCTGAACTCATTATCGCCTTGAACTCCTCCGCTGGATGTTCGTGTCCAGGACGACCCGTGGTACCGGCGCCATGCTCAATCCCTCTGACGAGCCCAACGGACGGCATCGGCTACGTCTTCCTCACCGATCCCCATAGAGGCGAGCTTTTCCCGCACCGCATCTGCTTTTTGCAACCGGACGGGAGTAAGGATGATGCGGCCGTCCTTGGCCTCTACCTCAAAGTATTGCGTTGACGCCACCTGCTGAATAGCCGCTTTGGGCAATGTAATCTGATTCTTGGATGTCATTTTGGCCAACATGTTGACCCCTCCGAAACAAGGAAGAAAGGAAACCAGGATACAATACCCCATATTGCCGGGGGCTACCAACTACAGTTAGGTTTGTCCCGGCTTGAGCGACGGCGCCTCAACGGCATAAGCTAG
>JAWNZB010000080.1:0-9192 GCA_038447835.1 Candidatus Igneacidithiobacillus chanchocoensis | reverse complement strand
GCGAGCTTTCCGCATACTACCCTGCAGGCCTCGGGACGGGCGGCGGGCTTGCCCGACGGACAGTTTGGCAATTCCGAAGTCGGGCATCTCACCCTGGGTTCTGGTCGAGTGCTTCTCCAAGATTTAGTGCGCATCTCCGATAGCCTCGACGATGGCAGCTTTGCCAAGATTCCTGCCTGGGCGGATTTTTTACGCGACCAAAAACGACTCCATTTGGTGGGCATGGTTTCCGATGGCGGCGTGCATTCCCAGATCGACCACGTGCTGCAGATTCTGCCCCTGGTGGTTGCGGCGGGGGTCGAACCCGTCGTGCATATGATCACCGATGGTCGCGACACCGCACCCCAGTGCGCCGATCAGTACGCCCAAGCCGTGCTGGATTGCTTGGCGAGCCTGGGGCGGGGGTGCATCGCGACGGTCTGCGGGCGCTACACGGCAATGGATCGGGCCGGTCACTGGGACCGCACCCAGCAAGCCTGGGCCGCCCTCATCAAGGGCCAGGGTGCCGTGGCGAATGATCCTGTGGCCGCCATCCACGCCGCCTGGAAGCGCGGCGAGACCGATGAGTTCATCCAGCCCACGGTTATTGGCGATCCACGGCAACACCGCATCGCCCCCAATGAGCCCGTCTTTTTCTTCAATTTTCGCTCCGACCGTATGCGGCAGCTGAGTGCCGCCATCGGGATGCCGGAGTTTCGCAATTTTGATCGTGATGGCGAGGGCGCCCGCCCGGTGCTCTGCATGACTTCCTACAATGACGAGTATCCCTTCCCGGTATTGTTCCCGCCGCAAATCCCGAAAAAGGTACTGGCGGAGCTCATTAGCGACGCTGGATTACGGCAGTTCCATTGTGCCGAGACGGAGAAATATCCTCATGTGACCTATTTTTTCAATGGGGGACGAGAGGAACCTTTTCCGGGAGAGGACCGCGAGATCATCCCCTCGCCGCCGGTGGCAACCTACGATCTGCAGCCGGAAATGAGCGCGCAGCTGGTGGCGGATCGCGTCATTGCCGCTCTCGAAAGTCGCAGCTATGCCTTTGTGCTGGTGAATTTTGCCAATGGCGATATGGTTGGCCACACCGCCAAAATCCCCGCCATTCTGCGTGCGGTGGAGACCCTGGATCTGCAGTTTCATCGGGTCGTGCAGGCGGCAAGCAAGGCGGGCTTTACGGTGCTGCTAACCGCAGACCACGGTAACTGTGACGAAATGGTGGATCCGGTGACCGGAGCGCCGCATACCCAGCACACCGTCTACCCGGTGCCCTTCCTGTACATCGGGGAACCTGCCGTATCCCTAGGCATCGGGCGCGGCATTGCTGATGTCGCGCCCACCGTGCTCCAACTTCTGGGCTTGCCCAAGCCCAAAGCCATGACCGGGCACAGCATTCCGCTTCCCGCCGATCCCCGATCCTGATTCTCGACGCAAGGAGTGTTTGTACATGACTGCCAATGAACGTCTCCAGGAAATTCACCAGGTTCTTGATCGTCTCAAGCAAGACTATCCGGCTGAGATTAACTCCTTCCTTGGTTTCACGGGCAAGGCCGAGGGCAATCCGGCCCTCAGTACCCTGGAGAAGGAACTGATCAATCTTGCCCTCTCCGTCGCTGCCCAGTGCGAGTGGTGCATTGCCCTGCATTGCCGCGGTGCTTTGGCTGCCGGTGCCAGCCGCGATGCCATCATGAGTGCGGCCTTTCAGGCGGTGCTCATGCACGGCGGGCCGGCCCTCATGTACCTGGTTCCCCTGACCCAAACCTTGGATGAACTGCTTGCGGAGGTAGCCCATGGATAGATCGCAACTGCAGGCCCTGTTGCGCGATATGCTGCGTGCTCGCGCCTTTGAGGAGGCAGCGGCGCAGGCCTATGCCGAAGGCAAGATTGCTGGATTCCTGCATCTGTATCCCGGCGAGGAGGCCGTTGCCGTTGGGGTGCTGCATGCGGCGGAACCCGGCGACTACGTCGTCAGCACCTACCGCGAGCATGTGCACGCCCTGGTACGCGGCATCCCCGCTCGCCAGATCATGGCGGAATTGTATGGCAAGAAGACCGGGATCAGTGGTGGCATGGGCGGTTCGATGCACCTCTTTGATCGGGAAAGACGGTTTCTCGGGGGCTATGCCATTGTCGGCGAGACCTTCCCGATTGCCCTCGGAGCGGGCTATGCCGTGGCCTACCGGCGCTTGCCGGAAGCGGTGATTTGCTTCTTTGGCGACGGCGCCGTCAACCAAGGGACTTTTCACGAAAGCCTCAACATGGCCGCACTCTGGAAACTGCCGATCCTGTTCGTCTGCGAGAATAACCACTACCAGATCGGCACGGAAATCCACCGCCATTCCGCCATTATCGATGTCTACAAGCGGGCCTGCGCCTATGGCATCCCTGCCGAACAGGTGGATGGCATGGAAGTGCTGGCCGTGCATGCCGCGGCGCAACGCGCCTTGGAGCGGGTGCGCAGCGGCGATGGCCCGCAGTTTCTGGAACTGACCACCTATCGCTTCCGCGGGCATTCCATGGCCGACCCCGGCAGCTACCGGCCAGAAGCAGAGGTAAAGGCCTACGAGGCCGCCGATCCCATCGCCGCTGCCCTCCATGAGTTCCAGCTACGCTACCCAGGTGCGGCAGACTTGGCCGCTGCTGGCAACGATTGCCTGCAACGCTTTACCGACCATTGTTGCCAAGAGGGTCATTTGGACGAAACGGCGCTCGCGCGCCTACAGGCCGAGGTACAAGCAGAAATCGAAGATGCCCGGCGCTTTGCCGAGGAGAGTCCGGAGCCGAGCATGGAAGAGGCGCGGGCCATCCTAGCGCGCAACCATCGGCTGGAAACCATAGTGGAGGCCCAAGCATGAGCGAGATTCTCTACTGGCAAGCCTTGAATCAAGCCCTAGATGCGGAACTTGCCGCCGACGATGCCGTCTTTACCCTGGGCGAGGATGTCGGCCTCTATGGCGGCACCTATCGGGTCAGCGAAGGGCTAATGGCCAAATATGGCGAGTGGCGGGTACGCGACACGCCCATCTCTGAAAATAGCTTTACCGGGCTAGGGGTGAGTGCAGCCATGCTCGGGCTACGCCCGGTGGTCGAAATCATGACCATCAACTTTGCGCTCTTTGCCATGGATTCCATTGTCAACATGGCGGCCAAAATCCCCTTCATGTCTGGTGGACAGTTTACCATGCCCCTGACCATCCGCATGCCAGGTGGTATCGCCCGCCAGCTGGGGGCGCAGCATTCGCAGCGCCTCGAGTCGATGTTCATGAACGTGCCTGGGCTTCGCATTGCCGTGCCCAGTACACCGCAAGACGCCTACTGGCAGCTACGGCAGGCCATCCGCAGTGATGATCCAGTGATCGTTCTGGAGCACGAACTGCTCTACTTTAGCAAGGGCGAAGTGGATACCCATGCCAGCGCGCCGCCCCTCCATCAGGCGCTGATCCGCCGCTCGGGTCGGGACCTTACCTGCATCAGCTATTCGCGTATGGTCCCCCTCGCCCTGGAAGCTGCGCAAGCGCTGCATGCCGAAGGCGTCGAAATGGAGGTCATCGACCTGCGCAGCCTCTCGCCCATCGACTGGGCCACCTGTGTGGAATCGGTGCTGCGCACCCATCGCTGCCTAATTGTGGAAGAGGACTGTCGCTTTGCCGGTGTTGGCGCTGAGCTTGCTGCCGAGTTACAGGAGCGCTGCTTCTACCAGCTCGATGCACCGATACAGCGGGTGGCCGGGCTCGATCTACCAACCCCCTTCAATGCGACACTCGAGGCGGCGAGCATTCCCCGGCAGGAGGACATCCTCAAGGCTGCTCGTGCCCTGCTCAACTTGCCGCAAGGAGAATCGTGATGAAGCAAGCGATCCTGATGCCGGTACTTTCCGATACCATGCAAACGGGGCGGCTGACGCGCTGGAACAAGTCCGTGGGCGATCCCGTCCATAAGGGGGAGGCGATTGCCGAGGTGGAGACCGACAAGGCAATTCTCGACGTCGAGGCCTTTGCCGACGGCTTCCTTGCCGGTCCCCTGGCACCAGTAGACGAAGACATCCCGGTGCGCCAACCCATCGCCTATCTGGTCGACAACCGCGAAGCAGCGCTGGCAGCGGATGATGGTACTGCAACAGCAGAGAAAGCATCGGAAGCCGCTCCGGCGAAAACAGGAGCCAACCAGGCGCCCGCAGATACGACGCCAAGGGCGACGCAGGTCTCGGCCTCGCAAGCCACAGTGCCGACAGGCAAAGAGGATGCTTCTGTGCCAGTCTCCTCGCCACCAGCGGGGACGCAGATACCGACATCCCCACCCTCGCCATCGGCAAAACGGAATGCGCCTACCACCGTTCCAACCGCGGGAAATCTGCCGCGATCTGCCGCCGGTGCCTCTCCCTATGCCCGTGCCCTTGCCCAGGATCTGGGCCTTACTATCGAAGAAATCCAGCCGGGTGCCGATGGGCAGATCCATGCCAGCGAAGTTTTGGCGGCAGCCTTGGCACCCCGGCCCGTTGATCTTCGTTATGGTCCGCCGTATCAGATCAGCAAACCCAGCGCCCTGCGCGAGGCGGTCGCCCGCAATATGATCGCCGCAGCGGCAACGCCGAGTTTCCGCATCAGCACGCGGGTAGATTTATCGCCGCTCCACGAGCAGGGGAAAAGACTCAGGTTGAGCTTTACCCTGGCATTGACCCGCGCTTGTGCTCTGACAGTGGCGGAAGACCCCTGGTTCAACGGCGTCTGGACGCCAACGGGCTGGGTTTCGCGCAGTCGGGTAGATGTTGGAATTGCCGTCGATACCGGGGCTGGCCTGATCACCCCGGTGCTGCGCGATGCCGCCTCTCGGCCTCTCGCGGAGCTGGCGGAGTATTGGCGCATTCTCCTCGGTAAGGTCAAAACCGGTCGACTCGCGCCCGAGGACTACCAAGGAGCAAGCTTTTACGTGTCTAACCTAGGCATTTTTGCCGAAGTCGAAGAGTTCGATGCCATCGTACCCGTCGGCGCCTCGGCCATCCTCGCCGTTGCGGCACCGGCGAGCGACGGGCGCACCCAGCTGACCCTGACTTGCGACCACCGCGGCATTTTCGGGGCGGATGCCGCACGCTTTCTACAGCGGCTGACCCAACGGCTGAAGGATCCCGCATGGCTGCAGTGAGCTGGATTCTGACCCTCAACAGCGGTTCTTCTTCCCTCAAATTTGCGCTGTACCGTTGCACTGGGGAGAGCGAGGCGCAGGAACTCCATGGTGCCGTGGAACGCATTGGGCAGACGGCCGGACGCTTATGGATCGACCGTGAGGGGCAACGGGTACGGGATCAGGTGCAGGAATTTGCCTCAGCCAAGGACGCCCTGGGCGCGGTGCTGCAGGCACTATTGGCACTCGACTTGCCGCATCCCGATGCGGTTGGTCATCGCATCGTTTCCGGCGGGCCGCAACATCAGGAGCATTGCCGCATCGATACCGAACTCGTGCAAGACCTGCGGCGCGCCCTCCCTTTCGCGCCCCTGCATCTACCCGCGGAGATTGCCGGCATCGAGGCCGTCCAGGACCTATGGCCGCAGCTGCCGCAGGTGGCCTGCTTCGATACCGCTTTCCACCGTACCTTGCCGGAAGTGGCAGCCCGCCTGCCCCTGCCCCGCGAGTTTTGGCAGGAAGGGATACGCAAGTATGGCTTTCATGGGCTTTCCTACGAATACATCGTCAGTGCCCTGCCCGACCACGGCCAAGCCCCGACCATCATTGCCCACCTGGGCAATGGGGCGAGCCTGGCGGCGATTTGCGATGGCCGCTGCCAGGACACCACCATGGGCCTCACCCCCACCGGCGGGCTGGTGATGGGTACGCGCAGCGGCGATCTCGACCCGGGTGTGCTGCTATATCTCCTGGCAGAAAAGGGCTACACCGCCAAGCATCTGGAGCACTTGCTCAACCATCAGTCGGGCCTGCTCGGGGTGTCGGCTTGCAGTGGCGACATGGAAGAGCTGCTACGGGCGCGCGAGCGTAATCCTCTGGCGCAGGAGGCCATCGCCCTCTTTGCCTACAGTGCCCGCAAACACATTGGCAGCCTTGTGGCGGTCTTGGGCGGATTGCGCCGCTTGGTCTTTACTGGCGGTATCGGCGAGCACGCCAGCGCCGTCCGTTGGGCCATTTGCCGGCCCCTCGAAGGCCTTGGGATCCGTCTCGATGCCGATGCGAATGCCGCGGCCAGCAGCACGGCTCGCCGCATTTCGACAGCTGACAGTCCGGTCGAGGTGCTGGTCATCCCCACCGACGAAGACCGCAGCATTGCCCGCCACACCCATCGTCTGCTCGTAGAGGGCAGCACCTGATCCGATTGCCTTGGAGGAAGCACCCGTGCCCTATCCCCATTTTGATGCCCTTCTCGCGGCGGTCAGCTCTCTCCCGCCGTTGCCGATTGCGGTGGTCGATGCCACCGAAGAGCACGTACTGCGCGGCGCCTGCGCTGCCCACACGAGCGGCATCATCGAGCCGATTCTGATTGGGTCCGAAAGCAAGATCCGCTCGCTCCTGAGCGCCCTCTGCAGCGAGTATTCCGGCTGCGAAGGCATCGAGATCGTTGCCGCCGAGACGGAAGCAGACGCTGCTGAGAGGGGGGTAGCGATCGTCGCATCCGGGCGCGCCAAGGCACTCATGAAGGGCCATCTGCACACCGACACTTTCCTCCACCCCATCCTTGCCAAGTTGCGCACGGAACGGCGTCTTTCCCATGTCTTCGTTGCCGATATCGCCAGCTACCCCAAGCTGCTCCTCATCACCGACGCCGCCATCAACATCAGCCCGGATCTCCTAACCAAGGCCGCCATCCTGCAAAACGCCATCGATCTCGCAAATATACTCGACGTGGAGCACCCGAAAGCGGCGGTACTCTCGGCGGTGGAGGTCATCAACCCTGCCATTCCCTCCACCATTGACGCCGCCTGCCTGGCAAAAATGGCAGACCGCGGGCAGATCCTTGGGGCAGAAGTGGATGGGCCACTCGCCTTCGACAATGCCATTTCTGCCGAGGCAGCGCGGATCAAGGGCATCCGCAGCACGGTGGCGGGGGATGTCGACATTCTTCTCGTTCCGGATCTCGTCTCCGGTAACATCCTAGCCAAGGACCTGGAGTATCTCGCCGGTGCCAGCCTGGCGGGCATCGTCCTTGGCGCGCGGGTGCCGATCATTCTCAATTCCCGTGCTGATCCGGTGCGCGCTCGTGTAGTTTCGACCGCGCTGGCGGTGCTGATGCAACGGGAGGCGACATCGTGCGCCTGAACGCCCCTTGTCAGCCCATTGCCACCCTCACCCTCAACCCGGCAGTAGATATCTCCTACGAGGTCACCCACCTGGTTCCCGACCAAAAGACCCATGCCTTGGCAAGCCGCTACGACCCCGGCGGTAACGGCGTCAATGTTGCGCGTACCCTCAAGGAGCTTTTGGTTTGCGCGCACAGTTGCTGTATCGTTGCCGGGACCATCGGCGAGCTGCTGCAACATCTGCTCAAACACCAACTCGACAGCCCCCACTGCGTGTCGGTGGAGGGCGAAACCCGCATCAATACCACCATCGTCCAGCAGGAGCCGGCCGAACAGTTGGAAGTGACGGCCACCGGCCCGCGCGTCTCGAGCATTGCGCTCGCCAGCATCACGAAGACCTTTCTCGAGCTCTGCGACAGCGGCATTGGCGTGCTCACGGGTTCCGTGCCGCCGGGAGTGGGCGACGATATTTACGCCATTCTCGCGGAGCGGATACAGGCAGCCGGAGGAAAAGCCGTGGTCGATGCCCATGGTCCTTTACTCGCCAAGGCCCTGCCGCAACATCCCTTCCTCATCAAGCCCAATCGCTATGAGCTGTCCCTTCTCTGTGGCCAAGAATTGCCGACCCTCGAAGCGGTGGCACAGGAAGCCCGCAAGATCCAACAGACTGGGGTGCAGTATGTCTGCGTTTCTTTGGGTGGCGAGGGGGCACTGCTGGTGGGGCCCGAAGGGAGTCATCTGGCCAAGGCGCCACCCGTGCGAGTGCAATCGACGGTGGGCGCCGGGGATTCGATGGTGGCAGGACTGGTGGCGGCCTTCGCCCAGGGAAAACATCCCGCCGAAGCCCTGCGCCTGGGCGTAGCTTGCGGCAGCGCCACGGCTACCCAGCCGGGTACCACCCTGTGCCGCCATGACGACGTGATCACGCTGCTGCAGCAGATTGACGTGCAGGCACTGGATTATTGAGGCCAACGTAGCGCTAGGAGAGACCCGTATGACCGAGCAGCAGACGGATATTTTGATTGTGGGTGGTGGCCCGGCGGGGATGATGGCCGGTATCACTGCCGCTCAGTTCGCCCCGCACAAGAAGGTCTTGGTGGTACGGCCCGAGGCCGATGCCGTGATCCCCTGCGGTATTCCGTACATCTTTGGCACCCTGGGCGGCACCGATGAAGACATGGCCGGTCGCGCGCCCCTCCTCGCCGCCGGGGGGCAATTGCAGATTGGGCGGGTAGAGAGCATCGACCGCGGGCAACGTACGGCAAACCTTGCCAGCGGCGACATCATTCATTGGGAGCGACTGGTTCTTGCCACCGGCTCCGAAAACTTCATCCCGCCCATTCCCGGCACCCAGCTTGCCGGGGTTTTCAGCATCCAGAAAGACTACGAGGCCCTCGACCAGCTTTTTTCCACCCTCATCCCCAAGATCAACACCCTTGCGATCATAGGCGGCGGTTTCATTGGGGTGGAATTTGCCGATGAAATTCGCAAACGCGGCATTACGGTGCACATCATCGAGATGCTGCCCCATCTGCTACAGGCCGCCTTTGATCTCGATGCCTGTACGGCCGTGGAGAAGCAACTGCGCGACCATGGGGTACAGATCCACACCCAGTGCAAGGTGGAGGCCCTGCTACCCGACGCCGCCGGCAACAAAGTGGCGCAGGTGCAGATTGCCGGCCAGCCACCCTTGGCCGTCGATGCGGTACTGATCGCCATCGGCACCCGCCCCAATGTCGCCCTGGCCCGGGCCATGGGCCGGCCGGAATTGGCCGGGGATGCGCGCTTCGCCACCCTGGCCCAGCGTCTGGTGGAAGAAAATTCGCAGGCCCTGCACCGGATCATGGACGAGTGGGCGGCGGGGCACACGCAGGCCGAGATCGACCGCCTGGGCGGCGAGTACGGATTCGCCGCGTCCCCGGTCTATTCGGAGGCCGATACCTACGGTAACGAGCAT
>JAWNZB010000209.1:0-1666 GCA_038447835.1 Candidatus Igneacidithiobacillus chanchocoensis | reverse complement strand
GCACAAGCAAAATTCTCGTCTATCAGGAATTTGGCACAAGCCGCGGCATCCCACCCCGGCCAGTGCTCGCACCGGCACTCGTATCCGCTTTGCCATACATTGCTACGATTCTTGGCAAAGCCGTTGAATCCACAATTGCAGGCAAATCATGATCGAAGCCTACGCAATCAGCGTGGCCGCCAAACTTGAAGATGGCGTCACGCCTGGACTTTTGCGCATCATTGACGCATTGCAGAAGGCCAACGAGGCCATGCTGGATTTTGCGGCCAACGTGCGCAACATTTCGCGCCTGGGCCTGTCGCTTGGGCGCAACATGGAAAAGGCCGCAGCCGGTGCTACGGCGCTTGGCGATTCGGCGGCCGGCCTGACGCGTGCCAGCTATGTACTGGACACGATGGCAACAAGCTCGGCAGAAGTGGCGAAAAACATGGCCGCCGCACGAGCAGAAAGCCGTGGCATTGGTAGCATTGGATATGGTGTAGGTTACCGGCATCCGGCGAATGATGGCGAAGAACCAGGCCGTGGCTGGAGGATCGGAGGTGCCGCGACAAAAGCCGCGGCCATGACGACTGGCGGCGTCATCGCGGGCGGCATTTACGAAAACGCAAAGCTGCAAGATGTCGTTGCCCTGTCCATGCAGGCACAAGGCATACCGATAGCGCAGCAAGGCGCTACGAGCAAATTGCTCATGAAGCGTGTCGAGGATGCTTACTCAAAATATGGGTTCACAGGCAAGGGCCTGGGCGATTTCGCGCATGGCTTCCTAGGTGCCGATTTCCTATTGCATGGCTTTGCGCCGAAAGACCGCAACCTGATTGAGTCCACCGTCTTACCCTATGCGGCCAACGAGTCGGCCATCAAGGGGGTGCCGATGGACGAAACGATGAAATCGTTTATCGAGCTAGCGCACATGGCGGGAGCCTACACAGCGCCAGACATTGAAAAGCTTTTGCCGGCATTCATCAATACAAGTTTAAGCACCGACGTCAGCATCCATAAACTCACGCGGCAGGCTTCCTATGCAATGAAGCCTTTGATGCAGCTTGGCATTTCACCAGAAATGATCCTCGCGATGATTGCCACGATGAATCGTGCAGGCATTACGAACACCAAGGCGGGCACGTGGCTTGCGAATGCTTTTCTGAATCTGCAACCGCAGACTCTCGGGTCTGGGCTTTTCAAGTCCAACCCACAAACACTCGCCCTTCGGCAGCTTGGCCTCCTGACTGGCGTAAATCACCTGACGTACTTGAACAAGGACGGAAGCGTCAATGCTCAGAAGGCCCTGGAAATCGCGCATGAGCATCTTTTGAAGATGTCACCAACGCAAGCAGAAGGAGCACTTCTGCGGGCGCTTGGCAGACAGGGCGGAAGGGGTTTCAGTATTTTGGCTGATAGCGCAGTTCTTCCGCAGTTGAAAAGCATTTTGCTTGCCCAACTCGAATTAACAAACCCCGAAGCTATCAGGAATGAAATCCTCGCCAATTCGCCCGGCGCAAAGACAAAGCTGCTCGCTGCTAACGCAGAATTGACGGCGATGAATGCGACGGCTGGGGCGATGGATTCAGTGAACAAACTGCTCGGCTCGGCTTTATCGCTAGCAAAGACAACGCGATCTTTTTCCGAGAAGCATCCAGTTGAATCGCTCGGCGCAATCGCTGGCGGC
>JAWNZB010000208.1:0-1668 GCA_038447835.1 Candidatus Igneacidithiobacillus chanchocoensis | reverse complement strand
GATAATGCTCGATTTCCATGGCCAAAATATCGGCGGCGTCGCTGTAGTCGCGCACGGTACCCAGAAAACTCACCACGGCACCCGCTTCTGGCTGGGCATGGGCGGCAATCTCAGCGCCCTGATCAAAGGCTTCACGCTGTACGCGCACGAGCATGGCTCTACCCCCCGGTAACCGGCGGGAAAAAGGCGATTTCGTCGCCATCCGCCACCGGCTCCTGCAAGTGCACATGGACCTGATTGCGCGCTGCCAGCAGATGCGAACCCGCTAGGGAGACCCCCGTGCGGGCCTCCACTTGCGCGAGAATTTCCGCGACGGTAACCGGGGTGGCCGACGCTGCGAGTTCGAGCTCCCCGAGCCCCAGGCGCTCGCGCACGCTGGCGAAGAACTTGACGTGAATCATCGGCACGCGCACCCTTTGCAATCCATCGAATGATGGTAGACGTTGCCTTCCAGCCTTGCAAGACGGGGTCTGCAAATGTTTGTCGCCTATCTGCTCTTCCTCGCCGAGACCGGTACTCTACTGCTTGCCAGTTTCTTTCTGCTTGCGGGATTTTCTGCTTGGCGCAAGCGCAGCAAGGGTTCCCAATTGGAGATCGTCGACCTCGGTCAGCGCTACGAGGACCGCGCAACGCAATTACTGCGCGCCCGGTTCCCCAAAAAAGCCGCCAAGCAACTGATCAAAAAGCGCAAAAAATCGCGACAGGAAGCGGAGCAGGAGGCAGACCGGGGCTGCCTGTACGTTATCGACTTCAAGGGTGATTTGCGTGCCTCAGCGGTAGAAACCCTGCGTCAGCAGATTGATGTCGTCCTGGCCGCACGGCAGGAAGGCGACCGCGTTTGTCTGCGCTTGGAAAGTGGCGGCGGCATGGTCAATACCTACGGGCTGGCAGCAGCCCAACTCTTGCGCCTGCGCGAAGCCGGCCTGGAGCTGACAGTACTTATCGACAGCGTCGCCGCCAGCGGCGGCTACATGATGGCAGCGGTAGCCCAGCGCATCGTTGCCAGCCCTTTTGCCTTGGTGGGCTCCATTGGCGTCGTTGCGCAAATACCGAATTTTCATCGCTGGTTGCAGGAGCACAAGGTCGACTTCGAGCAATTCACCGCCGGCAAGTACAAGCGTACGGTTACCCTCTTTGGCGAAAACACCGAGGAGGGCCGCCATAAACTGCGCGAGGAACTGGCGGAAATCCACGCGCAGTTTCGCGAGCTGATTGGCCGCTATCGGCCCCAGCTCGACCTCGAGAGGGTGGCTACCGGCGAGGCTTGGCTAGGAGAGAAGGCCCTGGCCCTAGGACTGGTGGACGAGTTGGCAACGAGCGATGCCTGGATTCAGCGCGCTGCCAAGGAGCAGAAGGTGCTTGCCCTGCACTTTGCCGCCCGCCCAGGCCTAGCCCAGCGCCTGGGACTCAAGGCTCAGCAAGCCTGGGACGGAATCTGGTCAGCGCCCCACTTCTGAGCGGCAGCGCCAGAGTCCAAGGGCAAAGAGAAGCCAAGACAAGATCATGGCGCTGCCGCCAATAGGCGCCAAAAAGGCATATTGCCTTCCGAAGATGGCGACCAGATAGAGACCGCCGCTAAAGAGCAAAAGTCCCAGCAACATCAGTACACCAGTCCAAGCCCAGAGCCGTCGCTCGCCCCATTGCGCCGCTGCCAAGCCCAAAACGATC
>JAWNZB010000207.1:0-1688 GCA_038447835.1 Candidatus Igneacidithiobacillus chanchocoensis | reverse complement strand
TTACCGGGAGCCAACTCCCAAAGCTCTTTCAAGCCGATGCCAAATTTCTGGACATCACAGTCCTTTTCTAGTTCGAAGCGCAGGCGAAGCGATTTTGTCAACGAGCCACGCGCGCCTTCTGCGAACAGCGTATACTTGCCCTTGAGCAGCATTCCCGGGGTGTAATTGTCCTTGTGATGTCCATCACGGGCTACGCCCATATCACCGGTGATAACTCCCACGACCTCGCCATTACTGCCATAGGCCACCTCTGCGGCGGCAAAGCCGGGATAAATCTCTACGCCCATTGCTTCGGCTTGCGTCGCCAGCCAGCGGCACAGATTGCCAAGACTGACAATGTAGTTGCCGTGGTTGCTCATCAGCGGGGGCAACAGGACGTTAGGTATACGGACCGCACCCGAGTGCCACAGATAGTAGAAGCGGTCTTCGCGCACCTGCGTCTCGACTGGCGCACCCAGATCCTTCCAGTTGGGAAGAAGCGCATTGAGCGCGGAAGGATCAACGACCGCCCCCGAGAGAATATGGGCGCCTACTTCGGAACCCTTTTCGAGGACGCAGACACTCAGCTCCTGGTCTTTCTCAGCAGCCAACTGCTTCAGGCGGATCGCTGCGGAGAGCCCAGCCGGGCCGGCACCGACGATCACGACATCATAGTCCATGCTTTCGCGCTCGGCCGCCTCGCTCATCGTCTCATGCCTCAGTAAATGGATCGCTTGTCATTCAGGAGTTTATGGGGCGCTTAGGTGACCGGGGTCAACGGTGGCGCAATGCCCTCGCTCACGATTATGCTAGGCCCATGGTAGATGATCACGATGCCCTCTCTCAGCTCGCTTGGCTCGTCGCGGCCGGTGCCGACGAAGCCGTGCTCGAGGCACCGGTCAACCGCCTCACGGCCCAAGCCGCCAAAGCAGCTAGGCCATCCCCCATGGCGCCGCCACCAGCCCCCCCCACCACTCCCTCCTTGAACCTCCCGGCGCCCGCCATCTCCGATCCCATCAGCCGGGCCCATGCAGCTGCGGCCGGGTGCAGCGATCTCGAAGCCTTGGAGGCAGCTCTTGAAAGCTTTGACGCCGGCGCCCTGAGACAGGCTGCCAAATCCACGGTGTTCGCCGATGGCATTAAGGGCGCCAAGATTCTGTGCATTGGTGAAGCGCCGGGCGCCGAGGAAGACAAAGTCGGCAAACCCTTCGTCGGGCGTGCAGGGCAACTGCTCGATCGCATGCTTGCGACGATCGGCCTCTCCCGCCGCCACAATGTTTACATCACTAACGTGGTTAACTGGCGCCCACCGGCTAACCGGGTCCCCACACCGGAAGAAGCAGCGATCTGCCTGCCCTTTTTGCGCCGACACATCGAGCTCGTCGCTCCGGAACTGATCATTCTGCTGGGAGGAACAGCGCTGCAGTACGTCAGTGGCCGCACGGAGGGAATCCTGCGCTTGCGCGGAAACTGGCTCGAATATTTTGCGGCTGGCAAAATGGTCCCGATGATGCCGACCCTGCATCCTGCCTACCTATTGCGCCAGCCAGTACAAAAGCGCCTCGTCTGGCGCGATTTGCAGGAGATTCGCGACCGCGTCCGAGCTCTCGGGCTAGAGGATCCAAGTGGCGGCCACTGAGACGACTGGGCGCTTGGTCCCAAAGCCAGCGGGGCGTTACAATAATAAGTAACAGACCGTGCTAAATATC
>JAWNZB010000004.1:0-45231 GCA_038447835.1 Candidatus Igneacidithiobacillus chanchocoensis | reverse complement strand
CCCTTTGAGCGATTGCGCGATCTCCTTGCCAACGTACAAGCGCCGGAATTGCCCATTGTCGATTTTTCCATTGGCGAGCCGCGCCGGCCCGCGCCGGCCCTGGTGGTGGAAAGTATCATCGAGCACCTACATGGTCTTGCTTCCTACCCCAAGGTCCTTGGCTCGGAGGAGCTACGGCGCAGCATTGTCGCCTGGGCGGAGAAGCGCTTTGCTCTCCCTGCAGGCTTTCTCGACTCCGAGCAAAACATACTGCCCGCCAACGGTAGCCGTGAGGCCCTGTTCAGTGCGGCCCAAGCCTTGGTCGACCCTACAGCGGGCAAGGACCTCATTCTGCAGCCCAATCCCTTCTACCAAATTTATGAGGGGGCGGCCCTGCTGGCGGGAGCAACGCCCTACTATCTCAACTGCACGAGTGCGGGGCAGCCGGACTACCGGGCCATTCCTGCAGACATTTGGCAGCGCTGTGCGCTGATGTACGTAAATAGCCCCCACAATCCGACGGGTGCCGCCCTCAGTGCCGCCGACTGGGACTTTCTCGTTGCCCAGGCGCGTCGCTATCGCTTTGTTTTGGCAGCGGATGAGTGCTATAGCGAGATCTATTTCGACACCCCGCCCCCCGGGGTGCTCAGTGCTGCGGCGCGCTCCGGAAGCCTTGCCCAAGTCTTGGCCTTCCATAGTTTGTCCAAGCGCTCCAGCATTCCAGGCGCTCGCTCGGGCTTCATTGCCGGCGATGCTGCCTTACTCTCTCCGTTTCGCTTGTTTCGCACCTATCTCGGCAATGCTATGCCACCTTTCATCCAGGCGGCTTCTGCCGCGGCCTGGAGTGACGAGCAACATGTTGCGCTCATGCGTGCCGACTACGCCGACAAATTTGCCCTCGCCGCCGAAATCCTCGGCGACCTCGTTACCGTCGAGCGACCCGCCGGCGGTTTCTATCTATGGCTCGCGGTGGGCGATGGCGAGGCCTTTACGCGCAATCTTTTTGCTCAGCAGGCGGTGCGCTGCCTTCCTGGTGCCTACCTGGCGCGCCCGGCGCATGGCAGTTATCCTGGTCGCGACCGAGTGCGCATTGCCCTAGTTGGCGAGCAAGAAATCTGCCGCGAAGGCTTATTGCGTATCCGTCAGTTTCTTCTTTCTTCCCCCATCAACTAGGAAATGCCCGTGACTGCATTGCAAGAAATTATCGACTCGGCCTGGGAACAGCGCGCGGAAATCTCCCCCAAGCAGGCTTCTGCGGAACTGCGCGAGGCGGTAGCGCAAGTGATCGAAGGTCTCGATAAAGGCGTGCTCCGCGTGGCGGAGAAACGCGAAGATGGCTGGCATACCCATCAATGGATCAAAAAGGCTGTATTGCTGTCTTTTCGACTGCACGACAACGTCCGCATGAACGGCGGTGAAACGCAGTTTTACGACAAGGTGCCGGGTAAATTCAGCGATTATAATAGTAACGATTTCCGTACCGGCGGTTTTCGCGTCGTGCCACCGGCCACCGTGCGCAAAGGCGCCTTCATTGGCCGTAACTGCGTACTCATGCCCTCTTTCGTCAATATTGGCGCCTACGTAGATGAGGGAACCATGGTTGACACCTGGGCAACCGTCGGCTCCTGTGCCCAGATTGGCAAGAATGTGCATCTGTCGGGTGGCGTTGGTATCGGCGGTGTTTTGGAGCCTTTGCAGGCGAACCCCACGATCATCGAAGACAACTGCTTCATTGGTGCGCGCTCGGAAGTGGTCGAAGGCGTTGTTGTGGAAGAAGGCTCGGTAATCTCCATGGGTGTTTTTATTGGTGCCAGCACCCGAATTTTTGACCGGAGAACCGGCGAAATCAGCTACGGACGGGTACCGGCGGGTTCGGTGGTGGTTTCAGGTAGTCTGCCAGCAAAAGACGGCAGCTATAGCCTATACTGCGCGGTAATTGTCAAAAAGGTCGACGCCAAAACCCTCAGCAAGGTCGGCATCAACGAAATTTTACGGGATATTTGATGCGTGTTCTCGACTATACCCAGGAGCTCATCGCCCGCGCCTCGGTAACTCCCGAAGATGCCGGATGCCAAGACTGGATGATCGGCCGCCTGGAAAGGCTCGGGTTTGCCGTCGAGCGCATGCCAGCCGGTGGGGTGAGCAATTTCTGGGCGGTGCACGGCAGCTCCGGGCCGGTTTTCTGCTTTGCCGGGCATACCGATGTCGTGCCACCGGGCCCGCTTGCCTCTTGGCAGAGCGATCCTTTTGTGCCTAGCATTCGCGACGGTAAATTATATGGCCGTGGTGCCGCCGATATGAAAGGCAGCCTTGCCGCCATGCTGGTGGCGACCGAAGATTTTTTGCAAAGCAGTCCACAATATCCCGGACGTATCGCTTTTCTCATCACCTCTGACGAGGAGGGAATCGCTACCCATGGCACCCGTCATGTGGTGGAAACCTTGCGCGATCGCGGCGAGCGCATCGATTTTTGTTTAGTAGGCGAGCCTTCGTCCGAGGAAAGCCTAGCAGATGTGGTCAAGAACGGGCGCCGAGGCTCCTTAAATGCCACGCTGCGAGTGCTGGGACTACAGGGGCATGTTGCCTACCCAGAAAAGGCGGATAATCCCATCCATCGCGCCTTGCCGGCCCTGCAGGTGCTGGCGCAGCGGGAGTGGGATAGCGGCAATGCGGATTTCCCAGCCACACGTTTGCAGATTTCCAATATTCATGCGGGTACTGGTGCGACGAACGTGATCCCTGGCGTTCTCGAGTTGCAGTTCAATTTTCGCTTTTCTCCAGCCTCGAGCGTCGAAGGGTTGCAAAGGACGGTTGAGGAGATCCTGCAGCAGCACGGGTTACGCTATGAGCTGGACTGGCAATTTTCCGGCCCACCTTTTCATACCGCGCCAGGACGGCTACTAGACGCAGTCCAAACGGGGATCACCCGTGTCATGGGGCGCCCTGCCCGCCTCTCTACGGGTGGCGGCACCTCTGATGGGCGTTTCATCGCCCAGCTTGGCGGGGAAGTGGTAGAGCTGGGCCCGATCAACGGCAGCATTCACAAGATCAACGAGCATGTGTCGGTAGCAGATCTCGAGCGATTGCCGCAAATCTATGCCGAAACCCTGCAGGCCTTCTTTGGGTCCGGCAGCGTCTCGTGAGCAAAAGAGTTGCTCTTTTTGTGCTGGCGATAACCGGGTTTCTCGGCACGCCCGTCATTGCCAGTCCAATTTTGCAAAGTGCCTGCACCTTGGCGCAAACACCCTCGTCTGCCGCTTCCCCGCCCCGGCGCGGCATGGCTACCTGGCTCGCTTGGCAGGACAACGATGACGGCGATTTCACCCCGCTGTCGCGCGAGCAACTCACCGCGGCGAGCTCCACTCTACCAATTCCCTCCTGCGCTCGGGTCACCAATCTCAGTAATTCCCGCACGGTAGTGGTCTTGATTGACCAGCGCAGTCCAGCGCACAGCTTTGGGCTGTTGCAACTGGGTAGTGCAGCGGCGGAGGCTCTGGATATTCACTCCGCAACACCAATCGAATTACAGGACTTGGCGCCAGCGGCAGCGAATACCAGCGCGCCTGCACTTGCGCGGGTCGAGAAAAAAAATTTTCTGTGGTCTACGCAGTATGCAAATAGCCTTCGGGCAGAGCAGCATCTATTGGCGGCAAAACAAGCTGGCTTGGGCGAGCTGCGTGTTGCTCCTGGCCTGATCAACGGTGACTGGTCCTACCGCTTGCGGCTCGGCCCGTTACCCGACGCTATCTCCCCCGCTATTCTTGCCAAAACTTTACGTAAGGCGGGATTGGATTTCCGTACGAGTGAAAATGACTGAAAATAACAGCTGGCCAAATTTATTTATTGTTGGCGCAGTCAAAAGTGGTACGACTTCGTTGTGGGCGTACCTGCGGCAGCATCCAGAGATATATTTCCCCGACCTCAAGGAACCGCATTACTTTACCCATCCGCAACCAGCACCAGAGCAAAGACACTGTATCCGCTATATTGCAAGCGCAGAAGAGTATCTGGGGCTATACGCCAGTACCGCAGAAATACGCTATCGCGGTGATGCGAGTCCCTCCTACCTCTGGTCAACCATTGCGGCGAGCGAAATTGCTGAAAGTTGTCCCGAGGCACGGATCGTTGCCATTTTGCGCGACCCGGTAGAACGGGCGTACGCGCAGTATCTGATGGATTTTAACGAAGGTGTCACCGACCTCGACTTCTATTCTGCCCTGCAAAAAGATTGGAATCGGACCGATAAAGGTTGGGGTGTTTCGCAACTGTACGTCGAGTTAGGTTTGTACCATCAACAGATTCAGCGCTATTTTGCATATTTTGGACGTGATAGGGTAAAGATCCTATTTTTGGCAGAGCTGCATAAAGACCCGATACAGATATTGCAAGATCTTGCAAAATTTCTAGATGTGTCGGTAGATCCTTTTTTGCATATTGACTTCCGTCAAGCGCACAACCACTATGCCCGACCACGCGGCAACTGGGCGCGTCGCCTAGCCGGTCACCCGATTAGTCGCACCATTGGCGAGCGCTTTTTTCCGCAGCGCTGGGGAAACTATATCTGGCGTAATCTGTTGCTGCGCGAAGAAAAAAAACCGCCCATGGATCCGCGAGCAAAAACCTGGCTGATCGATCGCTTTGCTTCTGATATCCAGGCCCTCGAAATGCTACTCAAACGGCCCCTGCCGGAGTTACGCCGCAGTTGGCAGGAGGGTGGCACACATCCGGCAAGCTCATGCTCCCTCTCAGCGGAGACGAACTTGCGATAACCCCTGCCGCAGACTATGGTGAAATCAGCATAGATCGGACACAGGGGGGGGCATGGCATGCACTACATCCGCTTTTTTGAAGAAATCAGCATGGCCGATCTCCCCTTGGTGGGGGGCAAGAATGCCTCCTTGGGAGAAATGTATCGCGCCTTGCGCCCTCTCGGTGTGCGCATTCCCAATGGCTTTGCCATTACTGCTACTGCCTACCGCGATCTTCTCGATCAGCATCACGCCTGGCCAGAGCTCCATCGCATCCTCGATGGCCTACAGGCGCACCAAGTAGAGGATCTCGCCCGTCGCGGCAAGGCTGCGCGAGAGCTCATCTACGCTCTGCCTTTTTCTGAGCAATTACGGGAGGAAATCTTGACGGCCTATGCGCGCTTGCGCGCAGAATACGGCGAGCAAGTTTCCCTTGCCGTCCGTTCTTCAGCCACCGCGGAAGACCTCCCGACGGCGAGCTTTGCCGGCCAACAAGACACCTATCTCAATGTTCGCGGTGAGGCCGACCTCATCGATGCCTGTCGACGCTGTTTTGCTAGTCTCTTTACCGATCGAGCAATCCATTACCGTATGGATGAGGGCTTCGATCACTTCCAAGTGGCTCTTTCCATTGGCGTCTTGAAAATGGTGCGCTCTGATCTAGCCAGCAGCGGCGTCATGTTTTCCCTAGATACCGAAACCGGCTTTCGCGACGTCGTTTTCATCACCTCTGCCTATGGTCTTGGCGAAAATATCGTGCAAGGCGCGGTGAACCCCGATGAGTTCTATGTCTTCAAGTCGGGATTTCGTCGCGGTAAACACGTGGTTTTACGTCGCGTGTTGGGTAGTAAGAAATTGAAGATGATTTATGCTAGCGCCGATTCACACCTTGGCGTTCGCAACGTTAGCACTAGTGCTATCGAACAGCAGCGTTTTTCCCTGAGTGATGAAGACGTCCTGACTTTGGCTGATTATGCGATCAAAATCGAAGACTATTACAGCCAACAAGTCGGCGACGCCAGGCCCATGGATATGGAGTGGGCCAAAGACGGCGAAGATCAGCAACTCTATATTGTGCAGGCTCGTCCGGAAACCGTCGCATCACAGCGCAAGGGACAGATTCTGGAAGAATTTTATTTGCAGGAACGGGGGCCGCTCCTCGTCAGCGGCCGTGCGGTAGGAAATCGCATCGCTACAGGACAGGCTCGCCACATACACAGTGTTGCGGAGCTACAAAAATTTCAGGCTGGTGAGATTCTCGTCGCCGACAATACGACGCCAGATTGGGAGCCGATAATGAAACTGGCGGCGGGGATCATCACGGAGCGCGGCGGGCGTACCTGCCATGCCGCCATCATTGCGCGTGAACTCGGCATTCCTGCGGTGGTCGGTGCAGCAAACGCCCTCGACCGGATTCCGGACGGTGCAACCATCACCCTATCCTGCGCTGAGGGCGAAGTTGCTAACGTCTATGCCGGTGAGCTTGCCTTTACCGTCCGTGAAACGGATCTCTCGCAACTGCCACGCCCCAAAACCGAGATCATGATGAATTTGGGCGATCCCGAGCTCGCCTTTCAGTTGCAAGCCTTTCCCAACGACGGCGTTGGCCTTGCTCGTATGGAGTTCATCATTGCCAACAGCATCAAAATTCATCCCCTCGCCTTGCTGCATCCACAACGTATTCAGAACAAAGCCATACAGCGGGAAGTACAACAGCGAGTAGCAGAGTATCCCGACCCGGCGGAGTACTTTATTCAGCGTCTATCCGAGGGAGTCGGCACCATTGCGGCAGCCTTCTATCCCAAACCTGTGGTACTGCGAACCTCGGATTTCAAAAGTAATGAGTATGCCGCTCTTCTTGGGGGTGCAGATTTTGAGCCCAAGGAAGAAAACCCCATGCTCGGTTTCCGGGGTGCTTCGCGATACGCTCACCCGGCTTACGAAGAGGGTTTTCGACTAGAATGTTTGGCCATTCGCCGGGTACGGGAAGAAATGGGGCTCGATAATGTCATCGTCATGCTCCCCTTTGTTCGCCGTGTGGAAGAAACGGATATGGTACTGGCAAAGATGGCGGAATTTGGCTTACGTCGCGGCGAGAATGGCCTGCAGATCTACGCCATGTGCGAGATACCGAGTAATGTCCTGATGATTGACATGTTTGCCCAGCGTTTCGATGGTTTTTCCATTGGCAGCAATGATTTGACACAACTCACCCTAGGGGTGGATCGAGATTCTGCCATTGTCTCCATGGATTACGACGAACGCGATCCAGCGGTAAAGTTATTGATTCAACAAGCCATCGAAGGCTGCCGACGCAACGGCATTCATTCTGGCCTCTGTGGTCAGGCACCCTCCGACTATCCAGAGATGGCGGAGTATCTCGTTCGTCTTGGCATTGATTCTATCAGCCTCAATCCCGACACAGTTCTTACAACTACTCGACAAGTGCTTGAAATCGAGAAATCATTGCATCGGTAGTGTAGATTTTGCCTGCGCACAGAACGCTGCCAACAGCAACTGCGGCTTGGTCAGCAGAAACTTGGCCACGGATAGGGTATCAAATCATACGGAAAGATCTGCCGGGATGCCGTACCTGCTTTCAAAGCCACAGCGTAGTTTTGCAAAAAGGTGATCCACGACGGCAACGAGATACGATTGCCAGCACTGAACACTTCATGGAAGGCTGATTGTATCTCTTGCGGTAGAATACCCCACACATATTGCCATCTGCCAACCGGCATGAGGTGTGCGACCAAAGAACTCTGGCCAGCCCTTGCATTACGCTTCTTGTAGGGAAAGTTTCGATCTCTGGTGTTTTCGACAATGGTTTGGGTTCCCTGTTGCGCATAAGGCGGCAACCCGGGAAACAAAATTACAAAAATGATAGTAGCGATCGAGAATAGCTCATCATCCATGCTTCTCAGATAGTTGGCATAGGATATGTCGCGCGGAATTTCGGGGGCGCAAAACTCGTCCGAACCAACTGGACATGGTAAATTTTCGATCTGCACACTATCTACATCAATCATACCTACTTTCGCATTTTTATCGACAAGAAAATTGACCGGATTGATATCTCCAACCAAAATCTCTTGCTGATGAAGATAGTCTATATGCTGCAGAATTTGAAGTAAAAAATCTACTAAATCTATTCGACTAAGCGCATTAGTTCGTAAGCTCATGGGATCAAATAGCAGCAGATCCAAGCGTTGCCCCAACAGTTCGGGCATGGCAAAGCCGACAAAGTCTCCGTCCAGAGTTGTAATCACCTCTTGTGGCCAGGATAGGCCGTCTTTTCTTATCTTTTTTTCTACCATCAATTCGATTTTATTCTTGCGCAAATGCGTGCGTGTCTCTGAATGATATATCTTGCATACCTTTCCAGGAACATCGCTATAAAAGATTTTCCCCTCACCGCCAAAGCTGAGTAAGCTGCCGAGTGTTCCCTCCTGCCCCCCGATTCGTACCTTGCTCCCCTCTTCGGGAAGCGTTATTTCTGGCAGCATGATTTCATTGAGATGCATGTCTCACCACCAACCTCGGAAATATGCCGATTATGCACATGTTTTGACGCTCTTGCAGCAAATGCTCGGATTCTACAGTAGGTCGAATGGCGGGCACAAAGAAATCATCTCTGAGGGCGTAAGCTCGCGCCACTGGCCGGCGGCCAAGTCACCCAGGGTCAACGTGCCAATAGCAACACGAATCAGCCGCAAAACTTCGCAGCCTAGACTCTCCAACAGGCGGCGAATCTGGCGATTTTTCCCTTCATGGAGCACAAATTCCAACCATTGGGTCTTGCCACCACAGCGCAACTCTCGAATTTCCATCGAACGATATCGTATCCCATCGAGCACCACGCCAGTGGCCAGATAAGCACGTTGCTCTGCGGTCAAGGGGGGACGGACCTGCACATGGTATTTTTTAGGTAAATGGCGTTCGGGGTCCAAAATCTTCTGCGCCCAGGCAGGATCATTACTCAGCAACAGCAAACCGCTGCTGGCTTGATCGAGCCGACCGACTGGCGCGAGCCAATCGCCATCGGGAAGCAAGTCGTAGATCGTTTGCCGCGCAAGTTGGTCTTGGCGCGTCACTAAATAACCGCGCGGCTTATGGAGTACCAGCACTCGCCGACGCGGCGGTAGAGGCGCGACAACGCCGTCTACCGCAATGGCATCCTGATCGAGTGGAAAGCCCTGTTCGGGATCGAGAATACGGCGTCCCGCAACACTCACTCTTCCGGCGCGGATCCACTCGGCCGCTTGGGTTCGCGAGCAGAATCCGCGCTTGGAGAGGATACGTGCTAAGCCAAAGCGCTTGCCTGGCTGGCCGGGTCGTCTTCGGCTATTCTCAGATGACACTTCTAACGCAACCCACGGAGATCGACCATGGCCCATGAAAGCCTACACGAAGCCCTCGAACAGCTCAGTCCCGACACCCTCGATATCCATCGTGCCATCAGTTCCTTGATGGAGGAGTTTGAGGCCGTCGATTGGTACCAGCAGAGGGTGGACGCCTGCCAAGATCCAACACTTAAGGCTGTACTCGCCCACAATCGTGACGAGGAACTGGAACATGCAGCCATGGTATTGGAGTGGCTGCGTCGGAAATTACCTCGCCTAGACAAGGAGTTGCAGGAATATCTTTTTACGGAAGGATCCATCACCGGTCACGAAGCCGAGGCCATGGGGCGCGACTGAGGCGCTTCCTTCTCGGGGAGAAATTCCCGACACAAGGAGTTGATCCAATTGATACCAATGGCGGTGGGGCGCCAATGACGCCCTTGCCGCTCCACCAAACCACGTTGCGCGGCGCGCCGCAGCCGGCCCTCCACAAGCAAAAAGCTTATGCCGGTGCGCTCTTCAAAGATTTCCTCCGAAAATCCCTCCAACAAGCGCAAGGCGTTGAGAAAAAACTCGAACGGCCGTTCGGCAGGGCCGACCCAGTGCTGTTCACCAAGAACTGCATCTGCGGCCATGGCCGCTGCCATGTACGTTTCCGGCCGCGGTGGTTTGCGTGTGCGCAGTATCCCCTGCCCGGGCAGAGTGATTTTGCCATGAGCGCCCGCACCAATGCCCAAATAATCCCCAAAGAGCCAGTAGTTACGATTATGCCAACACTGCCGTCCGCTACGCGCATGCGCCGAGACCTCATAACGGGCAAGGCCCGCGGCAGCGAGTTCGGCACGCAGCCCCTCCTCCATTTCCGCGCTGCTGTCGGCGTCGGGTAGGGCGGCCGGCGGATGGCTGGCAAAAGGTGTTCCCGGTTCTAGGGTAAGTTGGTAGAGAGAAAGATGCGGCGGCCGGTGGGTGAGCGCATTGCGCAGGTCGTCGAGTGCCGCGGCGCAATCCTGTCCCGGCAAGGCAAAGATCAGGTCTAGGTTCCAGTTGTCGAAACCAGCGCGCTGCAGTGCTTCAACGGCCATGTGGCAAGCCCGGGCATCGTGGATGCGTCCAAGAACCCTCAAGGCGTCGTCGTTGAAGGACTGGACCCCGAGGGAGAGACGGTTGATGCCCGCTGCACGAAAACCGGCGAAGGCTGCGGCGTCCACCGCGCCAGGATTGGCCTCGAGGCTGATTTCTACTTGCGGCGCCAGACGCAGGCGAGCACGAATGGCCGAGAGTAAACGATCGAGGCTATCCGGCGGAAAAAGGCTGGGGGTACCGCCACCAAAAAAGATACTGTGGATTTGCCGACCCCAAATTCGCGGCAGCTCACGCTCCAGATCAAGAATGAGGGCATCGACATAGCGCTCAGCGGGAAAGTTCTCTGCCGCGTAGGAGTTAAAATCGCAGTACGGACACTTGGCCTTGCACCAGGGCAGGTGCACATACAAGGAGAGGGGCGCTACACTTAGCTCAGGCATATTGGTTTCGCGAGGGTCCAGGATGACGGCGCAAAGCGATGCGCAAGAATGGTACGATCTATTCTTACTCAGTTCTGTGCTTTTTCCCAAGGCCCGCATGGGGCTGCGGATCTTCGAGCCTCGTTATGTGGATATGGTCAGCCGTGCCATGCGCTCGGGCCGACCCTTCGGCATTTGCCTGGCGGAGGCGGAGGCTGCCCCGGCCCCCGTTGGTACTCTGGCAACCATTGTCGACTGGAATAGCGAAAACGGTCTACTTCTTCTTGAAATCGAAGGAGCTCAGCGATTTACGGTGCAAGAATGGCAGCATGCCAACGACATCACTGTGGCGCGCATTCATCTTTGGCCAGAGGAGCCCGTCCTTCCTCTCGCCTTTGAGCACGAGTGGCTCAAACCCATTTTGCAGCAGATTATCGAAGATCCAGATGCTCCAGAGCTGGACGCCAGTCGTGCCGGCATGATCCTGGCGCAAGCTCTGCCGGTGCGGTCAGCAGAAAAGCTGCAACTCCTGTTGCTCCAGGACCCGTTGGAGCGCCTACGTCGCATTGCCACCCTATTACGTAAAAAGGGAGTGGAGTAACGCTGTTGCTTTTCCGACGCAAAGGCTTACAATTTTCGCCCTTTGAGCACCTTCAGGATCCTGCAGTGGACATTCGCCTTTCTCGTCGCGTCAATGCGGTTCGCCCCTCCCCCACCTTGGCGGTAAGTGCACGCGCCGCAGAACTCCAGCGCCAAGGCAAGGATGTCGTTAGCCTTGGTGCAGGCGAGCCGGATTTCGATACCCCAGAACCGATCAAGAATGCAGCCAAAGCGGCGCTCGACCGCGGCTTTACCAAATATACCGCTGTTGGTGGAACGCCAGACCTGAAGGCGGCAGTAATCGCCAAGTTTGCTCGCGACAGCAATCTTCAATACGAGGCCAAGCAAATTCTGGTCTCCGTAGGTGGCAAACAGAGTTTTTACAACCTCTGCCAAGCACTTCTCGATCAAGGCGATGAAGTCATCATCCCCGCGCCTTACTGGGTTTCCTACCCCGACATGGTGCTACTGGCGGGTGCGCAACCTGTCATTTTGTCCACATCCGCTGAGCAACAATTCAAGATCACCCCGGAGCAGCTCGCCGCTGCAATCACCCCGGCCACCCGACTCTTGGTTATCAACAGCCCGTCCAACCCCTCTGGCAAGGGCTACTCTGCTGCGGAGTTGGTTGCCTTGGGCGAGGTACTCCGTGCACATCCGCGGGTTTTGGTCGCCAGTGACGATATGTACGAAAAAATCCTTTTTGCCGGGGCGCGTTTTGTCAATCTCGCCATGGCTTGCCCGGACCTTCAAGATCGCTGCATCGTCCTTAATGGTGTATCCAAGGCCTATGCCATGACCGGATGGCGGATTGGTTATTGCGCAGGGCCGGCGCCGCTCATCGCTGCGATGGAGACGGTACAGTCGCAAAGCACCTCCAACCCCTGCTCCATTGCCCAAGCCGCGGCGCAGGCTGCCCTGGAGAGCGGTGATACCCTTCTTGGGCCCATGCTGCAGGCCTTCGAACACAGGCACAACTACGTCTACGATCGCTTGCGCGCCCTGCCCGGGGTGCAGGTTCTCCCTTCTGATGGAACCTTCTATAGCTTTCCGGGCTTTCAGGAAGTGATGCAACGCAAGGGCATCTCCAACGATTTAGCATTGGCGGAAAGACTGCTGGAAGCAGGAGTCGCCGTGGTGCCCGGTAGTGCCTTTGGTAGTCCGGGACATCTGCGTCTCTCTTTTGCTACCAGTGAAGAAAACCTCACCCGCGCGCTCGATCGCATCAGCCGGTTTGTCACCGGCTGAGCGCGGGCACCGGCAATTTTTCGCTTACGACGCGTACCCAAAAACGCGCACGTGGCTGGCAACCAGGCGGGCGCGAGCTAGTGCCTCGTCTACCGTCTCAGCACTGGCCAAGGCAACTCCCAGGCGACGTAGCTTGACCGCCTGCGGTTTGCCAAAGAGGCGCAGATCGCTCTCCGGAACCGCAAGGGCTTCTTTCAGCCCGTCGTATTGCGGCCCCCAACCGACCTTTTCGGCGCGAATCACCGCCGAGGCCGCTGGCCCATAGAAACCGGGGTTGACGGGCAGGCCGAGAATGGCACGCAGGTGCAGATCGAATTCGCTTTGGCGTTGGCTCATCAGGGTGACCATGCCGGTGTCGTGAGGGCGTGGTGATACTTCGCTGAAGTACACCTCTTCATCGCGAACAAAAAATTCCACCCCAAAGATTCCGCGCCCGCCCAGAGCATCGGTAACTCGCTTCGCCATCTCTTGGGCTTTGCGCAGGGCCTTTTCGGTCATTGGTTGGGGTTGCCAAGACTCGACGTAATCGCCCGCCTCTTGGCGGTGCCCTATGGGTGCGCAAAATACGGTGCCCTGTGCGGCGCGTACCGTCAGCAGGGTAATCTCGAAGTCAAAATCGATAAAGCCCTCGATGATGACCCGCTGCCCCTGTACACGCCCGGCGGTCTGCGCCTTTTCCCAAGCGCTCGCCAGCTCTGCGGCATTTTGTATGAGTGACTGCCCCTTCCCACTCGAAGACATCACCGGTTTGATTACGCAGGGAAAACCAATGGTCCTGCTGGCTTCTTCCAGCTCTACCAAACTATTGGCAAAGGCATAGGGAGAGCAGCGTAGCCCCAACTCCTCCGCCGCCAAGCGGCGAATTCCCTCACGATTCATGGTCAGGGCAACGGCGCGGGCATTGGGGATCACCGTACAGGATCCCTGCTGCTCCAGCTCGGCCAGGGCCTTGGTGGCTATGGCCTCAATCTCCGGCACCACAAAATGTGGCTGCTCCCACGCGACTAGCGCCAGCAAGGCGTCGGCATCGGTCATATCCACAACATGGCTGCGGTGGGCAACCTGCATAGCGGGTGCGTCGGCGTAACGGTCAACAGCAATGGTCTCAATTCCCAGGCGCTGCGCGGCTATCAGCAATTCCTTACCTAACTCGCCCGCTCCCAAGAGCAACAACCGCGTTGCCCCGGCCGCTAAAGGAGTGCCCAATGTTTTCTGCATTTTCTTTTTCCTGTGCAATGGCTGACTATACTCAAAGGATACCGTGTGCGGCGGTGATCGTCAGGAGGCAAGACATGGGCGCAGGCAAGATTGGAGTGGTGGGTTTGGGGCGGATGGGCGGCAACATGGCGCGCCGTCTGCAGCGCGACGGTGCGGAGGTAGTGGCCTACAATCGTCACTTTGCCAAAACGCAGGAGCTTGCTCAGGAGACCGGCATGCAAGCGGCTGCAACCCTGGCGGAGTTGGTGCAGCAGTTGCCAGCGCCGCGTGTAGTTTGGCTCATGCTACCAGCAGGTAACGCTACCGCAGAACACATTGCCGAGTTGCTGCCCCTATTGGCGCCGGGTGACGTTTTGGTAAACGGCGCCAATGCTTTCTACCGAGACTCCATGGCGCAGGCCAAGGAGGTAGAGGCGCGAGGAATCGGCTATGTCGATGCCGGTGTCTCCGGCGGCGTCTGGGGTTTGCAGGAAGGGTATGCCCTGATGGTCGGCGGCAGCCAGGAGGCGGTCGCCAAGCTAGAGCCTTTCCTAAAAATTCTTGCGCCAGCGGCGGATAAGGGCTGGCTCTACTGCGGTCCCGTCGGTAGCGGCCATTTCGTCAAGATGGTCCACAACGGCATTGAATACGGCATGATGCAGGCCTTAGCCGAGGGCTTCGCCATCTTACAGGGCAAAGAGGAGTTTGCTCTCAACCTTGCCGCGGTGGCGGAAATGTGGCGCTACGGCAGTGTGGTACGCTCCTGGCTCCTCGACCTTACTGCCGCCACTCTCAAGCAAGATCAACATCTTGCTGATATTGCGCCGGTGGTGGCTGACTCTGGCGAGGGCCTGTGGACCGCCCAGGCAGCATTAGAACAAAAAGTCCCGGCGCCGGTTATTACCCTCGCCTTGCAGATGCGCTGGGCGAGCCAGGGTAAGGATGATTACGCTGCCAAACTGCTGGCGATGATGCGCAATCAGTTTGGCGGGCATGCCGTGGTCAAGGAGCGCTAAAAATGAGCGAGGACTGTATTTGTCAATTCGTCATCTTCGGCGCCACTGGCGATCTCGCCGCACGGAAGCTCTTGCCCTCTCTCTACCATCTGCAGTGCGCTCGCCTCTTGCCTACAGACCTAAAAATCTATGCCGTCGGCCGCCGTCCCTGGGACAACGCCGGTTGGCAAGATTTTTTGCAGGAGCAACTGGAATCCTTTGCCGGAGATTTTCATCCCGAACATTTGGCGGAATTCTCGGCACGTTTTACCTATGTGCGCGGGGAACTGCACGAGGCAGAAATGTACCAAGAGCTTGCCAAAACCCTGAGCAGACCGGGGTCAGGTCAGCCGGACCGCAGTATTTTTTATCTTGCCATTCGCCCCCAGGATTTTTTTTCGGTAGTACAGAATCTCTCCAAAGCCGGTTTTGATCGGGACGGCGACTATCGCATCGTCATCGAAAAACCGTTTGGTAATGACTTGGAAAGTGCCATCCAACTCAATGAGCAACTGCATCGACACTTTCGCGAGGAACAGATTTATCGCATTGACCATTATTTGGGTAAGGAAATCGTCCAGAATCTCTTGGTCTTCCGCTTTGCCAACCTACCCATCGAGGCGGTCTGGAATCGCAACTTTGTCGATCATGTGCAGATTACCGTAGCGGAAGAACTGGGTGTTGAAAATCGCGCCGGTTATTACGATCAGGCCGGTGCCCTGCGCGATATGGTGCAAAATCATCTCATGCAGATCCTCACCCTGGTGGCCATGGAACCGCCACCTTCGCTCGAGGCCAACGCCTTGCGCGACGAAAAGGTAAAAGTGCTGCGCTCCATTCGCCCAATTCCCAAAACTGCCATCCATGCTCACGCGATCCGCGCGCAGTATGGCCCGGGACTCGTTGATGGCCAACACGTACCCGGTTATGCAGAGGAGCCCGGGGTTGCTCCAGGATCAATTACTGAAACCTTTGTCGCGGCAAAATTTTATGTGGATAACTGGCGATGGCGCGGTGTGCCTTTCTACCTACGCACCGGCAAACGGATGCCAAAAAAATCCTCCAGCGTTGCTATTCGCTTTCGTCATACACCGCAGCAACTATTTCGCGAAACTCCTATCGATCGTATCGAGCCCAATTGGATTTTATTGTCACTTGAGCCCGAAAGTCTAAAGATTGAGTTGCACGTCAAAGAACCGGGCCTGGAGATGCGTATTCGCCCCACCCAGCTCAACGCCAGCTATCGGCGCGAGGGCGAAAAGGAACTCGATGCCTATGAAGCCTTACTCCTCGACGTGATGGAAGGCGACAAGGCCCTCTTTATTCGCTTTGATGAAGTGGAATGGGCCTGGCGGGCTGTCGATCCCTTCATCAAAACCTGGTCGCGAGAACTGGATTATATCATCTCCTACCCTGCGGGCTCCTGGGGGCCAGAGGAATCGACGCGGATCATGGACAAGGAAGATCATTTCTGGCGTAACGTTCTGTAATGTCGCTATCGGCCGACAAGAAGAGCGCCGCTTATTAGCGGAGAATTAGCACCATTTCTCTGTAGGGCTGTAGCTGATTGGCTACAGCCGTAGCGGCTAGCGAAGGAACTGATCAATAGATAACAAGAAGATAGAGGTGTCTCACAGGTTGGCATCATTCATGCTTAGAGCTCTCCCGTCGAACTCCTGAGGAAAAAGCTATGTGCAAGGATCTTCTGAAGGCGAACGAAGTGGTACGTTTGGCGCGGGCGCTGCACGCTCTGGCCCATCCCCTTCGTTATCGCATGCTCTGTCTCCTGGGTGCAGGGGAAATGAATTTGCAACATATCGCTAACGCGGTACACACCAGTCATAGTAATGCAGCCCAACACTTGCAGTTGTTGGAGACACATCAATTGGTGCTTATCCGGCGCACCCCGAGTAGAGTCTATTATCGCCTTAACGATCAACGTACCCTGAGTCTCCTCGCGGTTTGCCACCACATTCTCGGCTAAATCCTTCAGCGCGGGCGCGCATCGGCGCGGAGCTCCCAACTCAATTCTACGCACAGCCCTGAGGCGCTATCCGTACGATTACGTAAGCGTAGTTGTATACCTTGCGCCTCTGCAATCTGTCGTGCAATGGCGAGCCCTAGGCCACTGCCCTCGCGATGGCCACGAGCACTATCGCCGCGGCTAAAGGGCTCGAGCAGGGTTTCTAACAGCTCTTCTGGAATCCCGGGTCCATGATCGCAGAAGCTCAGTACGCCGCGACCTTCGCGCTTTTGCAGGCGAACATCGACCGTATCGCCAGCGTAGCGGCGCACATTATCGAGTATATTATCGAATAAGCGTCGTAAGGCTTCATAGTCGCCGCGAAAGGGATAGCGGCGGGGTAGCTGTGCCTGCCAATTTCCTCCGGCACGCGCAAAGGCTTCGCCGGTTACTTGCAACAGAGCAACAAGATCGAGATCAGCAATACGGGCTGAACTACCGCGACCAATGGCTAAGGATTGCCCCAGAAGATCATTCATCCGCTGTGTATCTTCCAGTAGACCGGCGCGCAAATCGTCTGGCGTATTTTCGGGCAATAGTTCCAACGCCATCTGTATACGCGCGAGCGGGGAACGGAGATCGTGAGAGATTCCAACAAGGAGCAAAGACTGTTGGTCGATCATTGCCTGCAGCCGCGTGCGCATACGCTCGAAGGCCGCCAAAAGATCGTGAAATTCTCGTGCGCCGTTTGTTGGTAACACCGGCAGAGGGGCATTCCATTTACGCCGCAGCGCATCGGCGAGTACGGCCAAAGGACGCAACACCCGACGTACCAAAATGATCGTCAAAACCAATAATGCGAGGGTAGAGACACCGAGAATAAAAATCAGACCCAAGGGCAAGGTTGCGGTCAAGCGCCTGCGCGCAAAATGCATCCAGATCGATTGCCCGTGGGCGGGAATCACCACCCACAGGGTTCCTCTGGGATCATGGGCAGTAAACACCGCCACCGAATGCCCTAGGCGACGCCGTAGTTCTGCCGCGAGAATTTTGCCATAGAGGTGACTACGATTGCCCGTCACATCAAAATTTGCCGGTGGTGCTCCGATCTCGATGTGGTTATCTCGGGAGAGGCGTTGTAAGAACTGTGGGCGTTCCGCAGCGGGCATTTGGGCGTAGGTTTGCGCGCTCATAATGAGTAGTCCAGCGAGATCCTCCGCCGACCGTTGTGCCAAAGGATAGAGTACGGTGAGGATGATCGAAAGCAGCGAAAAAATCTGCAGCGCGATGATACCCATGGCTAAGGTGCCAGCGGTTTGTCGAAAAAGACTGGGGCGTCGCACGGTTGCTGTTCCTATACCCAAATCCAAAATAGTTTCCAAAGGATAACTGGCAAGGCGATGGCGCCTACATAGCGGCCGACGATCTGCCCATTCTCGTTTACCAGTAAAGTGGTGGGCGTGAGTACAACCCCCCCAGCAACGGCCGCAGCCTGGTCGCTAGCCAGGTAAACGGGATAATCGATGCCTAACTGTTGTATGCGCGCCTGCACTGCGGCAGGGCTGCTTCCCGGCACCGCAAGCCCAACAATGCCAAAGTGTTTCCCTGCAAACCAGTGCTCGAGTCGTACCAGGAGCGGTGTTTCCGCGATACAGGGAGGACAATCCGGCGCCCAATAATTGAGCAGGAGGATTTTCTCTGCTTGCAGTCGGATCTCCTCACGCTGGCCGGTAAGGCTTGTGACCTGGAGGGCGGGCGGCAGTTGTTTTTGTAAGTGCTCGGAACCCTGGCTACCCCGCCATTGGGTAAACGCATATACCGCGATGACCAGCAAAAACCAGATGAAGAGTTCTACCCAAAATCGCCGTCTTTGCAAAAAAGTGAGCACTTTTGCCTCCGGTTTCCAATCCAAGAACATGGCATGCGCAGCGTCGAGAAACAAGATCCGGTAGGTCGAAAACACATAATAATAGGCTGTTATAGTATTTTTTGACTTGGGGATATGCCCCATACGCTTGGTTTATATCCACCAACCATCGGTTGTCAAACCTCCATTTTCAAAGAGTTAGATCCTTTTTTCAGCTGGTACAGTGATTGCTTATATAACAATGTACATTGATGTTGACTGTACACATGCACAACGGAAAAAAGGAGTGAGTCATGGTTTTAGAAAATACCCTTCCCGTGCTCCTCAGCCGTATGGACTTCGCTTGGATCACTTCCATGCACATTCTGTGGACGCCGATGACCATTGGGATGTCTTGGTTACTCTTTATCCTGGAAGTCGCTTGGCTGCGCACGGGGAATGAGCGATGGTACAAACTCAATCGCTTCTTCGAGAAAATTCTTATCATCAACTTTGGCGCTGGTGTCGCTACCGGCGTGACCATGGAGATGGCCTTTGGCATTCTCTATGGGCCCTTCTCCCAGGCCGTCGGTCCTTTCTTCGGCAACATTCTTGGCTTTGAGACCATCACCGCCTTTATGTACGAAGCTGGCTTCATCGGTCTCATGGTCTTTGGGTGGGGCAAGGTTAGTAAGGGCATGCACGCCTTTGCCACTTTCAATGTTGGTCTGTCCTCCAGCCTCTCGGCCATGTGGATTCTGGTCGCCAACTCGTGGATGCAGACTCCTAACGGAATTGTGCTCAAAAACGGCCTTTTCCAGGTCACCAATTGGTGGCATGCCATCCTTAACGATAACTTCGTTTGGGGCTTCCCGCACATGTGGATGGCAACGGTAGAACTGGCACTCTTTGTCTTTGCCAGTGTCAGTGCTTGGTTCATCCTCAAAAATCGTAATGCGGATCTCTTCACCAAGCTTCTCAAGCCGACTCTGCTCGCACTGCTCATTGTGACCCCAATCCAAATTTATATTGGCGACACTTTGGGACGCGATGTGGCAATGACCCAGCCGACTTCATTGGCGGCTATGGAGGGGCATTACCATACCTATCTACCGGATGGTAAGGTAAATACGGGCTGGCATTTGATCGCCTTCCCCAATGCCAAGAACGACGGCAACAGCTTTGCCATTACCATTCCCCATGTCCTCAGTCTGCTCGAGACCCACACCTGGAATGGGAAGGTAACGGGTATGGATAGCTTCCCGGCCAAGGATCGCCCGGATGTTTGGGTGCCTTTCTACTCCTTCCGCGTCATGGTTGCGATTGGGTTCTTCCTCTTCTTCGTAGCCCTTTGGGGTAACTGGTTACGCCTGCGCGGCAAGCTCAATGCCGAATCTCTGCGTAAGCATCCCTGGTTCTTACGTGCCGTGGTGTTCTCTGGCTTTCTACCATACCTCGCCATTTGGTGCGGTTGGTGGACGCGGGAGATCGGTCGTCAGCCCTGGGTGGTCTTTGGGCTAATGCGGACTTATCAGGGTGTGAGCCACATGACGGTTGGTCAGGAACTCGTCTGGTTCGTAGGCTATATCGCCTTTGAGCTCATGGTTTGGTCCGGGGCCTGGTATTTCTTCAGCCGCGTCATTGCTAAAGGGGTGGATAACATTCCCCATTCCGACACCCTCTTCACCCATCACGAAGAGGACGGCCATGGCGAAGAGCAAGCTGGTGGGGGTTTTGCCAAACCCACCCTTGCTAGTAAGCCGATGCTGGAAAAATCTCGATAAACCAAGAGCCGGGGGGACAACCCCCGGCCAGCCCCGGAGAATTTTTATGCTTGATATTGCTCGAATCGCTAGCAGTTTATCTACTTGGTGGTGGATGCTGCTGTGCTTGATGTTTTTGCTCTACATAGGCCTCGACGGAGCCGATCTCGGCGCAGGAATCTTTGCACTGTTTTCCCCAGACGAAGAAGAGCGCGGCGCCATTATGGCATCGATGGCCGGCTTCTGGGACGGTAACGAAACCTGGCTAGTAGTTGCCGGCGGTATTCTGTTTGGAGCGTTTCCTTCGGTCTATGGATCAGCCTTTAACTATCTGATGATTCCCTTAATGATTGCGTTGTGGGGTATTATCATGCGCGCGGTAGCGTTTGAATTTCATGTGCATGCCATCGGATCCAAGCGCTTTTGGGGGTTTCTCTTTGCCTTTGGCAGCCTCGTGGCCCCTTTTGGCGCTGGTGTTGCGCTCGGCGGTGCTTTGCTCGGATTTCCGACCATGCATCATATAGCCGCTGAGGGCGTAAGCGGCGCCCACGCCTTGGCCTTTAATGACGTAAAGCATTTTTCGGGCGCCCCCCTAGATTTTCTCAGCCCTTTTAGCCTCTGGACGGGTATTGGCGCGGTAATTGCCGCAAGTTTAGCTGGCGGTTTGTACCTGTGCGCACGTTTTGTGCCGGGAGACGTCATTCACGAGCGTGCCAAGAAATGGACCAATGCCTTTTCGCTGATCGCTCTGGCGGCAGTCGTCATTACCTTGGTCTGGTCCTATGCCATTTTCCCTTGGGCCGCTGCCAAGTGGACCGGTAGCCATTGGTGGGTCTGGCTGATTTGGATTCTTGCCATTCTTGCTTTTGCCTTTAAGTCGATGATGGCACATGCGGCTTCCCGCGACTTCGTTGCCTTGCTCTGGGGCGAGGGTGTGGTAGCGCTGATGTGGTTTGCGCTGTGGGCGACCATGTTTCCGTACATCGTCCCCAATACATGGACGGTGCAAGCGGCAGCAAATCCTGCCGATTCTTTGGCAGTATTCACCCTGTTCATGACTGGTTTCGTACCCATTATGATCATGTATAACTGGTATCAGATTTGGGTATTCCGCGGTCGTTACACCAAAAAGGCCATGTACGCAGGACATTAAATACCAAGGCCCCGCCTGCGGGGCCTACTACTGCAGGAGAAATCCTATGAATATCCGCCAGCACCACAATTTTCAGCAGCCAGCCGCGTCTGCTAATTCGACCCGCGATCTGCAAGAAGCCCTAGATGCCCTCGAAGAAAAGCAACATTTAGTTCATGAGAAGTTGCGCGAACTGTTAGCAACTATCGACCATGCCCACCCCGATGAAATCATGGATCAGGTCTTGGTTTTGGATCGCGAGTTGCGCAAATATCGTAGATTTTTTCATATCCTAAAAAACCACTTTGTCACCAGCTGAACTGTCTCAGCCGCCATGGGTTACTACCGCACCCATCTTGAAGATTGGCAAATACATCGCAACCACCAAAGTGCCAACAACAATACCTAGTACGACCATAATCATTGGCTCCATAAGAGTAGATAGACGATTGACCGCTTCATTGACCTCGTTTTCATAAAAATCGGCGACCTTGCCGGACATCACTTCAACAGCACCGGTCTCTTCTCCAATCGACAGCATTTGCGTTGCCATCAACGGAAAAACGCCGTCTTCTTTAAGTTTTGCAGAAATGCGCCCGCCGGCGGCAACATCGGCGCGGGATCGAAGAATGCTTTTTTCAATGATGGCATTGCCAGATACCCGCGACAACGTATCGAGAGCATCAAGAATGGGTACGCCGGCGGCCTGCATGGTCGATAAAGTACGGTTGAAACGCGCTACGGCACCTTTCAACAGAATGTCGCCGAGTACAGGGATTTTGAGGGCATAGCGATCCACAACTACCTTGAATTTGTCGCTACGGCGATAACTATAGCGGAAAGCAAAAACAAGAGCGATTGGGGTTAGTACGACAATATACCAATGCCCACGCATCCAATTGGAAATATTGATGACCACCTGCGTAAGTAAGGGCAACGTCGCGCCAAAACTACTGAATAAGTTGGCAAATACTGGGATTACGAAGATCATCAGAATCACTACCACAACTACCATGACGGTAATGATCGCCGCGGGATAAAACATTGCCGACTTTACCTTCTTGGTGAGGGCGAGACTTTTCTCCCGATAGTCTGCCAAACGCAATAGGATCGTATCGAGAATACCGCCCTGCTCGCCAGCCGCTACCAAAGAGATAAATAATCGATCGAAGTATTTGGGATAATGGGCAAGGGCCTGGGAAAGGGACTCTCCCTCATTGAGATGGCGGAGAATTTTGCTCAACAGCTTGCGCATACCCGGCTGCGATGACGCAGAGATCAATAGTTCAAAGGACTGCACCATGGGTACACCAGCGTTGATCATGGTCGAGAGCTGCCGGACCATCACCACCAGGCTGGCTTCCTTGATACTCTCCCCACCGAATAGGGGCTGTCGGACCTTAGCCACCACGATAGGTTGCAACCCCGCCCGGCGCAACTGGGCTTTGACGACATTAGCCGATGGCGCCAGCATTTCGCCCTTTTGTCGCGTACGACCATCGGGACTCTTCGCTTCCCAGCGAAACTCCGTCGCTTTTACCTCTTTCCGTTGCTTATTCGTAAGAGCTGTAGCCATTTTTCACCCTCATAGGTCCTGCCTATGCAGAACGTCACAATTCAATGATTGCTATACTGCTCCCGATGTCGCAAGTTGGGGTGCTGCAAGCAGAAATGCAGATGTTCCATCCGTTGTTGCTGACTTTTCGTCAGCAGCAATTGCAGACCGACCAGACTGCCAAGCGTTGCCGAACCGGGGGCGCTGCGCACTACCCGCGCCGTTGCGTCACACTCGCCACAGCCGGGGACTGCAAAGGAAGCCAACAAGACTTCACCGCGATCAAGATATGCATTACGTACAAAAAAACTTACCCCAGTTGGACTAAAGTCGTTAAGCAGCCCGGACAGGTTCTCGCTATTTTTACGCCGCAGCAAAATTTCTCCGTCTAAATGTAAGCGACGATGCAATCGCACATCCCGATAGTAAAGGATATTGGGGCGATGCAGATGAAAAACACCTCGCGAGTCTATTCCCTCCAGTGCACAAAATCCGGAGAACAAACCGTCCGCGCTCTGCACGATAAATAATAGTTTCTGATAGTTGCTCCAAACAGAAGAGCTTACTGGACGCAACTCCAAGCCCGCAGCAGTGCAGCTTTGAAATACAAAGGCATGCCCTGGATCGAGAAGATCTGCAGAGAAAAGCATTGCCGGGCAACCAGTTTTACTACAGAGCTTTTCTATCCCAAATTGTATCGAGTCGCGATCAAAATCCCCAATCACGCGCAAATGATAGTCGGCGATGTTCATGCCGTTGCGCATGGGCAGTAAGCGCACGAGACTCGCTGGATCCCGCCCCATCTGGTTTGTAGACGACTCCTGATCATTCATGCATTACTCCTTTGCCGGAGGAGTAGGAAAGCCCCCGGCCGCCAGCATAAGTGGCGCATAAAATTGCCAGTATCGTTGCCGCTGGGAGCGCATCGACTTGGCATGATACAAGGCCTGATCGGCGAAGCGTAGCAAAGTTCCGGCGTCCGCTGAATCCTCCGGATAGCGCGCTATTCCCATGCTAAGATGTACCGATACGGTTTTCCGGCCAGACAACAGGATCGGCTCGGAAATGGCGCTATCGATCTTTCGCAATACCAAATCCAAACGCAAGGCGCTACCGTAATCCTCGATCAAAATCACAAACTCATCGCCACCGAGCCGGGCAACATAATCGGTGCGCCGCAAGCTATCGCGTAAGCGCGTGGCAACGACCTGCAAAACACGATCACCCGCTTCGTGCCCGAGGGTGTCATTGATCGGCTTGAATTTATCGAGGTCGATCATACATACCGCAAGCGCAGCCTGATTGCGTTGCGCTCTAGCCAGCGCTGCTTCCATTTCATCATCGAGGGCACGCCGATTTGCGAGACCGGTAAGCCGATCGTGACGCGATTCATATTCCATCTGCGCGAAGAGCGTCTGCTCTTGAGAAATGTCACGCAGAAGCCCAATAAAATGACTGGCGCTTCCGTCTTTTGCGTACACGGGGATCACGTTGAGGCCGTTCCAAAAAGCAGAGCCATCTTTGCGATAATTAACCAGCTTGCCTTTCCAGGAAAGACCGCTTTGCAGTGCTTGGTGTAGGGAGGCCAGTTCCGGACGGCTCGTGTCGTGACCCTGTAAAATAGTTAATTTTTGCCGCAGTACTTCTGACGACGAATAGCCCGTCATCAATTCAAAACTCTGATTGACATACATTACCTGCCAGAAGGCGTCGGTTAGCACGACACCATCAAAAGCGCTACTCAACCCCTCACCAAGTAGCCGCCGGACCTCATCTTCAGCCGCTTGATCGAGTGCATCGCAGAGCTGGCGCGCTGCGGCTTCCACCAGCATTTGCGCATCGATACTCCAACTCTCGTTTTCTGGTCGCAGCAGCACCAATAGACCCCAGATCCCTGCTTCGCGCTGCAAAGGCAGCACCGCCGATACAGGTAGACGCAAGATGCGCAGTCGTTCCTCCCATTCGCGCAGTTCCGCGCTTTCCCCCATGGGTGAAGAGTAAAACGCGCGTACTTCGCGCCATACCCAGCCAAGGGGAGTATTTCCCTGTGGATGGTCCGCTACTACAGAGAAACGTGGACTGCGCAGAGCCTCTTCCGGCCCGGCCGAAGCGACCAGATCGAGTTCGCCCACGCTGGACGGGGTGAAGACGCCGATCCAACTAGCAATTCCGTGCGCCACCCCCGTCTGACAAAAGCGTTCCAAAAATTGTTCGGCCGATGGTCGAGCCACCAATAGTCGCGGTAAGGCATCCCGCCAAGCCATCAATTGCTGCTGCTGGCGTAAACGCGAGTCGCTCTGCCCGCGCCCACCCAGGAGCCGCCAGAACCGCGAGGAAGGGCCCTCAATCACGCTATCGTCAAACGTTTTGGACATCAGCCTTCCTTACCGCCTTCCGCACATCGAAATTCGCTGCCACTCAATTATGCTCACCGGGGAGTAAATAGACGAAAGTCCATCCTCCGCCAGACGGAAAAGTCGAGATGGCTGGAGCAGATCTCCGTACAGCGCTGGCACGTTCGCATTTCATGGCACAATAGCGCCGTTTTGGTATACCGAAACCCCACTTGAGGTGGCGTGCGCAAAGCCTGCCGCACTGCAAGCGTTGCTGATTGCGGTCGTCATCCCACCGCTATTGCAATTCGTGCCAACAAGAAGAGTGATGACCCGGGGACCGGCTGCACTGACCACCGACGCAGTCATGGCCACCTGTCCGCATACGGGGGCAAGCTGGCTGTTCGTTGGCGACATTACCATGTAACCGGCACTGCCTAGTCCGTACACCGGGTTCACAACGTTATGCAACACATCGCCATTCAGCGTGTTATACACGTTCGTTGTCACTTGGTTATTCGCCGCTGCATACGCCAGACTAACCGCGTCGACGGCCAGTTTTAGATTCCCCACAACAACTTCGGCCTTGGCATCCTCGAGATAGCGGAAATACTGTGGAATTGCGATGGCGGCCAACACGCCGATCACCGCTACGACGATTAGCAGCTCGATTAGCGTCAAGCCCAGCTCGTAGCCAGGCCTGCTAGGGTTATCGCGCATCATCCTTCCTTTCTCATCGCGGCTTACCCCATGCGGAGGATGCGCGCATCCCCTCGCCAGACTGCCGTCACCATTAGTGTAATCAAAGCGGAGGTAACGGTCACCCTGACCTGCCACCAACTATCCAGTCACAGATTGTAACAATTCCTGCAGCAGAGGCCCATTGTAAAATATTTGTGACACGGAAGTGCAGCAATGACCTTACGGTTGCAAGGCCAGCGTAGGAGGAGCCTACCCCGATGCCATTGGCTAAGTTGTATATCGTCCTAATTTAGACCTATTGTAATTATTTGCCCCTTGGGGTAAGCTGCACCTGTAGTTCAGGACCTAACTCAACTTTCGGAAGGAGTGTACCTATGTCGATTCGTATTAATGATGTTGCCCCGGACTTCACCGCAGATTCCACCGCCGGCACCCTGCATCTGCATGAATGGATTGGCGACAGCTATGCGATCCTCTTTTCTCACCCGCGCGACTTTACGCCGGTTTGCACTACCGAATTCGGTGCCGTAGCCCAACTCGCCCCAGATTTCGCCAAACGCAATACCAAGGTCATGGGCGTTTCCGTCGACACCGTGGAAGAGCACAAGAAGTGGAAGCGCGACATCGAAGCCATGGCCGGAGCTCCGGCGGATTTCCCCATCATCGACGATACCTCGCTGCACGTTTCCAAACTGTACGACATGCTGCCCGCCGAGGCCTATCTGCCGGACAACCGTGACGCGAAGAACACGGCTACGGTGCGCACCGTCTTCATTATCGGACCGGACAAGAAGGTGCGGCTGACCATGTCGTACCCGATGTCCGTTGGACGCAACTTTGCCGAAATTCTGCGTGCTCTTGACGCCATCCAGGCAACGGACGGTGTGCCGGTCGCAACGCCCGCCAACTGGGTCCCGGGTCAGGACGTGATCGTCGCCCTTTCGTTGAATGACCAGCAGGCTAAGGAGAAGTTTGGCGAAATCGATATCAAACTGCCCTACTTGCGTTTTGCCAAGGCACCTAAGAAGTAAACGCGTTTCCTAGCCTGTAGACAGTCGCCGCCTGCGGGCGCGGCCTACGCCCTCGCCACTCCTGCGGCGGGGGTTTTTTGCGGGTATTGGAGTGCTCTCGCTTGGTTTTCGGCGTATCAGCAGCGTATACTAAATTCCCTTTCGCCAGTTGGCGGCGAGCTTCGGTACGGCCATGGGTGCAAGCATGACAGACAATCTATACTCCCCCGATTTTGAAAGAGATTCTTGTGGATTTGGGCTAATCGCCCAGATGGACGACCATGCGAGTCATGCAATTGTCGCCACCGCCATTACCTCCCTAGCCCGACTCACCCATCGCGGGGCAGTAGCGGCCGATGGCAAAAGCGGCGACGGCTGTGGGCTTTTGATCCAGATGCCGCAAGAATTCTTTCGCGCCGTGGCGCAAGAAGAAGGATTGGAATTACCGAAGCTTTTTGCCGTTGGTCAGTTCTTTCTGCCGAAATCCCCCCAACAAGCCGAGGTAATTCGCGATATCGTGGCTGCAGAGGCAAAGGCCCTGGCAATGCAGTTGATTGGTTGGCGGGCTGTGCCGACGGACGCCACCGCCTGCGGTGCCGAGGCGCTCAAAACCTTGCCCCGGGTCGAACAGGCCTTTTTTGCAGCGACCGGGGTCGACGCGGATACCTTCGAGCGTCTTTGTTATCGGCTGCGTCGTCGTGTTGAAAAGCGTTGTGCAGCCAATGCGGATTTCTTTGCCGTCACCTGCTCTAGCCGAGTCATTGGCTACAAGGGCTTGGTCATGCCCGAGCACCTACCCAATTTTTACCCGGATCTGCGCGACCCCCGCTTCGCCTCGGCCTTGGTCAGTTATCACCAGCGATTTTCCACCAATACCTGGCCGGAATGGCGCCTTTGTCAACCTTTTCGGATCCTGGCGCACAATGGCGAACTGAACACGATCCAAGGTAATCGCAATTGGGCGCGCGCCCGCGCGCCCTTGCTACATTCGGATTTGTTGCCCATGGAAGAGGTGTTACCCGCCGTTGGCGGCGGTAGTGACTCTTTCAGCCTCGACAACATGTTGGAGCTGCTCGTGCAGGGCGGTATGGACTTTTTCAAGGCGCTGCGCCTCCTGATTCCCCCGGCTTGGCATAATGTGCCAAACATGGCGCCAGAATTGCGCGCCTTTTACGAGTATCACTCCATGCGTATGGAGGCCTGGGACGGGCCCGCCGGGCTGGTACTAAACACTGGGCAAATGGCGGTCTGCGCCCTCGACCGCAATGGTTTGCGACCGGCACGCTATGTCATCACTCGCGACCGAATCATCAATATCGCCTCAGAAGTTGGGGTGTTCGATTACTCCCATCAAGACATCCTGGCCCAGGGGCGCGTTGGACCCGGACAAATTTTGGCTGTCGACCTGCGCGATGGCCAATTGCTCGACAACGACGAGATTGATCTGCGCATCCAAAATAGCGCTCCCTACGGTGCTTGGCTCGCGGCCCATGCCGAGCATCTGGATGTAGATGATGACGCCGCCCAAATCGCCCGGTCGGTACCGGATTTGATTGCCTGGGAAAAGGCCTTCGGCGTCAGTATGGAAGAAGAGGACCAGGTGATTCGCGTCTTGGCCGAGGGCGGACAGGAGGCAGTTGGCTCCATGGGCGACGATACGCCAATTGCCGTGCTGTCTGCCCAGCCACGGCACATCGCTGACTATTTCCGCCAGCAGTTTGCCCAAGTCACCAATCCGCCCATCGATCCCTTGCGCGAAGCTCTGGTGATGTCTCTCAACGCCATCCTTGGAACCGAAAGCAATCTCTTCGACGAGCGTCCAGAATACGCGCGGCGCATCGAGGTACACTCTCCCGTGCTTTCCGACGCCGCATTCCTGGCGCTCACCTCTCGTCCACAGCCAGAGTTTCGCTCGCAAAGCTTTTCTCTGTGTTTTGCTGACAACCGCGACTTGGAAAGCGCAGTCGTTGCTCTCTGCGATAAGGTTGTCGAAGCGGTACGCGACGGAGCGGTGATTCTCGTGCTCGATGACAGTACCCTGCAGCGCGGGCACGTGTACATTCCAGCCCTAATGGCCGTGGGAGCAGTGCACCATGCCCTCATTGATGCCGGATTGCGTACCCGCTGCAATATCCTTGTTGCCACCGCGCACGCCCGCGATCCGCACCATTTTGCCACCCTCATCGGCTACGGCGCGACAGCGGTCTACCCGTACCTGGCCTATGCGATCATCCGCAGTCTGGCGGAGCGGCGCGCCTTTAGTCAGCCGGTAAGCGTTACCAAGGCGCTCGCCAATTATCGCAAAGGCATCGACAAAGGACTGTACAAGATCCTCTCCAAAATGGGGATTTCTACCTTGGCCTCGTACCGCAGCAGTCAACTCTTTGAGGCATTGGGGCTCTCGGAAGGCGTCGTGGAGCGCTGCTTCCGCGGTACGGTCACGCGCATCCAGGGAGCAGATTTTGCCCATATCGAAGCCGATCTGCGTCATTTGCTAGCGGATGCTTGGCGTCCGCACCGCCGCGTCAACGCTGGCGGACAGCTCAAGTATATCCACGGCGGCGAATACCACGCGTACAACCCTGACGTGGTATCGAGTCTGCAGGCAGCAACTCGCTCTGGTCGGCAGGAGGACTATCGTGTCTTTGCCGATCTGGTAAATGGTCGCCGGGTTACCAATTTGCGTGATTTGCTGGAGCTACGCGAGGGATCGGCTATCCCTCTGCACGAGGTGGAGCCGGTAGAGGCCATCACTCCGCGCTTCGATACGGCTGCTATGTCTTTAGGGGCCCTCTCCCCCGAGGCCCACGAGGCCCTTGCCATCGCTATGAACAGCATTGGCGGGCGTTCCAATTCGGGAGAGGGTGGCGAAGATCCCGCGCGCTATCGCAATAATAAAGTAAGCAAGATCAAGCAAATCGCCTCCGGCCGCTTTGGTGTGACTCCGGAATACGCCGTCAACGCCGAGGAATTGCAGATCAAAATTGCGCAAGGCGCCAAGCCGGGAGAAGGTGGACAGCTACCCGGACACAAGGTCAGCGGCATCATTGCCCGTCTGCGCTACGCCAAGGAAGGGGTAGCTCTGATCAGCCCCCCCCCGCACCACGACATCTACTCCATCGAAGACCTGGCGCAGCTGATCTTCGATCTCAAGCAGGTCAACCCGGAAGCCTATGTTTCGGTCAAGTTGGTGGCGGAGGCCGGGGTAGGAACCATTGCGGCTGGCGTCGCCAAGGCGTATGCCGATCGCATTACCATCGCGGGCTATGACGGTGGAACCGGTGCCAGCCCACTTACTTCTGTCAAATATGCCGGCTCCCCCTGGGAGTTGGGCCTGGCCGAAACCCAGGTCACCCTGCGTAAGAATTTTCTGCGACATCGGGTGCGCTTGCAGGCCGACGGTGGTTTCAAAACCGGCCTCGATGTGGTCAAGGGAGCTCTGCTTGGCGCGGAGAGTTTCGGTTTTGGCACCGCGCCGATGATTGTTCTCGGCTGTAAATATCTGCGTATCTGCCATCTCAACAACTGCGCCACCGGTGTAGCGACCCAAGACGAAACCTTGCGCAAGCATTTCAAGGGGCTTCCAGAGTTGGTCATCAACTACTTCCGCTTCGTGGCCGAGGAGGTTCGCGAGATCATGGCGAGTCTCGGTATCCGTCACTTCGACGAGTTGGTCGGACGTAGCGATCTGTTGGAGCGTCAGCACGGCGCGACCGAAAAACATGCCGCTATCGACCTCCGCCCCCTGCTGGGCAATGCCGCTCTGGAAAACGCCGATCACAACACCCATCAGCAGGATCGCAATCCGCCCTTCGATCGCGGCGAACTAGCCGAGCAGATCATCGTCGATGCGCGCCCCGCGCTTGAAGAAAAGATCCCCACCCGTCTTCATTACCGTATTCAGAATACCCAGCGCTCCATCGGTGCTCGCTTGGGGGGCGAGATCGCTCGTCGCTATGGTAATGCTGGACTCCCCGATGACTGTCTACACATCGATTTTCAGGGTACGGCCGGCCAGTCTTTTGGCGCCTTCTCGGTCCAGGGGATGACCCTGCGTTTGGAGGGCGATGCCAACGATTATGTCGGCAAGGCGATGAATGGCGGGCGCATCATCATTGCCCCGCCGTCGGGGGCACCCTACACAGCGGCCGACTCTGCCATCATTGGCAACACCTGTCTCTATGGCGCTACCGGTGGCATCCTGCACGCCGCTGGACGTGCCGGCGAGCGATTTGCGGTGCGCAACTCCGGTGCTACCGCAGTCATCGAGGGTGCGGGCGATCATGCCTGTGAGTATATGACCGGCGGGCAAGTCATCATTCTTGGGCGCGTCGGCATGAACTTCGGCGCCGGAATGACCGGTGGTCTTGCCTTTGTGCGCGACGTCAGCGGACGCTTCCCCAGCCGCCTGAACGGTGAGCTCGTCAACACCCATCGCATCGATACCGAGTCCATGCGCGGCTACGAAGTCCTGTTGCGCCGCCACGTGCAACGGCACCTAGAGTGGACGGGTAGCCAACTAGCCCAAGAATTATTGCAAAACTGGTCACGGTTTTTGGCCGAGGTGTGGCTAGTGGTTCCCAAGGCTGCGAAGCTGGAAGTGCTGCTTGAAGAAGCAAGCTGATCCCCTGCACCATTGCGAGGACTTTTTATGAACCATTTTGCATTTTTGGAAGACGGCCGACAGGATCCTCAAAAATTAACCGTAGAGGAACGGCGCGAGGCATTTCGGGAAATCTACCAGAGTTTCGACCTCGCAAGTGCCAAATTGCAGGCAGATCGTTGTCTACATTGCGGCAATCCATACTGCGAATGGAAATGTCCAGTGCACAACTACATTCCCAATTGGTTGCAGCTGATTGTTGAAGATCGCATTGAAGAGGCGGCAAACCTTTCCCACAGCACAAATACCCTACCGGAAATCTGTGGTCGCATTTGCCCGCAAGACCGCCTTTGCGAGGGTGCCTGTACCCTCAACGAAGACTATGGCGCCGTAACCATTGGCAATCTCGAAAAATTCATTACGGAAGAGGCCCTCGCCCGCGGCTGGAAACCAGCGCTCACAACGGCAGAGCGCATTGGTAAGCGAGTTGCCGTAGTGGGCGCAGGCCCCGCCGGCCTTGGCTGCGCTGATGTTCTCAACCGCAATGGAGTTGATGTAGTGGTCTTCGATCGCTACCCAGCAGTTGGCGGCTTGCTGACTTTTGGTATTCCCCCATTCAAACTCGAGAAAGAAGTCGTCGCCCGCCGTGCGAATCTGCTACAGGAAATGGGAATCGAATTTCGTCTAGGTTGCGAAGTTGGCAGAGACATACCCTTTGCTGACTTGCTACGCGACTTTGATGCCGTCTTCCTCGGCATGGGTACCTACAAGGCCAAGGTTGGCCACTTTCCGGGAGAAAACCTACCGGGTGTTTTTAAGGCCCTGGATTATCTCAACGGTAATATCTCGCACCTCATGGGCCTCCCGGATCCTCTGCACGCCTTTATCGATTTAGCGGGTAAAAGAGTCGTCGTGCTGGGCGGCGGTGATACTGCCATGGACTGCGTTCGCACCGCCATTCGCCAGGGCGCAACCGCAGTAAGTTGCGTGTATCGACGCGACGAGGAAAACATGCCCGGATCGCGGCGCGAGGTGACCAATGCCCGCGAGGAAGGGGTCAAATTCCTCTTCCAGCGCCAACCTGTCGAAATTGTTGGAAATGCCGAATCCGGTCCACAAGGCGTCAAAGTTGTGCGCACACAGTTGGGCGAGCCTGATGCCAAAGGGCGCCGACACCCGGAACTGGTGCCCGGTTCCGAGGAAATTCTTCCTGCCGATGCCGTCATCATGGCCTTTGGCTTCGATCCCTCTCCTGCCACCTGGTTTGACGAGTTCGGCATCGCTACTGATAAGACAGGCAAAGTGAGCGCCAACGCTCAATTCCAAACCAGCAATCGCCAGGTCTTTGTTGGCGGCGACATGCATCGCGGCTCTGATCTAGTGGTCACCGCCGTGGACGAAGGAAGGCGAGCGGCCGAGGGCATTCTGGACTTTCTCTGCGCATGAGCACGGCCAAGGCGGAGCGCTTCTTACGGGCTTGTCGCGGCCAGCCCGTTGATCGCACCCCAGTCTGGCTCATGCGTCAGGCAGGACGCTATCTGCCAGAATACCGTGCCACTCGCGCGCAAGTTCCCGGATTTCTTGATCTCTGCCAAAACCCCGAGCTCGCCTGCGAAGTAACTTTGCAACCTTTGCGGCGCTTCGATCTCGACGCCGCAATCCTCTTTTCCGACATCCTGACCGTTCCCCATGCCATGGGCTTGGACTTGTCTTTTGTGGATGGCGAAGGCCCGGTCTTTGCCAATCCCATGCGCGCAGCACAAGACATCCAGCGCCTACACCAGCCCGATCCGGAACAAGAGCTTCGCTATGTCATGGATGCCGTGCGGCTGATTCGGCATGAACTGGCTGGCCGCGTTCCCCTCATCGGTTTTGCCGGCAGCCCTTGGACCTTGGCTTGCTACATGATCGAGGGCCGCGGCAGCCGTGATTTTCAGCACGCAAAAACCTGGCTGTATTCTGATCCCGAGAGCCTGGAACAACTGCTTGATCGTCTGGTGGCCGCCCTCATTGGCTACCTGCGGGCCCAAGCAGCGGCCGGGGCCCAGGCGCTCATGCTCTTCGACACTTGGGGCGGCGTACTGAGCACCCCTGCCTACCAGCACTTTTCTCTCGCTCCCATGCAGCGGGTCATTGCCGGTCTGCGCGCCAGCGCAGAGGCGGCGCAGCTGCCAATCATCCTTTTTAGTAAAGGGAGCGGAAACTGGTTAGAAACCATAGCGCATAGTGGCGCCGACGTGGTCGGCCTCGATTGGAGCACGGAAATCGGTCAGGCGCGGGAGCGCCTCGGTGCAAAAATTAGCGTGCAGGGTAATCTCGACCCCATGGCGCTCTATGGCGATCCAACATTGTTACGAGCGGAAATTGAACGGATCCTTACCGCCAATGGGGGCCGCCCTGGGCATATTTTTAATTTGGGCCACGGTATTACTCCGCAAACGCCCATCAGCAACGTCGAAATTCTGGTAGAAACCGTACATGCCTGGAAAGGTAGTCACAACGAGTACGGTGAATATTAGGTCGCTAAAAGACTGCGTTCAGCGAATTTGGCTGCGATGACGCCAAGCATCCCAGGCGTCGCGTAGGCGATGTTGGGTAGGGTCGAGATAGGTGACCGGTGCGCCCTCCTCCATCCGCTGTAGCGCCTCGACGATGATACGATGACTCTCTCGCGCCAACGCCCGCCTGCCGAGCGAAGGTGCCAGTGGTAGACCAAATTCCACGCGCAGCGTCAGCGGTGCAGAAGCGGTCAGGCGCCAAAGATGGCCAGCCAGGGTATCTTCGCCAATGAATGGACAATTACGATCGGCGTGGCCGGGGCGAAGGACGTCCTCATATCGAAGAGTTACCGGGACTACCGGACTGCCGGCCGCAACGGCGGTCTCGAAGGGGGCAGCGAAGAATTCCCCAACACTATTGCCATCGCTGGTCGTTCCTTCTGGAAAAATCACGAGAACGCGGCCAGCACGGAGAACCTCAGCGGCATCTTTGAGCACCCGCTGGCTGGCACGTGCGTCGCCGCGGTCGATAAAAAACGTACCCAATCGCCGCGCTAAACTACCAAAGAGCGGCCACTCTTCCATTTCCTTTTTGGCGACGAATTGCCCGGGATATAGCGCGGCCAAGGCGAGGATATCGAGGTAGGAGACGTGGTTGCCGGCAATCATCACCGGTGTATTCGTCGGAATGCCGCCAGCGACGCGCAGACGAATACCAAGAATACGCAGGGCGACCCCGCACCACCAACGAAACACTGCAAGCGCGCGCGGATTGACGCCTCTGCCGCGACCGTAATACCACCAACTCAAAGGAAACGCGATCAACAAGTGCAAAGCCAAAGCCGGAACACGCCACACCCTGCGCACGGCGCGTGATCGGCTGCGACGCAGAATGCGCCGACTCGGATAGGGGATCAACTGCCCAGCTCTGCCGATTCGATTCCGGCGGCGAAAAATCATTTGCCGTGCGCCGCGGGTTCCAGAAACCGGTGCTGATATCGGGAAGTGATCAGGCGCGAATCACACCAAACAAAAAAGTCGGCACAATGAAATTGTGGATCCCAATAGGGCTCACCGCCCACGCGCACACCAGCCCGCAGGTATCCCTTTAGCAAGCCGGGCAAATCCACCGGCTTGACTTGGGCGTTGGCGTCAAAACCGGGGATGGGGCGCAGCGGAAAGACCCGTTGCTCAGGCGCCACCATGTTTGCCTCCAGCGATCGGTACAACGCCCCTAAGGCGGGACCATCCGTACTGTGCACGCTGGCACAGCCCATGAGATGGTCGATCTCCCACATGCTCATGGCCTCCGCCAGCCCCGACCAGAGCAGAACGATCACCGCACCCTGGCGATAGTCGGGATGCACACAAGAACGGCCGAGCTCCATCACGCGCGAGTTGAGTGCAAGGGGGCGAGAGAGGTCGAATTCAGTTTGCGAGTAGTAGCGCCCGACCTTAGACACCTGCTCGGGTAAAAAGAGACGGTAGGTTCCAACTACCTCCTGTCGCACCTCATCCTCGACAATCAAATGCTCGCAAAAGGGATCGTACTCGTCCTGATCGATCCCCGGCGGGCCACTCAACTGCGCGCCGAGTTCAGCGCTAAAAACACGATGGCGAAGTCGTTGCGCCGCTTCAACTTCATCTTGGTGACGGGCCAGATACAGACGCAGCGCCCGCTCACTCTTCTCGGTATTACGTTCCATACCCTTCTGGGCTTGCGTATTGAGCATCTCTCAATCTCCGCGTTACGGGTTATACCAGACCATAGTATGACCGAAAATTATGACAATAGTGCGACATTTTGATGACACTTTGATGACGGCGCCAAGGAACCCCTCTCTCTCGCAAGAAAAAGGCTCGCGTGAGTTCGCTGGCTTGGCATCATAAAAATGACTCTCGCAGAATGGTGTGGGACCGATCCGGCCCAGTAGAAACGATCGCCAAAGGACGTTCTACCAAGGCCGCCAAGGCCTCAAGATAGTTGCGCGCGTTGCTTGGCAAATCTTCCCAACGGGAAACACCGGCTGTGGATTCTGTCCAGCCCGGAAAGCTCTCATAAATTGGCGTGCAGTCTGCAAGGGATTCGGCACCACCGGGTAGTTCGCGGCGATCTTCCCCATGGACACGATAGCCGACGGCAACCCGAATTTCTGCCAATCCATCGAGAACATCGAGCTTCGTCATGCACAACCCGGTAACGCCATTCACCCGGCAGGAGGCGCGTAGAGCGACGGCATCAAACCAACCACAGCGCCGGGCGCGACCCGTAGTTGCACCAATCTCCCCGCCCCGCTCTGCCAACCAACGGCCGGTTTCGTCGAAGAGTTCCGTCGGAAAGGGGCCGGAGCCAACGCGGGTGGTGTAGGCCTTGGTGATACCCAAAACGTAACCCAGTTCTCCCGGCCCTACCCCGGTACCAGCTGCCGCCGCCCCCGCAACGGTATTCGAGGAGGTAACAAAGGGATAGGTACCGTGATCGACATCAAGCAAGGTTCCTTGCGCGCCTTCAAAGAGAACACGGCCTCCTGCCGCCTGGATTTCGGCAAGACGCAGGGAAACATCAGCAGTCATTGGCGCTAGGCGTTCCACATAGGCAAGACTCTGTTCGAGAATGCGATGAAAATCTTCCGGCTCTTCCTTAAAATAATGCTGGAGCACGAAATTATGGTAATCGAGAGCCTCCCCCAATTTGGCAGCGAAGCGCTTACGATGGAAAAGATCCGCAACTCGCAATGCCCTTCGGGCGACCTTGTCCTCGTAAGCAGGGCCGATTCCGCGACCTGTCGTGCCGATCTTCGCTTCGCCCTTGGCCTTCTCCCGCGCCATATCTAGACGCTTATGATACGGAAGTATCAGGGGGCAGGATTCTGAAATTACTAGTCGTTGCGCGGCGTCGGGCACGCTCTGTAGGAGCGGATCGAGTTCTTCAAACAGTGCTACAGGATCTAATACCACGCCGTTGCCAATCAGACATTGCACGTTGGGGCGGAGGATGCCAGAAGGAATCAGATGCAAAACGGTTTTTTTGCCACCGATGACCAAGGTGTGACCGGCGTTGTTTCCGCCTTGGAAGCGCGCAACCGCCTCGCAGTGCTCGGTAAGCCAGTCGACAATCTTGCCCTTACCCTCGTCACCCCACTGGGTGCCCACCACAACAACATTTTTGGACATCGATTTCGACTCCGAAAAAACTTAGGATGCAGAAAAAGGAAGCTCTGGACTCTGGCTCAGCAAGGCCCAGCGTCCTCGCTCCTGCTGCAGAACCGCATCAAAACCTTCAGGAATTTGTCCTCGCGTTGTCTCTTTGCCCAGGTCTTGAACAACGACATAACCTTGGGAGCGCAGATCGCAGATTGCTTGCCACAAGGTCGAGTCGCCGCCGCCTGGAGCCCACACCCGTGGTGTTTTCCTTTCCTCTTCGAGTTCGCGCAGCAGGGGGCGCAGATCCAGACTAAAACCCGTAGCCGGACGATGGCGGCCAAAGGCCTGGCCCACGCCATCGTAGCGCCCACCCCGCGATAGCGGCACCGCGCAGCGGCGAAAAGAGCGCAAAAAGCATTCCCGTGTGATAGCGATGCCCTTGCATCTCGGCCAAATCTGCTCGTATGCACAGTTGGGGATATCGCTGCGCGAGCATCTGCCAAACAAAATCTAGCTCTTCCAATGGCTGTGAAAGGTCGGCGAAGGCAGCGAGCTTTTGCCGCGCCCGCGCGAGCACCTCGCGATCGCCATGCAACTCCGACAAGGCGCGAAATGCCGTTTCGGATGCCTCAGCTACTGCATGCCGCCGCAAGAGCTGGCGCAGATCTGGCCATGCCTTGCGCTCGAGCAGGCGCAGCAATTCGTCCCGCGCAGATTGGGGTAAGCCACTGGCTTCTGCCAACCGACGAGGAATGGCGACATGCCCCAGATCCAATACCAAGTCGCTGCCAGGACAGCAGCGCTGCACACTTTCGATCATCAGCGACAGGATTTCGAGATCCGCCTCGGCGCTGGCAACGCCGAAGAGTTCCGCGCCAACTTGAAAGGGCGCGCGACTCCCTCCCAAGGCATCCGGCTGCGCCCGCAAGACCGTGCCGGCATAACTCAGCCGCCGCGCCTCATCGGCACGGGTCATGTGCACATCGATTCTGGCCATCTGCGGGGTCATATCCGAGCGAAAACCGAGTACTCGCCCGCTAGCCTGATCCAGGACTTTCCAAGTCTCGAGGTCCAAATCGATGGCACTACCCGTGAGCAGACTTTCGAGGTGCTCCAGCATTGGCGGGATGACCTGACGATATCCCCAGGTAGCAAAAAGGTCGAGGAGTTCCCGGCGTTTCCCTTCCAGAGCCTCGGCCTGGCGCGGCCCCATATCTTCGAAGCCTGCGGGCAGCATCCAGCTTATTGCGCCGCTGTCACGTTCCATTATTTGCCACCCGTTGCTAGACCACGATGCAAATACTGCAGCAGAGGCGAGTTGGCAGACAATACCCACACGTCTCCTGGCTTAGCATTGTGCCGCAAAATTTCGAGACTACGATAAAAGGCATAAAAACTCGGGTCCTTACCATAGGAATCGGCATAAATTTTTGCCGCCTGCGCCTGTGCTGTTCCTAAGGTTTGCTGAGAAGCGGTATATGCATCGCTCAGAACTTGTTGACGCGCCTTTTCACCTGCATTTTTAATGTCGTCTACCTGCGTCTTTCCCGCCAATTGTACTTCAGTAAGTTGATTCTGCAGATCAGCCCGCATCTTTTGATAAACCGCTTGTTGGGCGTCGGAGGTTAGGCCAATCTCGAGAAAACGCAGATCGTCCAGCCGAATTCCATCATGCTGCAGTTGCCGACTCACAGTAGCGGAGAGCTGCTTCTGCCAGTTCGTCAAAATGTCGTTGTTGGGCAAGTCACCAGGATTTTGTTCAATCAGCTGACGCTAGGCCGCCTGCACTACGTCGCTAACGTCGCCCTCCGCCAGGGCAGTGTTAAGGCCGCGTTGGTAAAAGCGGGTTGCACTATCCACATGCCACTGCACAAAACAATCGAGCTGCAACGCAGGACCGCTCTTCGGAACCAGGGTTACCGCCTTGGTGCTCTGACTGCGGCGGCGTGTATCAATAACCTGAACCGATTGCAAAAAGGGCCAGTGGAGATACAAACCCGGCTGCGCATGTTCTCCGGTCACTCGCCCAGCGTTAAGGATGATTGCACTCTGACCTGGGCGTAACTCATAAAAACTTGCAGACAAGAGATAGAGGGCGGCAGCCAGAAGTAGAGCCAACCAACCCCAAGAAACGGCTTTCATGATGCCTTTCCTCCACTTTGGGTAGGCGCGCTCGTCACCGGAGCGGATGGCAAAACCGGTGGGGCGGCAGTATGTACCGAAACCTGCGCCCCTGGCCCATCGGCGACCACTACCTTGCCAGCCTTGGCAAGAATGGCATCCATCGTTTGCAAGTACATTTGTCGCGCACTCACCTGCGGATCCTGTCGATAGGCCTGGTAGAGTGAGTCAAAGTGTGCAGCATCGCCATGGGCTTTACCCACCAACTGATTTGCCTCTACTTGCGCCTGACTGCCCATTTTGTCGGCCTCAGCCTTGGCAGAAATCATCGCCTTCTGCGCATCGGCCTTGGCCTCTGCGGCGGCGATAGCGGCATCCTTACGCGCCTTGTCGATCTTGTCGTATTCCGGATCAAGAGCCTTCGGATGGGTGAGCTCAAGAATCTGCACAGACTGCAATGTAATGCCGCTCTTGCCATCGGCAAGCAGTTGTTGCGCCCGCTCCAAAAGCTTTTCCTCGAGGGGCGCGTGGGCAGCACTAAGCAACTGTTGCGAACTCATCCCATCCGTAACCTGCCGCAAGGCAGCACTCATGATGAAGGCGAGATACTGCTGCGGGTTACTGTTGGAAAAGAGGAATTCACGCGGATGCGCAATGCGATAATCAGCAGCATAGCGCACGTCTATCAACTCATCGTTGCTGGTGAGGATACGTCCAGGGCTCAAAGCCTCACCGGAGTCTCCGTAGCCAAGAACCAGCCGACGGCTGCGCCCAACATCCACGGTTTCCACCGATTCAATAGGACTCGGCCAGTGGTAATGATTGCCCGGTGGAACCGTCGTCACGACCTGCCCGAAGCGCAGGACAAGCGCTTCTTGACCAGCACCGACTTCGTAAAATCCCGAGAGGAGCCACAAAAAAAGTAGTACGACAACGACAATCAGTGGCAACCAAGACAGAAACGGGAATTTACGACGCGGACTTCCTCCCGACGTTGACGAGAACTTGTTGCCCAACTTACGCAGTTCTTTGGTGATCTTATCGATATTCCAGGAACTACCGGGGCTTTTGGGGCGTTTCCCCCACGGGTTGCCGCTCTTATTACCGTTCTGATTACCACTGCTGCCCGGATCACTCCATGGCATCCCGCTCTCCTTGCACCGGACTATGGGCGCATTGTAGAGGGCAGATCCTCTCGCTGACAACTCTCTGCCCCGTAGTGTTTTTGCAATCCCGCCCAAGTGGCTTGATCGATTTCAATCTGCAGAAATTGACTACCTTCCGCATCAAAGCTCTCCTCCAGCACTCGCGCAAGCTGATAGAGCCTAGCGCGCAACGCCCCTTGCTCTGGCCGCAGGGCACACTGCAAACGCAGAGGCTCCTGTTGTAAACGAGCGGCTATTACCTTGCGTAGCACGTCTATGCCCGCGCCCGAATGGGCACTGAGCCAAACGTCGCTCGTCAGTCCATCGGCATCGCTGCGGATGGAAGGGGCATCCTCAAGTAAATCAATTTTGTTGAAGACGCGAATCCGCGGCAACTTGTCGGCGCCAATATCCGCGAGAATCCCTTCCACTGCCGCAATTTGCTCATCACGATCCGACGCTGCCGCATCAATCACGTGGAGCAACAGTTGTGCCTCGTTCACCTCTTCCAGCGTGGCGCGAAAGGCTGCAATCAGCTCGGTGGGGAGATCGCGAAGGAAGCCAACCGTATCGGCGAGCAAAACCTGCTGTCCCTCAACTTCGGGCGCGAAACGACGGATAGTCGGATCCAGCGTGGCGAAGAGCTGGTCCGCCGCATACTGTTCATTGGCGGTCAGGGTATTAAACAGGGAAGACTTACCGGCATTGGTATACCCTACCAAGGCACCGGTTGGGACTGGGGTTCGCAGCCGAGCTCGACGCTGGATGCCGCGCTGCGCGGCGACCCGCGCGAGGCGCTCCTTGAGAATGCGGATGCGCTCGCCAATGAGGCGGCGATCGGTTTCCAACTGGGTTTCGCCAGGACCGCGTAGGCCAATACCGCCGCGCTGCCGCTCGAGATGGGTCCAGCCGCGCACCAGCCGGGTGCGCAAATGATCGAGCTGTGCCAACTCTACCTGCAGCTTTCCCTCATGCGTACGTGCCCGACGAGCAAAGATGTCGAGAATCAAACCTACTCGATCCACCACCCGCGCTGCACAGGCCCTCTCGAGATTACGCTCCTGCACAGGACTCAAAGGCCGATCAAAGAGCAGGAGATCAATGTCATTTGCGCGGACGAATTCTGCAATTTCCTGCACTTTGCCGCTGCCGATGCAGGTTGCTGGATCCAGACGGGTGCGCGGCACGGACCAAAGATCGAGAATCTCTGCGCCGGTATCGGCAGCCAACTGACGAAATTCCTCACCGCCCACATCCGAAGAGCCAGGAACCGCAACATGGATGAGTAGCGAGCGGTCCCGATGGGAGCGCTCGATTTCCGGCTGACGATTCAGTCGGCAGCCTCGTCTACGCTGGGCGCCTCACCCTCGATTTCGGGCAGAGGCAGGCGCACATCACGGCTCGGCACGACCGTCGAGATGGCGTGCTTATAGATCATTTGACTGACATTATTGCGCAACAGCACGACAAACTGGTCGAACGATTCGACGAATCCTTGGAGCTTGATACCGTTGACCAGATAGATTGCGACCGGAACATGCTCCTTACGCAACAGATTGAGGAAAGGGTCTTGCAAAATCTGCCCTTTTTGTTGACTGGCCATTATTGTCTCCTTTTGACTCGCATCTTGCCATCGGATGCTTATATTAGACTAGGTTGAGGTATTGCGCCAGACCGTGTCTAGATATTCTGTTCCGAGCCACGGGCCTTTTTGACCTCTGACCCAAATGTCGATAAGTTTTGCTTGTTATGACTATGGCCACCACACAGGGGTAAGCCCGTGGACGCTGACAAACCCAAAAGCGATCGCGCCCTGCGCGCCCGCGTCAAACGCCTAGGAAACATCCTCGGCGACATCCTTCGTGATCGTGCTGGCGAACGGGTGTTCAATGCCGTTGAACAGTTACGGCAGGGCTACATCCGCCTGCACCGACGCGAGGATCCAAAACTTCGTCAGCGACTGGCTCGCTTCATCGACGCCCTACCCCAAGATGATCTTGTCTTGGTCATTCGCGCCTTCAACACCTACTTCAGCTTGGTCAACATCGCCGAGGAAGAGTTCCAGCATGTGCAGCGCCGGCGTCTTCTGCAGCGAGACCATGGACTCTGGGTCGGTTCCTTTGAGGACACTTTTACGCACTTACAACGGGCCGGCGTCAATGCCGGGCAGCTACAGTATCTCCTTGATCAAGTACGCTATCTTCCGGTTTTTACTGCACATCCTACGGAATCGAAACGACGCACGGTGTTGCACGCCCTGCGCAGAATCTTTCTGACCAGTAAGGCCCTCGATGATCCCTCCCTGACTGAAGAAGAAGCAGAAGATGTGCTCCGCCAGCTGCGCGCACAGATTCAGATTCTCTGGGAGACGGAAGAGGTGCGCACCAATCGTCCGCAGGTGCAGGATGAGGTCGAGAATGGCTTGTTCTACTTTCGCGACAGCCTCTTTCAGGCTGTGCCTATGACCTATCACGCGGCCCGGCGGGCTGCACGGCGCGTCTTTGGTGAGAGCCAAGTCGACATTGGCGCCTTTATTCGCTTCGGCTCCTGGATTGGCGGTGACCGCGACGGTAACCCCAATGTGACCGCCGCCATTACCAGTTGGACCCTGCGTACCCAGAGTGTTGAGGTGCTTCGCGAATATCAACGTCGCTTGTCCGAACTCTATCCGTTGCTGGGTCATTCTTCCCGCTTCTGCACGATATCCCCGATTCTCCTCGCCTCCCTGGAAAAGGATGCCGGAGACTTCCCGGAACTCGCAGAGTGGGTAGATCAGCGCTTTCCCAGCGAGCCCTATCGCCGCAAGTTGCGGTACATGATGACCCGCCTCGATCTGCGCCTGCGGCAGCTGGAAAACGGGCAAAACGGGGGTGGCGCTGGCACTGGCGATGGCCCGGCCTATGCCAGCGATCAAGATTTTCTGGCGGATATTCTGCTCATTCGCGATTCCCTGCGCGCTCATGGCGACGATTACATTGCCAATCACTCCGTCCAGGATCTGGTGTGGCTGGTGGAAACCTTTGGCTTTCATTTGGCCTCTCTCGACATCCGTCAGGAATCCAGCGTGCATACGCGCACCCTGGCAGAAATCTTTGCCGAGTTGCCAGAGTTTCAGGGGTATGAGGCGATGGAGGAGGAGCAGAAACTCGCTATCCTATCCGGCGCCCTGCGCCAGCCGGGAAAACTGGTCGAACAATTTCCAAAACCGCTCTCCGCGCTGGCCAATGAAACCTGTGCGATGTTCCGCTGCATCGCTCAACTCCGCCGCGAAATCAGCGAGCGCGCCTTCGGCAATTATGTCGTCTCGATGACCCACGAAGCCAGCCACGTACTGGAGGTCTTGGTGCTGGCCAAGGAGTTTGGGCTGGCGGGCTGGTCACGTCAGGGGCTCTACAGTGAAATTGCGGTCACCCCGCTCTTCGAGACCATCCATGACCTCGAGCGCATGGAGACGGTCATGGGGCGCCTGCTGGACGATCCCGTTTACGCCGAAATTCTCAAAAGTCAGGAAAACATTCAGGAAGTAATGCTGGGTTACTCCGATTCTTGCAAGGATGGCGGCATTCTCTCCTCTAATTGGTCTTTGTATCAGGCGCAGCTACAGCTCACTGCCCTTGCCGACCGACGGCGCATCCAAATCCGCATTTTTCATGGTCGTGGCGGCAGCATCGGTCGTGGTGGTGGTCCAACCCACGAAGCCATCTTGGCACAACCAGCAAATACGGTTCGTGGCCAAATCAAGATTACCGAGCAGGGCGAGGTACTCTCTTTCAAGTATGCCAACCTGGAAACCGGTGTCTATGAGCTGACCGTGGGCGTTACCGGCCTGATCCGGGCGAGTATCGGGCTGGTCAAGGCGAGTCCCCACGATCGGCCTGCCTTCCTTGAAGTCATGGCTGCCCTGACCAAAAACGGCGAGGCCACCTATCGCGATCTCATCGAACACACAGAAGGCTTCCTCAGCTACTTCTACGAGGCTACCCCGCTCGAAGAAATCGCCCACATGAACATTGGCTCCCGCCCCTCGCATCGACAGCGCGGCAATCGCTCCATGAGTTCTATACGCGCCATCCCCTGGGTCTTTGCTTGGGCGCAATCGCGCCATGTGCTACCCGCTTGGTACGGTCTTGGCTCGGCCGTGCGGCAGTGGCGTGGTAATGATCCCGAGCGCTTGGCAATGTTACGAGAAATGTATCAGCACTGGCCTTTTTTTCGCGCTCTGCTTGGTAACATCACCATGGCGATGGCCAAGGCCGATATGACCCTGGCGGCAGAATACGCCACTCTGCCCAGCGATCAGGGTAGCGCGCAAAAAATCTTTGCCAAAATCCGCAAGGAATTTGAGCTCAGTCTTGTGGAGATGCTGCTTATTCAGGATCAAAAAGAACTGTTGACGGAAAATCCGGGCCTGGCCTTCTCACTCCAGCGACGCAATGTCTACATGGAACCCCTCAATCACATTCAATTGGCGCTCTTGCGCCGGTATCGGAATGAGGAAACCCCAGCAGAGTTTCGCGAGACCTGGCTGGACCCGCTACTGCGCAGTATCAATGCCATTGCTGCTGGTCAGAGAAACACCGGATGACGCAGCAGCAGCTGGTACTTGCTTCTTCCAGTCCATATCGCCGTGAACTGCTGGCACGGCTACGCGTTCCCTTCGACTTTCAGGCCCCATCGATTGATGAACGCCGCCGCGGGGGCGAGGCGCCGGAGGCACTAGTGCAGCGCCTTGCCGAGGAAAAAGCGCGACGGGTGGCGGAAGAGTACCCAACAGCCTGGATCATTGGTGCGGATCAACTCGTGC
>JAWNZB010000206.1:0-1694 GCA_038447835.1 Candidatus Igneacidithiobacillus chanchocoensis | reverse complement strand
CGCCCCAGCGAGGGCGTGACGGTGCGCCGGTGACCAGGACGTCCGGGGCTCATCATCTAATCGCCAGCGCAAGGCCGTTCGCGCATGGACGCGCGAAAAGGCATCCTGAGCACGGCGATTCTCCTTTGACCCACACGGCAAAGTGTCCTTGCAGGGTTCCGTGAAGTGGGTGCAGTTTCCATCCCGGTACATTCACGTCGTCCGGGGTGTTGGCGACATCCAGGCGGGCCAGTTGCCGTGCGATCTTAGCGGCATGCTCCGGTTGAATCCCAGCCTTGCTACCCGATTCATAGAATGCTTGCAGACCCTTGTGGCGGAAGCTTTTGACCATAATTGATCGTATCGTGTAACGACACGAGTATCAACGCGCTAGGGTATTAGACAATATGTATCATTGTGTCTGGTGCGGGTCAGACCTCCTAGCTGTAACGGGCTGAATCTACGATAGAAAGTCAATACCAACTCGCGTACACCCTCCAGTCCTTACGGATCGCGGAGGGAAATTCATTACCTATCAGAAGAGGCAATCCAGTCCACCCAACGACCGCTTCCATACAAAGGGGACATTACTGCTTTGGGCTAACACGCTCACGGTCAGACGCCGCCTGCGCAGACTACCCGACAAGCCCTCCTACTTAGCAAACCATGGGCACGATCCGTGTCGTTTCTAATCAATCCCGTGCTCCTACACAGCCTTCGCCCTACTCGACCGTGACTGCTTTGGCGAGGTTGCGGGGGCGGTCGACGTCGGTGCCCTTCACCAAGGCGGCATGATAGGCAAGCAGCTGTACCGGGATGGCATGCAAGACCGGCGAGAGCAGGCCGACATGCCGCGGTAGGCGGATGACATGCACCCCGCTGCTCGCCTGGTAATGGCTGTCGAGGTCCGTAAATACGTAGAGCTGGCCGCCGCGGGCGTGGACTTCCTGCATATTGGCGGCGAGCTTTTCGAGCAGGCGGTCGTTGGGGGCAATGACCACCACCGGCATCCGCGCATCCACCAAGGCCAGGGGGCCATGCTTGAGCTCTCCGGCGGGGTAGGCTTCGGCGTGGATGTAAGAAATTTCCTTGAGCTTGAGAGCGCCCTCGAGGGCGATGGGGTAATGCAGGCCGCGGCCAAGAAAGAGAGCGTGCTCCTTGTCGGCAAACTGGCTTGCCCAAAGCTGGATTTGCGGCTCGAGATTGAGCGCCTGTTGCACACTGCCCGGCAGCTGCCGCAAGGCTTCGCGCTGCGTTTGCAGCGCTGCGGCATCGATGCGCCCACGCACCACAGCAAGGCTGAGCGCCAGCAAATAGAGTGCCACCAGTTGGGTAGTGAAGGCTTTGGTAGAGGCCACCCCAATTTCCGGCCCGGCACGGGTAAGAAAGCGCAGGGCCGAGGCGCGCGGAATCGCACTCTCGGCCACATTACAAATCGACAGGGTGTGGGTGTGCCCGAGGGCCTGGGCGTGGCGCAGGGCCTCGTAAGTATCGAGGGTCTCGCCGGACTGCGACAGGGTAACCACGAGCTGCCGCGGATCGGCAATGCTCTCCCGATACCGATACTCGTGCCCGAGTTCAGCCTGGGTAGGGATACCCGCCAGCGATTCAATCCATTGCCGCCCCACCAGACTTGCGTAATGGCTGGTTCCGGAGGCGAGGAGTAGCACCCGATCGATCTGCCGCAGGCGCTCCTCGGCCCCTTCGCCCCAGAG
>JAWNZB010000205.1:0-1695 GCA_038447835.1 Candidatus Igneacidithiobacillus chanchocoensis | reverse complement strand
GCAACAAGGCTTCACGCTGATCGAGTTGATGATCGTCGTGGCGATTATCGGCATTTTGGCGGCCATCGCGATTCCGGCGTATCAAGATTACACCATTCGCGCCCAGGTGACGGAAGGTCTTTCGCTGGCCGACGGAGCAAAGACTGCCGTATCGGAGTTCTATACCAATACCGGATCTTTCCCTACGAGTAACGCATCAGCGGGTGTATCCACTGACACAGATATCAAGGGAAATTATGTTCAGAAAGTTACGGTGGCGCAAGTTAGCGCTAGCCAAGGAACCATTACGGCCACATTTAGCAGCACTTCCCCCTTCAAGGCCAATACGGCTTTGACAAGCCCCATTGTGCTGACCGGTACGGGCGGCGCGGGCTCGATCACTTGGACCTGCACTTCAGCTCTTCCGCAAAAGTATCTGCCAAGTTCCTGCACGCATCAGTAAACACACAAAGCTGAACTGAACCCGCCGCAAGGCGGGTTTTGTTTTTGCCGCGCCGCAGCCCCCTCAACGCTGAGAAAAAAATCATGTCACTGGAAAATCAGTCTCTCAAAAGCATGGGGGTCTATATGGCACTGGGCTCGATTGCCATTGGCTTCATTCTGGCCATTCTCAGCGCAGAGCATTTTGCCCCGATCTCGAGTTTTTATCAGCAGAGCGCAACCGCCATCTCGCTATGGCTGGCGGCTGTCATCATTCTGTTATCAGGCGCGCTGAAAGGTGATTGGCTGTTGCCGTGGACCTGGCTGACTGCCGCGTTACTCGCCCTGGTCATCATTGCAGGCGTGGCGATTCATCCGCACAGCATGGCCGATATGATGATTTGGCCCATCGGCGCCTTGGCGACCGCCGCGATGGCTTCATGGATGGGGCATGCTCTGGCACAGGCCGAAAGGGCGCAAACATTGTCGGCTGCGCTCATGGCAGCCTTTGCAGTAAGCGCCGTGGGCACTGCAGTCATCTGCTGGCTACAGATTTTCTACCCGGCTTATCAAACGGTTTGGCTGTTCCCACGGCCGGTTTTGTCGGCTCCATTTGGCAATCTGGCACAACGCAACGAGGCCGCCTTGGTGCTGGCCTTCGGTTTGCTGCCGCTGGGGTTTTTCACCCGGCAAGGTTTGCCTGGCCTGGTTTGGAAAAGAGTGCTGGCGACTGGAGTGGCGGTTCTGTTGCTCAGCGCCATTGCGTTGACTCAAAGCCGGATCGGCCTCGCCTTCACCTTAACGGCGGGCGCCGTCGTTGGTCTGATGTGGGCAGCCCCAAGCAAACGGCTGCGAGGCCTCGCTGTCGGTATTGTGGCGTTCGCCTTGGGCTATCTTGCCCTTCAATGGCTTGTCTATGATGCCTTTGGTCTGGGCCAATTGTTCCCCCCCGGCACTCAGCGCTTGGTGGACCGGGGAGTAGGACAACGCCTGGGTATGCTGCAGGTGGCCTGGGCCGAGTTTTCTGCACATCCGTTTTTTGGCGGCGGCTTCGGCAGTTTCGGAGGCTGGGAATATAAATTGGCGCTGCACAACAGCGCACCGCTTTATTCCACCAATGCGCATAATCTGTTTGCACAAATCGGCGCCGAACTGGGCATAGTTGGCCTGCTGGCACTCATCGTTCCAGCCGCCATTAGCTTTACCGGCATTGTGCGCCGGTTATTAGCCTCAGGAATTTCCCACTGGCCTGCGTGGCAGATCGCCAGCCTTGGA
>JAWNZB010000204.1:0-1698 GCA_038447835.1 Candidatus Igneacidithiobacillus chanchocoensis | reverse complement strand
ATCGGCAACCGCATGCACGGTAAGATCCGGGCTGCGGCCGGCACAATCCCCTGCCGCATAGACAAAGGGTAGATTGGTGCGCCCTAGCGCATCGACAGCAATCTTGCCCTGAGCATCGAGCGCCACTGACATCAACTTTGGGTCATCCACCCAAGCACTTTGATCCAGCGTCTGTCCAATCGCTGTAAAGATCTGATCGGCGAAGCAAGTCACCGACTTTCCCGAGGGGACCCACTTCCCCGCCTCTTTGTGCCAGAAATCCATCAACAGCTCCATGCCGCCACCCACGGCTTCCCGGATCTCCACTGGCCGCAATCCTGCATGAATCAGCACCCCTTGATCTCGCGCCAATTGGCGCTCGTGCTCGCTCGCCACCATGTCTTCAATGCCCCGTCGATAGCAGATGTGGACGATGCCAGCGCCCAGCAGGCGAATCTGAATAGCGATATCGATCGCGGTCATACCACCACCAATTACCACCACTTCCCGACCGACCGGCACGGTCTCGCCCCGCCGCAGTGCGGCGATGAAAGGAACGGCAGGCAGAACCCCTGGCAGCTCCTCACCAGGGATCTGCAGTCGACGTTGGGCGGCGAGGCCCAGCGCCAGAACAACCGCGTGGTACTGCTCGCGTAAGGATGCAAGTGTGACATCCCGACCCAAGACGGTCTGCAAACGAATCTCGATGCATGGATGCCGTAAGAGCCACGCCGCCTCCTTCTGCGCCGCATCATCGAGCATTTTGTAGGCAGCGATCCCCGTTTCATTGAGCCCCCCCGGCCGACTATCGCCATCCAACAGGGTGACCTGTGCCCCTTCCTCAGCCAGCAAGCGTGCGACGGTCATACCCGCCGGTCCTGCACCAATGATGGCGACGCGAAAGCTACCGGCCGATACTGGCGCCGTGGCTCCAGGACGCGCGTGCTCCATGGCTAACCGCTGCAAAAGACCGATGCGCACGGCACCCCCGGCATCAGAAACACGCACGCAGGATGCCTCACACAAGGCTTCCACCGGGCAGACACGGGCACAACTCATGCCCAAGGGATTTTCGCGAAGGATGAGGGAAGCGGCTCGTGCGGGCTGGCCAACGGCCAAGGCACGAATAAAGGCGGGGATATCGATCGCTGCCGGGCAGGCGTCGGTGCAGGGAGCGTCGTAACAGGTAAAGCAGCGTTCTGCCTCCACAACTGCATCGACATCTGCCAGCCGCGTTTCCATACCCCGAAAGCGATTGGCTACCGCCTCCTCGGTCAAGGCATGCCGCTCCATCAGAAAACCCTCATGGTTGGCATAGCGGCCCATACAAGTCCGGGCGTCGGTCCCGATAAAACTGCCAAAGATCACGTACTTCGGCAATTTGCTCCAGATCCAGGTCGGCCACCAGAACTTCCTCTTGGTCCCGACTCGCTTGGGCAATAATCTGGCCGCGGGGATTGGCAAAATAACTTTGCCCGTAAAATTCACCAATGTTCCATGGCCCTTCCGTGCCGACACGGTTTATAGCACCGACAAAATACCCATTCGCTGCTGCATGAGCTGGTTGCTCCAGCTTCCAGAGATATTCCGAGAGTCCGGCTACGGTAGCAGAGGGGTTGAAGACAATTTCGGCACCGTGCAGCCCCAAAGCCCGCGCCCCTTCCGGGAAATGACGATCGTAGCAAATATAGACACCTACTTGGGCATACGCCGTCTGGA
>JAWNZB010000003.1:0-45568 GCA_038447835.1 Candidatus Igneacidithiobacillus chanchocoensis | reverse complement strand
AGTTTTTACTGTTGGCTGCGGCCTGAACGAACGATTTCAGGGTAGGAATTATCGGGTTTTCGGCAGAGTTTCCAGAAGCGCGCTATCCTTTGACCATATGGTCGGTGAGAATGAGTCCATGGGTAGCGTGCTAACTGGGGGTGCGGATGTTTATTTGCACGCCGAGCATGGCTTCGTCTGCTGCCCCGACTGCGGTCTGTTGCAGCATTTACCGGCTGTTACCGTTCCGGGAATGCATACCTACTGTACCCGTTGTGGGGCAGTCTTGGAGCGTACCCGCGGGCGGAGCATCAACGCGGCCCTGGCGATGAGTTTGAGTGCGTTGCTGCTACTACTACCAATGAATTTACTGCCCTTTTTGACCGTCGACATCTTCGGTGTACACCACACCAGCATTCTTTTTTCGGGCATCGCCGGGATTTCCGCCCAGGGTTGGCCATTGGTGGCGCTGATCCTTGCCCTGGAGCTCATCATTCTACCGTTCTTCCGCTTTGGATTGCTGAGCGCGGTTTTGATCGGCGTTTATCATGGTCACGAGCACCCCCATTTGGGTCGCTTGTTTCGCTGGTCCGAGCGCCTCGATCAGTGGTCTATGCCCGACGTTTTTTTGATTGGCTCGCTGATTGGTTACGGGCGCGTCGCTCCTTTTTTGCCCATTTCCGTCGGCATCGGCGGCTACTGCATGCTGGCGGTGGCCTTTCTTACGCTGCTGACCCGCGCCAGCCTCGACCGACGAGAAATCTGGCGGCGCATCGGTCCTCTCTGTACGGCAATCGAGCCGGGAAGCGCCTACATTGGATGCCCCTTTTGCGGGCTGCCGCACCATACAAGCGAGGAGGGTCGACCTTGCCATCGCTGCGGCGAGCGAGTCTGGCGCTACCGTCCGAATATCGAGTCGCGGGTACTGGCGCTGACCCTGGCGGGCTTTTTTTGCTATCCCATGGCCTATCTCTATCCCATGGAGAGCAATTATCAGCTGGGCAACCTGCAGGGCTACACGATCATGACCGGGGTACACAAGCTGATCCAGGCCCATTTTTACGTTTTTGCTGCCATCATCTTTTTTGCCAGCGTTTTGACGCCTTTTCTCAAGCTTTCAGGGCTCAGTTGGTTTTTGATTTCGGTGCACAGACACTCTCACGAATGGTTACAGACCAAGACGCGCTGGTTTCGCGTGATCCGCCAGATTGGTCGCTGGTCGCACATCGATGTTTTTACCGTTGCCGTCTTTTTGCCGCTGATGCATCTGTCTGGCCTGCTGGCGGTCTATGTAGGAAAAGCGCTACCCTTCTTTCTTGCAGTAGTCATTCTCACCATGATTGCCACGGAAATTTTTGACCCGCGCCTGCTCTGGCAGAGCGTGGATCAAGCACAAACCGATACCTATGCCGACACCGCAAGCGCAAACCCGTAAACCCCGCTGGCCGGGCCTGATTTGGGCAGTACCGGTTGCCGCTTTGGCGATTGTCGGCTGGTTGGCCCTGCGCAGTTATCTCGACCAGGGTCCGACGGTTACCGTAGAGTTTCCTACCAGCGGCGGCATCAAGCCCAACCATACCGCGGTCAAATACCGCGGGGTTACCGTCGGCCAAGTCACGGCAACGCGACTGGCAAAATCCCTCAATGAAATGGCGGTTACCCTGCACTTCGACCCTTACATGGCCGGCCACCTGGGCAAGGGACCGCGTTATTGGATTGCCGGCAAGGAAGTGAGTTTTACCGATCTGAGCTCGCTGAAATCGCTGATCGCTGGCCCCTACATTGGTGTGGATCCGCACCCTGGCGCAACCGTGCACAAGGTTACCGGTCTGCTGCAAGAGCCCGTGCTCAAGAGCGAGCCCAAGGGGCTGACCCTCGTCCTTACCAGCCAGCGCTTCGATAGCGTACAGCGGGCCGCGCCCATCCTGTACCAGGGCATGCAAATTGGCGAGGTGCGCGGCAAGGCGCAAGCGCCCGAAGGGCACGGTTTTCTCATTTATGCCTTCATTTCCGAAAAGTATTTGCATCTGATCAACGCCAGCAGCCGCTTCTGGAACTCCGGGAGTGTGAGCTTTCAGCTCTTCGGCAAGGATTCGGGGCTACATATTCCACCCGCCGACGCGATATTCTCCGGGGCCATTTCCGTACTCACCCCGGAATCGGCGCCGCCGGCTAGGGAGAATATGCGTTTTCCCCTCTATCCCAATGCCGAGGCGGCGCGCTGGGCACCACGAAAAGACGCTGTTGCCTACCAAATCGTTCTGCCTGGGGGACCGCAGGGTCTGACGCCAGGCGCAGCGGTGCAGCTAGAAGGGCAACGGGTGGGAACGGTAACGGCGGTACAAATGCGTTACGATCCCACCCAAAAAGCGCTGCTGACCCAGGTGGATCTGGTTCTGGAGCCGCAGCGTATCCCCTTGCTGCACGCCCAATGGAACATCCAAAATCCGCGTCCGCAGATGGATGCCATGCTGCGCGCCCTGATTGCCCGGGGCTTGCGCGCCGAGCTTACGCAAAACCCGCCGCTGGTCGGCAGCCCAGAGATCGTCCTGGAACATCTCTCGCATCCTCAGGCGGCACGGCTACTTCCGGGTAATCCACCGCAAATCCCCTTTGTGGCCGGCGGTACGTTGTCCAATACCTTGACCCAGGTAGATGGCATTTTGCGCGAGATCCATGCCCTGCCCCTACCAGAAATTGCCCATAACCTGCAGGTCACCACCCAGCAAATTGCCGCCCTGAGCAGCTCGCGGCAGACCCAACAAACCCTCGCCCACCTCGCGGCTGCCACCCGCCATTTGAATGCGATTTTAGCTGCCGGCCAGCAGCATTTGCCCGCCACCTTGCAGCACGTGCAGAAGGCGAGTAGCGAAGCCGAAAAGGCATTGCAAGCTGCCGACGCGCTGCTGGCAGCGAATGGCAGTGCCGGCAATGCGCCAGAGTCGAGCACCCTGCCGCGCACCCTCTACGAACTCCGTCGTGCCGCCGTCTCCCTGCGCGAGCTCACGGATTATCTCAACAGCCACCCCAACGCCCTCCTCATCGGGAAATGACCATGGCCAGGATTCGTCTTGTCGCGTTGTTCTCTGTCAGCTTTTTACTGGCCGCCTGTGCCAGTACCCCCACCGAGTATCTCCGCCTGCAGGCCGAGGGCATGCCCCTACCCAGTAAGCCCCTCGTTACCGGTCAAGCGGTGCTGCTTGTCGACCATGTGCAAATGCCGGCAAGCCTCGACCGCCTCTATCTCACCCGCGGCAAGGGCAAGAATGGGGTAGAGGTATCTAATCATACGCGTTGGATTGCGCCGTTGGGCGGCATGATGCAGCGCGTTTTGGCCGAGGATTTGCGGCGACAAACCGGCAAGTACACGGTGCTGCTTGCCGGATCGCCGGTACCAAGCGGATCGCGGCCTCTACAGCTACGGGTGCAGGTGCAGGAATTTCTGCCCACGGAAAACGGCATCGTCGTGCTTGATGCCGACTATTTTTTACTGAATGGTGCGGGAACACTCCAATATGCGGGGCATTTTCGTTGTCAGAGCACGGTCCAAACTACTGCTGCGGGCGAGGCGCAAGCCATGAGTGCGGCGGTAGCCGCCCTGGCGCGAGATATTGGCCGACACACTCCAGAAACGTGATACCAAATTTCTGTAGAAAGAGGGTTCTTAGCCGAGGACTCGTGATGATTAGCCCGGAGGTTGTGCGCCGTTATGCGTATCCCATCATCCGTCATTAGCCTTGAGCGCTGGATTTGCGCGGGGTATGAACATTTCGAATACCAGCTTTTACGACGCGTTTCCGATCGCGCAAAGGTGATTGTGATTTTGGCAGCGGTGCTTGGTATTGCCTCTGCTAACCTCGCCGCCCTCGGGGCCTTGGCGCATGCCCTCGAGAGTACTTTACATATCGATGACGCACGCTTTGGTGCGATCGGTACGGTTGCCTCTCTAGCCGGTGCGGGACTCACCTTGGTCGCTGGCGTATGGGTGGATCGTCGTAATCGTGTGCGGCTTCTGGCGATTTTTGCGGGCGTATGGGCACTAGGGATGGCAGCGAGCAGCTTGGTGGCAGGCTATACCGAACTGCTCCTTGCACAAGTGGTGGTGGGGGCGAGTGGCGTATCTGTAGGCGCAGTGGTCGCCTCGCTTACGGGTGATTACTTTCCACCCGCGCAGCGGGGTAGGATTTTTGGGCTTATCGTCGGCGGGGAGCTGGTAGGTGCAGGGGTGGGAATGATGCTTGCCAGCACCATCGGCAGCCTCTTTAATTGGCGTATTGCCTTCGCCGGCCTTGCCGCCCTCGGCGCTCTCGGTGTCGTGGTCGTCCGCAGGTATCTGCATGAGCCTGAGCGCACCGCGATGGGCAAGCTTGCAAGTCAATCTCTCCAACATCAGCCCTCGAGTACGGCTACCTATCGTAAGGTTGCCCTCCTGATTCAGGACTTGCACATCGAACCTTTCCCGGAGCGGGTGTTACGAGAGGATCCGACGTGCTGGCCCTGGTGGCGAGCAGCACGCTACATCGTGACCATTCGTACCAATATCATTCTTGTTCTGGGCTCTTCCGCTAGTTATTTTTACTTCACCGGCATTCTGGTATTCGCTGATCTTTATCTCATGCTGCGTTTTCAACTGTCAGCAGATACCGCCAGTATGCTATTCATGCTGCTCAGCAGCGGCGGAATTCTTGGCGTGCTCTTCAGCGGTTGGCTTGCTGATCGCCTCTTGCATCGGCGCATCGTCGCCGCACGGGTTTGGGTTGCAGCTGGCGCCTTTTTTCTCACTGTGCTGAGTTTTCTTCCTGCGTTTCTCGTCGCCAATATCTGGGTTTCGACTCCGGCCTTTTTTCTTGCAGCGGCCGCCTTGGGGGCAACCAACCCTACTTTAGATGCTGCACGATTGGATATCATGCACTCCCGCCTCTGGGGAAGGGCAGAAAGCGTTCGCAATACAGTGCGCTACACGCTAGTCGGTTTGGCGCCGCTGATGATTGGGTTGCTCGTCGATAAACTGCAGGCGGTCGTCCCCAACGGCGCTCAGGCCTTGGGAGATGCCTTTTTGATTCTACTGGTTCTTCTACTGTTGGCAGGGATATCCATGGTCTTTGCTGCCTTTACCTATCCGCGCGATGTCGCGACCGTTCTGCTGTCGCAAAAATACTGAACTCGCCCAAAACTCGCCAATCGGACACAGGCAACCTCGATTGAAGCGATTGCTTGCGTAACTACTTATCCTGCCGATGATTTCGGCAGTCGAATATCGACGCTTTGGTAGTAGGAAAAACCTCGTTGCGGCTCCTCCTGCAGCTGACCGGGGGCCACGAATTCGGCTTCTGTATGTGCCTGGATACCGCCTTCTCGCAGTAGTTCCGCAACCGTTCTGGCACGAGCCTCCGCAAGCTTTGCATTGAAACTTTGATTACCAACCGTACTCGCTCGACCGACGACTACTGCCTGCGCAACTTGCCAGCGCTGCAGCGCCCACACAATGGCTGCGACTTGTTTTGCTTGCTGATCGCCAATCTGACTCGAACCAATGGCAAAGTCGACATTTGGCAGCGCCTGGGCAGGAGGAATCAGTGTCACTCGCCAGTGGCGATAGCGATCTTGTAGTTGCGTCTCCATTTGTCGCCATGCCGCCAAGCTGACTCCACTCTCTGCGGTGGGTAGTAGGGTAATTTCCTTCTTGGCCACATCAACATCGAGAATGTGGAGCGGAAAGGGAAAGGCCTCCCGAATCGTCTCGGCAATTTTCTCCGACTCTGGCACAGGTAGTGATGGCGCCCCTGGTACACTCGCCACCGTTGGCGCCAGGGCAGTAGAGGGGGCAACCTGCCAGGTCTGCACTTGACTCAAATGCAAAGCCACTGGTCGACCGAGATGCTTTGCCAGGGCTTGCTGCGCGAGCCGTGTAAGCTCTGGGTCGGGATGGCGACTGACGATGATCGCGTGCACCTCCAATGGTTTCGTACGGGGAAAACTCATATTGAACTGCACCAGTCTGCCATTTCCAAACTTTCCGACTTCTGCAGCAAGAACAGAGCGAGCCGTTTCCGTGTAACTGGTCTCGGAAGCCACGGTGAGCAGCGTCTTCAGAAGCGGAATTGCCAACAACGCGAGTATCGTCGCAGCAAGAAGCGATTGCCACAGTACATGACGCCGTTGCCATTCTCGAGGCAGAAATCCATACCAGAGCGTAACGATCGCAACAGCAAACGCAATTGCGACCAGGTTGGTCAAAAAGAGTAAACCAGCGCCCTCGGCAATTGTCCCGCTCAGGGTAGCGATGCCATAGCCAACCACGGCCAGGGGCGGCATCAGTGCCGTCGCAATCGCAACACCAACAATAGCGCTGCCACGCCCGCGCACCACCGCGTAGCCACCAGCAAGCCCAGACAGAAAAGCCACCAGAAGATCGAAGAGGTTGGGTCGTGTGCGGGAGAGGATCTCCGTAGTAACGTAGTGCAGTGGCGAGAAGTGGACGATGGTGACCGAGATCGCCAAGGCGAGAACGATACCTACGAGCAGCCCCAGGGCACTGCGCGCCAGAAGCTTGGGCGCAGCGAGTGCAATGGACAACCCAGCAAGCACGATAGGACCCATCAAAGGAGAGATGAGCATGGCACCAATGATGACTGCTGCCGAGTTCATCAACAGCCCGATAGTAGCGATCCCTGCCGAGATCAGCACCATGAAAGCGTAACTATTGCTCAGACGCCCGTCGGCAATAACCTGTTTGATGATGGCGCCATGATCTATCTCAGCGACCATTTTTCGCCACCAAGAACGCCAGCGCTGTGGGGACAATATTGCGTAGGACATCATACTCGGGGTTGCACGCTGCTGTTCCATACACGCCTCAGGATCTTCTCTTACAACTATTATCGGGCAGTTTTTCTTGTTATGGAAGACAGTCCGATAGTTGGTTCTCAATAATCATATTACGCTAACCATCGCTGTTGGCACCACTCATACGCCCTACGTATGGGATTTTTTCTATCGCAGCCCTGTTGCGATGGCCATCAACTTCTTGACGAATAAATTACCAAGAATCACGCAGAGAAGGAATCTTTTTTCCTAATAGATGTTCTAGTTTAGTGATATCAGGATCAAAAATTTCCTTTAAATAGTGTTGAACTTCGGGATCTATTTTTGGCTTGTCTGCCGCCTTGAGAATGAGATGTTGATACAGCCACCACTGCAGCCTTCTCGACAATAAATGATAGCCAATCCATCGTGCCCAGGGATGCCCAGCAACTCTTCTCGACCATGCGCCACGCGGCGCCTTGAAGCTGTTGTGCGCCGTGTCAAAAACTTCCGGGTTAAATGCAGCAGCGTCAATTTTTAGAAAGCTAGCCACCTGTTTCACGATAGTCTGCGGATCCTCAAACAGTTCTCGAGACGGCAACACCAGTTCGTTATCTTTACCAAAAGTCTCTATATATCTGTTCACCTGCTCATAGTATAAACCCAAATCAATATAAAGATAGGAGATACCAAAACCTTTTCGGGCACAACAAAAATCTTCCTCCAACATTTTGACGGTAAAATCTTTATTATTTACTCCCTCTCGATAATCCATCAGGTAATGAGAATGAGCGCGTGCAATTGGGTCTCGAAGGAGAATGATTATCTTGGCATCGGGAATCTTTTGATAGATTCTCTGCGCCGCTTCAGAGCACCAGAGATTTGAAGTGCTTGCATCCCCGATTGCTTGGCAATCTTTTGCGGTTTGATATAACTGTAAATATTCTTCCTCGTTATCAACAAACTCGACGAGATGTAAGCGCTCTTTTACAGGCACCATTCTTGAGAAAAAATGCGGCTCTTTAAAATCGGGAAGGAAGACCTGCGGATGACCTTGCAGATATCGATATAGAGAAGTAGTTCCACCCTTTACGGTTCCAACAATAAAAAAATTTGGCCAGATATCATGCGCGGTCCTTACTTCCAATTTTGCTGACATATCTTTACCTGATAGCAATAATTTTGTGAGAATTTTTATTCATTCTCTGTATAGCATAATTATCTAGGCTTGCCAATTCATCACCAACAGAAAAAGCTCGCGCCATTGCGCGAGCTCAAAGCAACATCGACTACTATCTCCTGTTGGTCACTTCACCAACTTCTTACGCCACTGCCCTTGCTCCATCATCGGCGCAAAGAGTTGGTAGTATGGGCCCTTGTCGAGATGGGCAAGAACTCCCTCATTGTGAATCTGGCGACATTCGTAGTCGAGCATGGCGTGGGCCGATTAGAAGCGCCAACGCAGGCGTAGAAGAGCAACCAGAGCCGATGGCATAGCGCCCCGAAGGTCTGGGGGAATACTGCAGGTCTGGACGCAGGTATAGATTGTTGGCGATATGCATGCGATACGATAATTCCCAGACGGTTTCCGTACCGCCGCCGCGTAGCCAAACATTGGCAACGCCAATTGCCGTAACGTCCTCTCCGCTGTGCGGCAGCAAGCCAAAGAAATACGCACCAGCACCCATGAAGGTGGTAACCGGATCGCCACCGCGGAGGTTCCTTGCCGCCATCAAAAAAGCTCCCCGCGTATCGCCAGCCGCAGCACCAGCGAAATAGAGACCATTGCCGGCCGGTCCGGTACTGTCTACGAGACTCCGGCGCTGGGTATATTGCCAAGCTCCGGCCTGCCACTGCAGCGTATAGTGACCAACCTGCGTTTCGCGGTCCCATTCGAGGATGGCAAAGCTGCCACGACTAAAAACCCCGCTAAACGGATGAATGGGATCCCCCTGAAATACTGCTCCCTTGATTTCTTGATCATGCCACCTGCGCGAGGCCATAACGCCAAGACCAGAATAGGGAATGGTTGGCGTCGCTGAAATGTTGGCGCCGATATTGGGCACAGGACAAAAGGAACTATTCAACAGGTATTGCGCACCATCAACCACACTGAAATAATCCGAGACATTGAGAATTCCCACACGATAAATGCTAGAACCGCGATACGCCGTATAATAAAATTTGGTTAGACGTAGCTGCTGCCCGGAATAGAGATTGCTGGCTGCTTGGGTAAGCCCGGCACCGCCGTCGGGCCGGCGACCGTGGGCATTCAGCGCCACGAGCACCTGCATATAGAAATGACCCTGGCCCAGGCCAAAAGGCTTGGAGTCCACACGCAGGTGCGCATAGGCAAATAGGTCGGCACTGGTGCTGCGTTCACGCCCACCCACAAGGTTGCCCACATATTCGCTATCTATGCGCCCGCCCCAATGTGTAGCTTCGGGCCAGGGTGGCGGCAAGAGATTCCCAAACAGCATAGGATTATCGAAGCACCCAGAGACCTGATTATGCGCAGATAGCCTAGCGTACCTTTTTGTTGCAAGCATCTCCCTCTTCTACCCTGGCGCGAATGAGCTGCACAGCCGGACTGCGTCGCAGGTAGTCGCCAGACCAATCGACCAATGCGCGTAGGCGATTACGAGCGCCGATGATTCGGTAGATATGCAGCAGTAGCCACATCACCCAAGCAGGATAGCCAGTCCAGTTCGTTTTACCGAGCTGGCAAACGGCATCGAATCGCCCCAGGACCGACATGCTGCCCAAGTCGCGGTAAACAAAAGGCGCTGGCAATGGCTGTTGCCGAACCGAATGCAAAACCACCTCCGCGGCATAGTCTCCTGACTGTATGGCAAAGGGAGCAACCTGGGGCCAGGGATCTCCCTCCGGTCGCAGAGCCAGATCTCCGAGCACGAATACCTCGGGATGATCGGGAAGCCGCAAGTACTGGTCCACCAAAAGGCGACCGCCATGCCCCTTGCCCACGGGCAGCTTTTGGAGGACGGGATTGGCGGTTACGCCCGCCGTCCAGATCAGGGTTTTTGCCAGTAATGCGGGACCACGATCGCAGTGCACCTGGCTTCCATCATACTGCTGCACGTGGGTTTGCAGACGTAACGTGGCTCCCAGGCGGCGCAAGCGTTGGGCAGCATGCTCCTGTAGCCGAGGCGCGAAGCCTGGCAATAGGCGCTCACCTCCATGCACCACGGTGACCTCGATTTCCTGCGGGGCCAGCTCCGGGTACTCGCTGGGTACGAGCTCCTTGAGCGTTTCCAGCAAAGAAGCGCAGAACTCCACCCCCGCGGCACCACCACCCGCAATGACAAAATGCAGCCACGCTTGCCGGAGGGTTGGCTCTTGGGCCTGACTGGCCTGCTCCAAGGCGAGGAGAATGGTCGATCGAACCTGCTCTGCAACGCGCAGCCCTTTGATATCGAGGGCTGACTGTGCGAGTTCATCATTGCCGAAGAAGTTTGTTACCGTGCCCATGGCGAGCAGCAGATAGTCGTAGGAAAGCGCAGTCTCGTCAGCCAGGACAACTTGCCGCTGCTGCAGATCGATTGTCTCTACCTGGCCCAGGCGAAAGGCAATCCCGCCCGGGGAAAGAATCCTTCGTAGCGGCGTGCAGATCGCCTCCCCCAGGAGCTCCCCCGTTGCCACTTGGTAAAGCAGTGGCTGAAAGAGATGGTAATTGTGTTGATCGAGCAAAGTGACCTGCAGCCCTTGTCCTGCCAGGCGCTTGGCGGCGGCGATACCGGCAAAACCGCCGCCCAGGATGAGCACGCGATCAGCCATGGCCCGCCTCGCTGCCTCGCGTAACTCGACTGTTCCGCCACGCGAGATACAGCAGCGGAATGGCCCAGAGGGCAGAGAAACGATAGATCTGGTCCAGGGGCAAAAGAGATTGCAGCGGTCCTAATCCTGAGGAGCCGATGCCTTCGCCAACCATCAGCGCGCCCACGAGAAGACCAGCCATTTGCGTGCCTTCCTTGGGGTGCGCCGCAATCCCGTACGACATGCTGTACGGGTAGTAGATACCACAGGAAAATCCCGCTGCTGTAAAAGCCATGATCAAGGCGGTAGGAGAGCGGAGTTCCGGTATCAACAAAAAGCATGCAGCCATGCCCACGGGTGCTGCCAGATAGGTCCAGCGGCGCGGCAGCCAATGGTCAGGAATGGCCCCAAGAAGAAAACGCGCCACGGTCATACCCCCCCAAAAGAGTGAGAGCGCAAGGGCACCCGAGGCGGCGGGCAGGTGTCGATCGACGGTCACCAACACATCCGCCCAACTCCCAAAACTGCCCTCGCAGATGGCGTAGATCACCACCCCCAGGGCAAAAGGCAGCATGCTCCGGCGCCAGGCCTGCAGCCCTCCCAATTCCTGGCTATCCGCTTTTTCTTCCCGAGCCAAGGGCAACAGCAGCAAGGCAAGCCAAAGCATGAGCAATAAGCCTGGCCAAATATTCCAAGTGCCTAGCTGGGAGAGCCAGTGCAGCAATACCGGCGACACGGCGGTGGCACCACCAATAACGGCATTGAGGATGGTAACGGCTGCTGCTGCCGCGCCTGTAAATAACAAAGAGGCAGCGCGATTGATGGCGGCATTGGTCAGACCAAAGCCCACCCCAAGCAAAAGCGTCTCGGCGAGAAGGAGGACAAACAGAAAATTGCCAGCGCCAAAATAGGCCAAGGTGAGACAAGCCATAGCTACGGCATTGACGAGAGCACCCAGGCGAAAAAGTCCCTTGGCCCCCAAATGCTGGTGGATGCTACCGGCACCCAGGGCGGCAAGGACGGCGCCGAGGATTTCTGGGAAGTAGAGCAGCCCATAACTGCTGTTGCTCAAGTCGTAGGGAGCGCCGCGCAGGGTCGAACCCAAGGCGGGGATGAGGACAAAAGCAGCGCCCTGCAAGAAGCCAGCGGTAAAAACTGCAATGCTCCCCCGTTTCATATCTCGCCGTCCGCAAAGCGCTGGCGCAGATGCGCACCAACCCGCAGGGCATTGGCCATGATGGTCAGCGAGGGATTGACGGCACTGATGGAGGGCATGAAGCTTGCGTCCACCACGTAGAGGTTATCGAGGTCGTGGGCCTTGCAGTTGGGATCGAGAACGCTGTCGGCTGGATCTTCCCCGAAGCGACAGGTTCCCACCTGATGCGCGGTGGCCGAAATATCCATGGGTTGAAAAAAAACCGTAAAGAAACCGACGCGATGAAGCATCTGTCGCCACTTTGCGCAGAGCCGTCGATGGCTTTCGCGGTTCTTGGGCTGCCAATGCAGGCGGATCACCCCATCGGCGTCGAGGGTAACGCGATTGTCGGGATCCGGCAGGTCTTCTGTGGTAAGCCACCAATCCACTGAATGGCTGGCCGCCCAGGCCGTTGCTGGAATGGGCACGCCCGGGCGCTCGGCATGGAGTACGCCGGGAGTCACCTTGCCGAGAGACTGAATGTGGCCGAGGGGAAAGGGATAGTCCGGATCCCCGGAATCCTCATAAAAGTCGTTGAGAGCGAGGGTTTTTTGAAAGACGCTACGATTTTCTCGACCGGGGCGAATGGCCATGCAGGCACTGTTGAGATGGCACATGTAGTTTCTACCGACCTGATCGCTACGGTTGGCCAGCCCGGTCGGGAAGCGTTCTGTAGTCGAGGCGAGCAACAGGGCGGCGCTGTTGACCGCGCCTGCAGCAAGGACTACGACGCGCCCGCGGAAGGTGCCTTTGTCGGTTTCTACCGCCTCGATGCGGCGGCCGTCGGCGCTGCAGAGGAGCTTGTGCACCCATGCCCCGGTCTCGAGGCGGACATTGGCGTGCTCGAGGGCCGGCCGCACCCCGCAGACCTCGGCATCGCCCTTGGCATGAAGCAGACAAGGAAATCCATCGCAGGTGGGGCAGCGCACACAGGGGCTGCGTGTCGGGTCGTCCTCCAGGCGATGAATGGCGAGAGGTAATGGAAAGGGGTGATAGCCCAAGCCGCGCAGGGCTTCGTCGACTTCGGCAACGGCGGCCTCGTGCGGAATGGGCGGGAAAGGATAAGCGCCACGCGGCGGCTCGGTGGGATCGGCGCCGCCTTGGCCATGGGTAAAATACCAGGATTCTGCCTGATCATAGTGGGGCGCCAGATCGTTGTAGTTGATGGGCCAGGCGCGGGTGGGACCATCGTAGTGCTGGCGTACGGCAAAATCCTTCTCCCGCCGGCGTAGCACTGCCGCTCCGTAAAATTTGGTGTTGCCCCCCACATGGTAGCCGGTTACCGGCGAAAAAAGCCGCCCCTCGCCATCGCGCCACTGCTCGCGGGTATGGTAGCGATGCTCGCGAAACACCGTATCCGGGTCCCAATTGCCCCATTCCCGGGGCAAAAAATCGCCGCGCTCCAAAATCAGAATACGCAGACCGGAGTCTGCCAGGGCACGGGCCAGGGTCCCGCCCCCGGCACCGCTGCCGATGATCAAGATGTCGGCGTCCATGCTAGCCTCCGTGGCGAAAGTCGGGATAGATGAGCATGCCGCCATCCACCGCTACCGTAGTTCCCGTGATGTAGCTCGCCAAATCACTAGCCAAAAAGGCTACCACCTGAGCGAGTTCTTCGGGCTTACCCAAACGCCCCATGGCAATTTTCTTGTCGAGGTCTTTGAGGGAATCGGGATTTCCCCAAACATCGGCATTGATGGGGGTCTGGATGGCACCTGGGGCTACCGCTACCGCACGGATTCCTTTGTCTGCCGTCTCCTGGGCCAGGGTCTTGGTAAACATCGATAGCCCGGCCTTGGCGCTGGTGTAGGCACTATAGCCCTCCCAGGGGATAAATTCGTGCACCGAGGTTACGTTGATGATTACCCCCCGCTTACCCTGCTCCATAAGAGGAACGGCAGCACGGGCGCAGTAGTACGGACCGAGAAGGTCTACGGCAATCACCTTTTGCCAAGCATCGGGCTTGTCGGCGCCCACCAGTTGGTGCGGCCCGTCCATGCCGGCATTGTTGATGAGAATATCGAGGGCGCCGAACTTCTTATGCACGTCGTTCACGAGTTGGGTAACGGCATCCACATCGGCAACATCGGCGCTGAAGGCCTCCGCCTCACCACCCTGCTGGCGGATGCTCTCCACCACCTTGGCCGCTCCCTTCTCGTCCTTGCCATAATGCACCGCCACCCGTGCCCCCGCCGCCGCCAGTGTGGTGGCAATGGCTTGGCCCAAACCGCCACTCGCTCCGGTTACCAGGGCCACCCGGCCCTGCAAATCAATGTTGAGCATCTTCTTCCTCCTCGATGGTCACGGTAAAATTTTCCCCCTGCCAGGAGTCGTCATCCTGCCAGTGGATGGTGAACTGCAACCGGGTTCCAACCGGGAATTTCTGGCTGGGCAAGATAGCAATATGCCCGAGATCCCAGTCCGTGCTCGGGGTATCTTGCACCTGTTGCCAGCCGTTGATGCCCCAGTGCAAAACGAAGGGACGGTGCAACAGCACCCGCAACTCTTGCCCTTGGCGCAGACGGCGCGGGCGTTGGCGCAGACGCCACAGGCGATAGTCGAGCTGTGGGCGCCGGCCCTGGTAGCGTGCCCAGGTTGCTGCCGGGCGGTCTACCGGCGCCTTGGCGGCCAAACTATGGCAAAGCTTGACGAATTCGCCGTGGGCCCAAACCAGGGGCATCGCCGAGCCGCTGGGCTGTCCCGGAAACAGTCCTTTTTCGGGAATGGGATCGCGATCCCAAACCTGCTCCGGTAGTAAACCGCCAACCCCGGTCATGGCAGCCATGGCGTGCAGATAGGGAAGCGCATCTTCCCCCGCCGCCAAGGCGTAGTGGCCGCGTTCTCCAACCAAGAGCGGCCAGCCGCGCCCAATGCCGCAGCCGTCGAAGGGGCTGCCATCGGCATGCTCGCCGTACCCATCGCCATTGTAGCGGTGCCAAACCGGCCCATTGGGCGTATCACTGCGCAAGAGGGCATCCATGACCTTGACCGAGTCGACGATATGCGGATCGTCGGCACGGCGCAGGCCATAGCGCACCAGCTGCAAAAAGTCGTTGGATACTTGCTCTTCGGCAGGAAGATGGGGGTCGTGGGCGCGATTCTTGATCTGCACCCACTCCTCCTTGGCGCCATCCTGCACCAGGATGTCGGCCGGGGCGATGCGCAGATAATAGCCTTGCACCCCGTGCGTGCGCGCCAGATCGGTGTTGCGTACAAAGGTCCAATCCTCGAGCCGAGCATTCCAGTAGTCGGCAACCATGCGCGCGCAATCTGCGGCTTTGCCGTCGAGAAATTCTGCGCCCTCCACCAGGGCAGCGATGGCTACCGCCAAGGTAAAGGGATTGACGCCGGCATCCTCTTCCCAACGATCCTGCCCGGTTACCGGTCCCTCGCGCAGGATGAAGACCAGGGCGCGGCGGATCATGTCGTGCACGGCAGTATCTCCAAGGGACTGATGATCTTTGAGCAATGCGGCCAAGAGTACCGGAAAGGCGGCCTCGTCGAGTTGAATACCCTGCCAGAAGGGCTTGCCGCCCAGCCATTGATTCTGCAGCCAATGGCCGTCCGCCTGCTGGGTGCTGATCAGGTAGCAGAGCACCTCGCGGGCCTCGGTCACCATACCCGCCGCCAATGCCGCGCCGGCACTTTCTACCAAGTCCCGCGACCACACCAAGTGATAGCCGCCACGACTATCGCTGGCCTCCCCCCAGGGTACCGAGAGGCTTGCTACCAGCGCTCCGGGAAAGGTACGGTCGGCATGCACCTTGAGTACATTCTTGGAGCGCTGGTAGAGGGCGAGCATGTCTTCGGAAAGCTGCCGACCGAAACCACGAGGTTTCTTGTGGCTGTCGTGCCATTGGCACCAGGCGGCGGTATAGCCGTTGCGGATTTCCGCAAAACCCTCGGCAAGACTGGCCCAAGCGTTGGTCGCTGCCGCCTCTTTGCTGGTGCCAAGGCCCAAGGCCAGGGTGCCGCGCTGGGGTAACTCACCCGCCAAAGCCACTTCGCCGGGACCCGCGCTCTCGTATTGCCACTGCATGACGCCGTCGTGCTGGGCCAAATCCTGCCAGAGATCGCTACTCCCCACATAACCGACACTGCGGCGACCAAAAGCCGGCGTGCCAGCACTATCGCGACAGAGCAAGGCCAGACCAAAGGGTCCCTGCTCCGCCCACAGGAGTTCTCGTCCCTCCCACGTCCCGCACCAGGCATGGTTGGCGGTGGCATCACCGCCCAAGCGAGAGGCGCATAGAGCAAAGACTTGCAGAGGATCTTTGGTCTCTAGCTCGTAATCGAGCAGCAACACGTCGCGCCGCGGGTCGGCGACCACCGCAAAACGAAAACGAAAGCGCTCGTGGCGATGCTCGATGCTGGGTAGCGGCACCCGACTGTCGGCAAGGGTCTGGGTCCAATCTGGATGGCACTTGAGCTCAAGCCAAAAACCTCGGCCATCGCTAATCAGAAAACCCAGATCCCGAATGGCAGGAATATCGATACGCGGGTAGAAAACTTCCGTAAGAATACCCCGCCCCAGGGTAAACCAAACGCGGGCGGGCCCGAGTGCGGTACCAACGCAGGATTTTTGCGCGGTGGCCCAAACCGGGCGGGAGGGCTGTGCGGCTGGGGCAGGATGCTGGGCGGTGGTCATGGTAGCTCCTTGTGTTGCCGAGAGGATTTACCAATGAGTATAGTCTACGATCGGGGTATGGCCGGGCGCGCCAGGCAACTGCGCAGTAGGCGTGATTGCGGTCTACCATTGCTTGCAGACGTTTTCGCTTTTGCTAATATGCCGTTTTCTGATACGGTATGGCCTGCTTGTATGCAACGAAGTGGACCCATGTAAGACACTGCCTGTCTTGTCATACCGCTCAGGAATATCTTCCTGAAGTTTTTCCAACGCTGGCTCTAAGTTGATGCCGCTACCGCGCGGCCGCACACAGAATCCGCTCTCTACCTGGAGAACGCCTTTATGCGCGAAACGTATACCTTTTCCGAAGTCAAAACCAATGTGCTCAGCGGGCTGCTGATTGCCTTGGCACTGGTACCCGAGGCTATTGCCTTTTCCTTTGTTGCCCATGTGCCTCTGATTACTGGCTTGTATGGTGCTTTTTTTATGGTCTTAATCACCTCTGTATTGGGCGGCCGTCCAGGCATGGTCTCCGCTTTCAGTGGCGCCACCGCCGTCGTGATGACCGCGCTTATGCTCAAATATGGTATCGACTACGTCTTTGCTGCCGTCATCCTCATGGGCGTCATTCAGATCATTTTTTCTCTGGCCAAACTCAGCAAATATGTGCGTATCATTCCACGGCAAGTAAATTTAGGATTTATCAACGGTCTGGCGGTAGTTATTTTTTTGGCGCAGATCGATCATTTCAAGGTAGTAACGCCTTCGGGCGTAGAGCAATGGATGCACGGTACACAGCTCGCCATCATGCTCGCACTCGTCGCGCTCACCATGGCGGTGATCTATCTTCTGCCGCTGCTGACCAAAGCCATTCCAGCCACCCTAGCCGGCGCCTTGGTTACCACCTTCGTCGTAATTCTCTTTCATATTCCGACCACAACGGTGGGTGATATTGCACATTTGGCCGGTAATTTGCCGAGCTTTCGGATACCCGACGTGCCTTTTTCTTTACACACACTGATTATCGTCGCCCCCTATTCGTTCATTCTCGCTGCCAATGCCCTGATTGAAACCCTGCTTACGCTCAATCTCATCGACGAAATGACCGACACCCGAGGCAAACCAAACAAAGAATCCATGGCGCAAGGTATTGGCAATCTGGTAAGCGGCTTTTTCGGCGCGACCGGCGGCTGTGCCTTACTTGGCGAGAGCATCATCAATGTCACCAATAATGCATTAAAGCGCTTATCTGGCGTTACCACTGCGATTGCTCTGCTGGCCATCATCCTCTTTGCCTCGCACTGGATCGAGCAGGTTCCCATCGCCGCATTGGTTGGCGTCATGTTTGTGGTTGTCGAAAAAACTTTTGAGTGGAGTAGTCTCCGATTTTTTGGCAAATTACCTGCCGCCGATGTCGTCATCGGAGTTTTGGTGGCGGCCATGACAATTTTTGTCAACATCACGCTCGCGGTGGTCACTGGCGTCATTTTATCGGCACTGCTTTTTGCTTGGGAGCATGCCAAACACATGACGATCAAAACCCACGATGACGAGCAAGGACGGCGAATCTATGAAGTAGAGGGCACGCTATTCTTTGCCTCGGCACACCAATTTTCGGAGCTCTTCAGCCCCAAGAATGATCCCGAGAACGTGGTGATCGACTTCAAACGCGCCAGAATCATCGATCATTCCGCTATCGAGGCAATAAACTCCCTGGTGGAGCGTTATGAACGACGCGGAAAACGTCTGCAATTACGCCATCTCTGCAAGGATTGTTTGGAGCTGTTGAATAACGCAAAAGATATTTGCGTCTTCGATATCGATGATCCGACGTATCACATTGCTGACAACAAGCTGAGCTAACGTAGAAAGCGTCTGCCTTACAAAACGATATGTAGGAATTCGGTAAGGGTGCGCGAGCGGAGGGTTTCTCTAGGAATTGCCAGAAAACTCTCCCACACCAAAGAACTGTCGGTAACGCGATGATGACAGAGTCCCCAATCCGGGCGTTGCAGATAGACGGATTTATCGACAAAACCGATGCCCATCCCGGCCTTGGTCATCGCCCCCACGGAATCGACATCATCTACCTCTACCAAGTGCACCGGGCGCACGTGCAGGCGCGCTAGCGCTGCTTCGAGGACTTTGCGTACCCCGGAGGTAGGTTCGCGCCAGATCAGGGGAAACTCTGCCAAGTCACCCAGACAAAATTTTTCTTTGCTGGCCAGCGGATGCTCTGGATGGAGAATCGCCACGATTTCATCCGTGATCCAGGGGATGATTTCGAAGTTTTTGGGAAGACTGGGTATCTCCATTCCTCCCTCGAAGAAAAAGGCATCGAGATCGGATAGACTGATGTTTTCCCAAAAGCTTACGCCGCTTTTGAGATAGATGTTTACGCCTGGATGCGCTTCCTGAAATGCTCGCAGATAAGGCGGCAAGAAATATTTGGCGATGAGACTCGTAGTGGCAAAACGTAACTCCCCGCTATCGAGGGAGCGACGGCGTTCCAGCAGTTTTTCAATATCGTCTAGCTTGGAGCGTAATTGCTGTATCTCGGGCAGTAGTAACTTACCGAGGGCGGTTGGCACGATCCTACCAGATTCGCGCCGATATAGGGGCTCGCCAACAGCCTCGGTCAAGCGCCGCATGCGCTCGGAGATGGCTGGTTGCCCTCTTTCCAGGCGGGCGGCAGCTTCCGAAACGCTACCGGTCTCGGCAATGGTTAGTAGGGTAAGTAATTGATCGGCATCTAGCTTCATATATCTGCTTTCCCGATATATCTATCATTGAAATCGATTTGAATGATGACAGCTTCCCCACTACGATAGCAACAGACTTTTTGCGGTATCCCAACCGAGTCTAGTATCCCAAGGCCAGGTGCCTGCACCGGCTGCGTAGCCGCACAGTTTATATAGGAAAAACAAATGCCAAGATCATCCGCAATGTCCGTCTTAGATCAACGAGAACGCCGCGCCGTATTCTCCCTAGCTGGCATTTTCGGATTGCGCCTGTTGGGCCTGTTTCTCGTCTTACCAGTCTTTTCGGTCTATGCCCACGGCCTCAAAGGTGCGGCCGATCACCCGGCGCTGATCGGCATCGCTCTGGGTGCCTATGGACTGACCCAGGCCCTCTTGCAGATTCCCTTCGGCAAACTTTCCGACCGCATTGGTCGAAAGCCGGTCATCGCCGCTGGTCTGCTGATTTTTGCTGCAGGAAGTGTTGTTGCAGCATTGGCGACCAGCGTCGACGGTCTGCTCATCGGCCGCATCATTCAGGGTGCCGGCGCCGTTGCTGCGGCGATCATCGCTCTAACTGCCGATCTCGTACGGGAAGAGCGCTGGACCAAGGCCATGGCCATCATTGGTATCACCATTGGTGTCAGCTTCAGTATTTCTTTAGTGCTTTCAGCACCTCTGGCCCACCTCATTGGGGTATCTGGAATCTTTTGGGCAACGGCGGTGTTGTCTTTGTTGGCCATTGCGGTGCTGTATCTCATCATTCCGAGCGTTCCTGCCAAATTTCATCGCGATGCCGAACTCAATCCGGCAATGCTCTCCCAGGTGCTGAAAGACCCAAATCTGCGCCGGCTCGATTTCGGCATCTTTGCGCTACATACCGGATTAACATCGATTTTTGTGGTCTTGCCGTTGGTGCTGGTCGATCCCGCGCACCCGATTCTGCCGCTCTCCGCCCAGTGGGAGTTGTATCTTCCGGTAATGTTGCTCTCTTTCCTGTTCATGATTCCTCTCATCGCCGTCGGTGAAGCCAAACGCAAGCTCAAAGAGGTCTTTCTGTTGGCCATTGGTCTGCTCATTCTGGCTGCGGTGTTGCTCGCTAGTTCGGCGCAAAATCTCGTCATCATCGCCATCGCCCTCTTCCTGTTTTTTGTGGGGTTCAATGTTCTCGAAGCGAGCCTACCTTCCTTGGTGGCAAAGTTTAGCCATCCCGGCGCCAAAGGTACGGCAACCGGCGTGTATACGTCTTCGGAGTTTTTGGGGGCGTTTTGCGGCGGTCTCCTTGGCGGGCTGCTCTATATTCCGGAAACACGCAATTACAGCACCATCTTTTGGGTGGTATCGGCAATCTTTATTGTCTGGTTTCTGGTGAGCCTAGGTATGCAGCGACCACCATATTTGCTCACCCGGATTTTTTCTCTGCCCGATGGCGCAACCGATCATCTACGAGAGCGCCTGTTGGCGCTGCCCGGCGTCGCCGAACTTGCCATTTTCACGGACGAAAAGGCCATTTATTGTAAGGTGGACAGTAAAGTCTTCGACGAAGTCAGCGCACGGGCCGTGCTATCGCAGGCGTAACAATTGTCCGCTCTCCAAGATATTCACACATCTTCGCAGTCAGTAGGTCCGGTTACGCTGGAAGAACGACGTATGCTCTGGCAGCGGGTGCGGAAAAACCCTTTTTTTCATTTTGTTCTGGCCATATTTGTGGGCGTCATTGCCGGTCTCGGCGCGGTGGTTTTTCGCCGCCTTATCGGCCTCATGCACAATCTCTTCTTTTACGGCAAACTCAATAGCAACTTCAACGATCTACACCATAGCGCCCTGAGTCCTTGGGGAGCAGGCATTATCCTGGCACCCGTAGTGGGCGGCATCATCGTCGTCTGGTTGGTTCGCAACTTCGCGCCGGAGGCTAAGGGTCATGGCGTTCCCGAAGTCATGGATGCAATTTATTATCGAGCCGGGATCATTCGTCCGGTAGTGGTACTGGTCAAGGCGCTGGCATCGGCAATCACCATCGGCAGCGGTGGATCGGTGGGACGGGAAGGCCCCATCATTCAGATTGGCGCCGCCTTTGGCTCCTCTCTTGCGCAGTGGATTCGTCTGCCCGAGTGGCAACGCTTGGGGCTCATCGCCGCCGGGGCCGGTGCGGGAATCGCCGCCACCTTCAATACCCCGGTTGGTGGCGTGCTCTTTGCCGTCGAGCTGATGCTTGTCGAAATCAGCGCCCGCACCCTGGTGCCGGTGATGATCGCCACCGGTACCGCAACCCTGATCTCCCGGCTGCTGCTAGGAGACTATCCCTCCTTCATCATTCCGCCCGACATCATCGCGCATACCGCGCACATGGGTACGGTAAATTATCTACTCTTTGCCATCCTCGGCATTCTCGTTGGCGCGGTCGGCCTCTTTTTCACGCGAATGCTCTACTGGACCGAGGATTTTCTCGAAAAATGGCTACCGCATCCCTACCTCCGGGCGGTCTTGGGGATGGCGGCGGTAGGAGCGACGATCTACCTCTTGAGACTTTCGACCGGGCAGTACTACGTGGAAGGTGTGGGCTACGCCACGGTACAGGATGTGCTCAATTCCACCTTGCTGAATCCGGCGTTCCTCCTGCTCTTGGTGCTATTGAAGATTCTGAGCTTCAGCGTCACCCTGGGTGCTGGCGGTTCCGGCGGCGTCTTTTCTCCCTCGCTATACGTGGGCGCTTTATTGGGGGGCGCCTTCGTGCTGCTTGCCAATCTTCTTTTTCCCTCCCTCCAGCTGCATCTCGCTACCGGCGCTGCCTTGGGGATGGCGGGTATGGTGGCAGCGTCGACGGGTGCGGCGGTCACGGGTGCCGTGATGATCTTCGAGATGACCAATGATTACCACATCATCGTGCCGCTTATTCTGGTGTCGTCGCTGGCCTTTGGTCTGCGACGGATGATCACCCGCGAGAGCATCTATACCCTCAAACTGCTACGCCGCGGCCACTACATTCCCGAGGCGCGGCATAGCAATCTCTACCTCATGCGCAGCGTGGCCAGCCTGAGCGAGGCGCCCTTTTTGCGTCTACACGATCATCGGCGCTTGAGCGACCTCAAAAAACTGGTATCCCGCTATCCTCGCACCCCGCACGCTCTGCTCCTGCAAGATGGCAAACCCACTGCAGTGCTGGCTGCACACCGGCTACGAGAATTACTGCACCGGCGCGACCTCCCCGGCGATACTCCCCTGCTGGAGCTTGCCAGTACCGATTGGATTACACTCGGCGGCGATGTGCAGCTCTATGAGCTGGTGGGGGAATTTCGCCGCAGTGCAACGGAAATTGCTCTTCTTTGCCGCAATGGAGAGACCCCCAAACGCGCCGACGACGTTCTCGCCGTCGTTACCGTCGAAGACGTGCTCGCCGACACCGGACTACCCGTCCGTCTGCTGCGCCAAAAATAAGCTAAACTCCTCCGATATAGAATCTTCGCCACGCGGGCGCGATTAGGGGAGGAGATGACCGATGGCCACCGAGAAAAACCCACCATCCATCGCAGAAACACTGAAGCAACTGCAAAGCAGTGCCGCCGGACTACATCAGACGGAGGCGGAAAAACGACTCCAGCAATACGGTCCTAATGCCCTGCAAGAGAAAAAAATCAGTCCGTTGCAGCGATTTTTTAGCTACTTCTGGGGACCCATTCCGTGGATGATCGAGGTGGCCGCACTGCTCTCCCTGTTGGTTCAACACTGGGCAGACCTCACGATCATCGTGCTTTTGCTCTGCTTCAATGCTGCCATCGGCTTTTGGCAGGAGTACAAGGCCGCCAATGCCCTGGAGGCGCTAAAGAATCAGCTAGCTCTCAAGGCGCGGGTCTTGCGCGATGGGCAATGGGAAGAGATCGCTGCCACCCAATTGGTACCAGGCGATGTTTTGCGTATCCGCTTGGGCGACATCGTGCCGGCGGATCTCCAACTCTTGGACGGAGATTATCTCAGCGTCGACCAATCAGCGCTTACTGGCGAATCTTTGCCGGTGAGCAAGAAAACCGGTGATCTCGCCTACTCTGGGACTATCGTTAAGCAGGGTGAAATGCTAGCGGTGGTTACCGCCACCGGCATGCACACCTTTTTTGGCAAAACGGCAGGATTGGTGCAACAAGCAGGCGCCGTATCGCATTTTCAAAAGGCAGTACTACGAATCGGGGATTATCTTATTTATATTGCCCTTGGGCTCGTTGCCATACTGATTACCGTAGAGCTCTTCCGTGGCGAATCTTTTTTAACCTTGCTGCAATTTGCCCTGATTTTGACCGTAGCCTCCATTCCCGTTGCCATGCCGGCGGTGTTGTCGGTGACCATGGCCCTGGGCGCTCTGAAGCTCTCGCGCATGCGGGCCATCGTTACCCGCTTGGAGTCTATCGAAGAGATGGCAGGCATGCAGATTCTCTGCTCGGATAAAACCGGCACCCTGACCCAGAATCGCCTGACCCTGGGCGAGATCGAGGCGGCAGCTGGGGTAGACAAGGATGATGTGCTGCGCGCGGCTGCCCTGGCTTCCAAGGCCGAGGATCAAGACAGCATCGATCTTGCCGTACTCGCTGCGGTGGGCAATCAGCAGCTTTTGATCGGCTGGCAGCAACAGCATTTTACCCCCTTCGACCCCGTCGGCAAGCGCACCGAGGCACGGGTGCAGGCTCCCGATGGTAGCGTTTGGACGGTGAGCAAAGGCGCTCCGCAGGTGATCCTCGGGCTCTGCCAGAGCTTAGCGCCGGCACAACTACAGGCACTGCAAGCGCAGATCGAGGCCCTGGCGCGAAAAGGGTATCGCACCCTGGGTGTGGCGCGTAAGACGGAATCGGGGGAATGGGAGTTTTTGGGCATCGTCCCGCTCTTCGATCCACCACGGGAGGATTCCAAAGACACCATCGCCCAGGCCCAGGCCCACGGCATCTCCGTAAAAATGGTGACCGGCGACAATGTCGCCATTGCCAAGGAAATTGCCGGCCAGTTGGGGCTGGGGACCGGAATCCTGCCCGCCGATCAAATCTTTGCCGAGCATGCCGATGTTCGCCAGAGTGACCCCGAGCTGCGCCACAAAATCGCTGCCGCCGATGGATTTGCTCAGGTCTTTCCAGAAGATAAGTATGGCATCGTCAAAGCGCTCCAGGCCGAGGGATACTTGGTGGGGATGACCGGTGATGGCGTCAACGACGCGCCCGCCCTCAAACAGGCCGACGTGGGGATTGCGGTTTCCGGGGCAACGGATGCGGCGCGGGCGGCGGCTGCCTTGGTACTAATGGCGCCCGGCTTGAACGTGATCATCAGCGCCATCGAGGAGGCGCGGCGGATCTTCGAGCGCATGAATAGTTACGCCATCTATCGCATCGTCGAGACTATCCGCATCATGGTTTTTGTGGTCCTCGCCATGCTTGCGTTCAATTTTTATCCCATTACGGCGATCATGATCATCCTCCTCGCCTTCTTCAATGACGTCCCGATCATGGCCATTGCCACCGACAACACATGGCTCGACCCCGAGCCGGTGCGCTGGGACATGCGACGGGTGCTGACCGTATCGACGGTACTGGGCTTGATTGGCGTAGTGGAGACCTTTGGCATGATGCTTATTGCCATGGATCTCTTTCACATGGACATCCCGCACCTACAAACGCTGATTTTCCTGAAGCTGGCAGTTGCCGGGCATCTCACCCTCTTCATTGCTCGCACGCGCAAACCCTTTCTCCAGCAACCTTGGCCGTCGGCCACGCTGCTTTGGTCTGCCATCCTCACCAAGGCGGCCGCCACTCTCTTTGTGGTCTACCCCATGGGATTGGTGCCATCGATCAGCTGGGCAGAAGCCGGTGCGGTCTGGGGCTACTGTATCGTCTGGATCTTCATCGAAGACTGGGCCAAGCTGCGGGTATACAAGCACTTAGAATTCAACACGCCGCAACACCGGCGCTTTTTGCGCACCTTACGTAAGCCTCTAGGTCCAGCAGCCTGAAGATGTTGATTGGTGGGCGATACAGGGTTCGAACCTGTGACCCCTGCCGTGTGAAGGCAGTGCTCTACCGCTGAGCTAACCGCCCAATCTTTGCGAGTGGGAGAGAATAGAAAAGTCTCTGCACAAAAGCAAGCCGTCGTATGGGCTCAGAGCCTTGTGTACAACCGGCTGTCGACTTGGGTATAGTCGGTGGGCTTGATCCACGACAGGAGATAGAGATGAGTACGGAAACACCGAAAATCAATCGCCGCGACTGGCTTCGCCAAAGTGCCGCATTTATTGGGGCTGCTGCCGTTGCCCCCCTGCTCTTCACCAGCCGTGCCGAAGCGGCGGACAAGATGGCGAAGACGGCAGTGAACTATCGCGACCAACCAAAAGGATCGGAAATGTGCAGCAACTGTAAGTTGTTCATTCCTGGTTCCACTCCCACCGCAGACGGCGAATGCAAGGCCGTAGCGGGAAAGATCAGCCCCAAGGGTTGGTGCGATATCTACGTTCCCAAGAGCTGAAAACCCTCCGGGCCGCCCAAGGCGGCCCAACTGCCCCTGCTGCCACCCCTCAATTGCTGCTGGGTGCGGCGATTCCTACCGAGGATTTCCACTGCTGCATTTTGGCAATCAAGGGAGATTTGCCACAATCTGCTGCCGAAAGGCTACTGCAGGCATCGGCCCATTGGCCGGTGGTCTGGAAAAATTTCTGCGCGGCACCCGCCTGCTGCGCCTGCGCCCCCGTCAGAAGCGATTGTGCCTTACCATAGGCCGTCGCTCGCGCCTGAGACCAGGCGGCCACACCCTGCCAACAGGCGGAGCGCTGCGCTCCGGTTTCGCCAACACAAGCGGTGCTCTGCTGGCGGGCACTTTGTAAATCCCCAGTCCAAGTATGGGCGAAGTTGCTACTGCTAATAGCGGCACCGGCCTTGGCAATCTCCTTGTGCGCCTCGGCAGTAGCAGTGCTTACCGTTGGCAGAGAAGGCTCGGCGCTGAGCGACGACTGTAGCGGAATATTTTCTTCACGAATGCTGGGCAAGGCAGGCTTGGATATCCGCGGCGCTTGCACGATGGGCCGAGGCGCCGGTCGCAAAGGGGCGGGCTGCGGCGCCGCAACATACTGCGGCAGGGTTGGCATTTGCTGGCCGGCATAGGGGAGCCCATTGTTGGTGCTACTTGCACAGCCGGCCAGGGTCACAGCCAGTACAGCTGTGCTCAGCAAAAACAGGGTTTTCATCGCAATGTCCTTTCTCATCATTCTGCCGCTATTGTACCGAAAAGTCGCCTCGCTGCATCCCCACGGGCTAATCCCGAGTCGAGCCTTCCCGAACTTGCCGAGCTGCCGCCACTTCTGCCCCAAACAACACCGATAGCCACACCAAATATAGCCATAAGAGAAACACCGGGAGCAGACCGAGAGCACCGTACAGCGTTTGTGTGGTCGAATACTGAAAATACAGCGTTAGCAGCAGTTTTGCCAAACTCAGTAATACAGAAGCACTGAATGCTCCCGCAAAGGCATCGCCAGAATATACATTGGCCGCCGGTAGAACACGATATAGAAATGCAAAAAACAGCATCTCCACCAAAAATGCTATGAGCAGATTGAGTTGTTCAGGAAATACCGGAAGGGTGCCGAAGCGACTCAGCCAGTGTTGTACCGGCCCCAAGGAAAGGAGCAATATTGCGCTAGCGATTGGGGCCAGAAGAATCAAAATAATATAGCGCAACAGGCGATGTAGAAAATGGTTTTTTTTCGGCATTCCCCAAATTGCATTAAAATGCCTTTCGACCTGCACAATCAATAACAAGGCAGTAACTGTCAGGCCAATCAAGCCAAACCATCCCAAACTGGCACCACGAGCCGCAAGCACATTGAGCCAGTGGATGATGGTATCGCCCACTTGCGGAACAAAACTCTGAAAAACAATCCGCTCGACCAAAGGACGCTTATCCGCAGCAAAGCCAATCATATTCCAGAGACTGAAAACCACCGCCAACAGCGGCACAATGGCCAACAACGTGGTGTAGGCAAGGAGAGAGGCGCGATCCACACAGTCATCATGCCAAAATGACCATCCTGCACGCAGCAGGCGCAGCAGGATTCTTTTCCACCCCGGGCTATCTGGCTGCGGATACCAGCGGCTCACGCCAGACTTACCCTGACTACTCAGCAATTCTGGCATCTCTGTCGCGATGAAACAGGCGCCACTGTTGCACACTGGGTGCGGCTTTTTTCTGCCACAGCCAATACTGAAAACCCTCGATGAGCTCGGTCAATTGACGCAAGTTGCGTGTCTCTCGAGACGCTAGATAACCGACGAGAGCGCTATCAAAGGCCGGGCCGAAACGACGTGCGATAACCGCGATAAGCGCATGCAGTTGCTCTTCGCACGGATGTTCGAGCCGATACTGGGTAAAGCCGGCGAGCCTGCTTTCCCAATCTGGTAGTCGCCAGTGCGGGGGTGGGTGATTGCAACTAATGAGCCAGGGTAAGCCACGCTCCTGTCGCTCGTTGTACAGGCAGAACAGCGTCTCCTCTTTCTCTCGATTAGCCCAGGCGTCGACATTATCTAGGCAAAGGAAAGGGGCCGCGCGGCAGTCGAGGACCGTTTCGGGAGTGGTCTCCCGGGCTCGGCAATCGATATAGGGAGCCCAAGCATCTTCACCAAAAGCCGCCCACAGCAGCCAATGGGTCTTGCCCATGCCAGGCTCTCCATAAATACAGAGGGGGTGCGTACCCGACTTCAACTGACGCAAGGCGAGCGATAATTCGTCTGCAAGGCCGGGGAGGTTGTCCACGCAGGGTGAATGCCTGGGCTGCAGCGGCAAGAGCTGCTGCCCCATGTGCTGAGTGGGAGTCATCATCCCCTATCGAATAGGCTGGCTACCATGGTAGGGTCGAGTGTAGCAGCAGTCGCCAATCCTCGGAACCGAATCCAACGGACCCGCATGTCGTTTGCAGGCCACACTGCCCGGCGACTACAATTTCAGCAGTTCACCCCACTCAGCTACAGGAGAGCACTAATGTCTGAATACACGGTACGGGAAGAACTCAAGCCTAGCGGCCTCGATGGCATCACCGATGAACAAATCAATGACCATTGGGGTTTGTACAAGGGCTACGTCGCGCAAAGTAATGCCCTGCGCAAGGAATTGGAAGAGATGCGGGCAGCTGGCAAAGGGGCATCACTCACCTATGCCGATCGTCGGCGCCGCTTCGGCTTCGAGTACAATGGCATGGTCTTGCATGAGTATTACTTTGCCCAACTCAAGCCCGGCAGTAGCATGGATCATGCCCCGGGCTTCAAAGCCGCGGTGAGCGAGCAGTTTGGCAGCGCCGAGGCTTGGCATGAGGATCTGATGGCCGCAGGCAAGAGTCGCGCAATTGGCTGGGCGATCTGCTACTACGACGCCACCACAGGGCAAATCAACAACCATTTCTTGCAGTTGCACGAAGACGGCAATATTGGCGGCTTCAGCCCACTGGTAGTGGTCGACGTCTGGGAACATGCCTACATGGTCGACTGGAAGGCCATGGGTCGCGCCGATTACTTGGCCGCCCTGCACAAGAACATGGATTGGTCCGTGGTGGAAGCGCGTTACCAGGCTGCTAAAAGCGGACAGGTCTTCAAGCGTTTTTAACGAATCATTTCCTCTGCTGTTACAAACCCGCAACCTCTGCGGGTTTTTTTTGGCTTGCCGCGGAGCGCATGGCTTCGTACCATCGCTTTATCACCATCCAGGAGTTTGCTATGGAGCCGAAAGACCCCCTTACCTATCAGCGCGCCGGTGTCGACATCGATGCGGGCAATCGGCTGGTGGAGCGTATCAAACCCCTGGCCCAGGGAACGCAGCGCCCGGAAGTGATCGGCGGCCTCGGTGGTTTTGGTGGGCTCTTCGCTCTGCCAGCGGGTTACCGCCAGCCGGTGCTCGTTTCCGGTACCGATGGTGTCGGCACCAAGCTCTTGCTCGCCCTGGAGGCAAAAAAGCATGATGGCATCGGTATCGATCTTGTTGCCATGTGCGTCAACGATATTCTCGTTTCCGGAGCAGAGCCTCTATGGTTTCTCGACTACTACGCCTGTAGCAAACTCGATGTAGAAGTAGCGGAGCAGGTAATTGCCGGCATTAGTGCTGGTTGCCAGCAGGCTGGCTGCGCCCTGCTGGGCGGCGAGACCGCGGAAATGCCGGGCATGTATCCCAGCGATCATTATGATCTCGCCGGTTTTGCCGTCGGCATCGTCGAACGCGACGCCATCCTCGATGGTAGCGCCTGCGCCGCCGGCGATGCCCTCATCGGTATCGCATCCTCCGGCCCCCACAGCAATGGCTACTCGCTAATCCGTCAGATTCTCGTGCGCGCTGGTGCCCACCAGCACCTGCAAATCGATGGCGAACCCCTCATCGAACTACTACTGCGTCCAACCGAGATTTACGTACGCGCCATTCAGGCCTTGCGCCAGCAGGTGACCGTGCATGCCTTAGCCCACATCACCGGCGGCGGTCTGACCGAAAACTTGCCCCGTTCCCTGCCGAGCGGGCTCGTCGCACATGTCGATCCGCATTCTTGGCCGCAACCCGGCATCTTCCGGTGGCTGCAGGAGCAAGGACAGGTGGAAGACGAGGAGATGCGACGCGTCTTTAACCTAGGCATCGGCATGGTCACCATCGTCCCCTGGGCGGAACGGGATCGCGCCCTACAAATTCTTGCAGACGCGGGTCACCGTGCCTATTGCGTCGGCCAACTGGAAGCGGGGCCAGAAAAAAAGGTCGTCTATCTTGACTGAGCAGCGGCTGGTAGTACTGATTTCCGGGCGCGGTAGTAATCTACGTGCCATCCATCAGGCCTGTGCCGGTGTTCGCCTGGCCGCCCGCATCGTCGCCGTCATCGCCAACCACGACAAGGCCGCGGGGCTTGTCTGGTGCCAAGAACATGGTCTACCGACGGTCGTCGTCCCGCATCGCGATTTCCCTGATCGAGAAAGCTTCGATCGGGCACTGGCAGCAGAAATCGATCGTCACCGGCCCGACTGGATCATCCTCGCCGGCTTCCTGCGTCAGCTTAGCAACGGCTTTGTGGAGAGCTATCTGGGTCGCTTGGTCAACATTCATCCCTCGCTGCTTCCCGCCTTTCCCGGCTTGCATACCCACGCTCGCGCCCTGGCGGCGGGGGTTCGCTGGCACGGCGCCACGGTGCATTTTGTGACCCCGGAACTCGATGCCGGACCCATCATCAGCCAAGGTATTCTGCCCGTTTTGGCAGAGGATGACGCCGAGGCGTTGGCGGCGCGGGTACTGGCTTTGGAGCATCGGCTCTACCCGCAAGCGTTAGGGTATCTGCTTGACGGTAGTTGTGTCCTCGACGAAGGGCGTGCCTTGTGGCGGCGTGGGTATTCGAGCCCGGAATTACTGATCCTCAATCCCGAGAGCCGTGGATGAGCGCTCGCCTGGGCATCGTCATTGTCGGCTCCGAGATCCTGCTTGGCAAACGCGAAGACTGCCACTTTGCCCGCACCCGTTCCCAAGCCCTTGCGCGTGGCTACGAAATCGGCTGGTGTTTGCTCGTGGCCGACCGTTGGGACGATTTGCTCGCCCAATACCGCTGGGCCTTTGCCCAGGACTGCCCCTTTTTTTCTTTCGGGGGCCTCGGTGCCACCCCCGACGACCTCACCCGCGCTGTTGCCGCCGCTGCCCGCGATCTTCCCCTGCAGCAGCATCCCGAAGCAGCGGCGCTGATTCGTCAACGCTTTGGGGTGGGTGCGGAGCCCATCCGCATTCGTATGGCAGATTTACCGGCTGGCGCTCGCATCATCCCCAACCCAGTCAATCAAGTGCCGGGCTTTCAGCTACACAACGGCTATTTTTTCCCCGGCTTTCCGCAGATGGCCGAGCCGATGAGCGAATGGGTGCTGGAGCGAGACTTTCCTCTCCGTACGCCGGCAAAACAGCTGCGCGTCGTATTGCTAGGCGAGAAGGAAAGTGACTGGGTGGAATTCATGGAATGCTTCTGCGCCGCGCATCCGCAAATCGAGTTTTCTAGCCTGCCGAGCTTTCGCGCCGAGGGAACGCAAATTGAAATCGGTTTGCGCGGTGAGGCTGCGGCTCTGGGCGCCGCCTGGTCTGCCCTGGCCACCGAATTGTCCACTCGCGGCATCCGCTGGCAGGAGCTGGAGATTCCGCCAGGGTTTCACGACTCCAATATCGAATGAGCGCCGAGAAAGCGACCCGCAGCGAATGGCATTTTTGGCATCCGGAACATGGCGCCTTTGGCGAGGGACCGCTACTCGCTCTGCTGGGAGCATTGATCGGGATCCTTACCGGTGCCGGTGCCGTCGCTTTCCATTACCTGCTCATCATCGTCCATAACATCACCCTGTATGGCACGTGGAGCTTGCAGGGAGAAATCCAGGGCCGACCATCGCCGTGGTCCTGGGCCTTGCCCCTGGTGCCAACCCTCGGCGCCCTGCTGGTGGTGTTTTTGGCGCGGCGCTACGGTTCGGGCATTCAGGGCGCAGGTGTGACCCAAGTGCTGGAGGCGGCGCACTACCGCGACGGGCGTATGCCGCGCAACCTCGCTCTGCTCCGCCCCCTGGCCACTGCCATTACCATTGGCACTGGCGGTTCCGCAGGACGCGAGGGGCCCGCCATGCAGTTTGGCGCCGCCATTACCGCCTGGCTCAACAGCCTCTTTTCCATACCCGCCCATCGCCGCATCCATTTACTCGGGTGTGGCGTGGGGGCAGGCATTGCGGCGGTTTTCAATGCCCCCCTGGGGGGCTGGTTTCTGGCGATGGAAATCATCGTCCCCGATTGGCGTCCGTGGACCATCCTCTCCACCTTGATCGCGACCATCAGCGCCAGCCAAATTACCGAGTTGTTTTTTGGTAATTTCCATTTGCTGCCAACGGTACCGGCAGCACTCATCAATCAGGCCATGCAACTGCCGCTCTTTGTTGCTCTCGCCGCGCTGGACGCCGTTGCCGCCATCCTCTTCATCGCAAGCCTGACTTTTACCGCTCAATACAGCGAAAAATGGATTGCCAACAACTATCTACGCCATGCCCTGGGGATGTTTTTAGTCGGCCTGTTATTGCTTCTCGCTTTTCGTCTCACTGGTCATTATTACCTGATTGGCGGCAGCTATGCCGGTATTGGGGACATTCTCAGCGGGCAACTGCAGGCGGGGGAGGTCCTCTTGCTGCTCCTGCTCCTAAAGCTCGTAGCGACCAGCCTGACGATTGGCTCTGGCGGCTCCGGCGGGATTTTCTCGCCTTCTCTCTTCCTCGGCGCGGGCATCGGTAGTCTCTATGCTGGACTACTCCAGGGCTGGCACCTGCTACCCGGACAGCTTACCGGTCTGTTTGCACTTTGCGGTATGGCGGGCATGGTCTCCGCCACTACTGGCGCGCTGCTCAGCGCACCGGTCATGGCCGTCGAGCTGACGGGCAGCTACGATGCGCTGCTCCCCGCCATGCTGACTTCCGTGGTCGCCTTTGCCGTACGGCGCATGTTGCTCCCGGCAAGCATCTACACCCTTCCCCTGCGCCGCCACGGCGAGGACGTTCCGGAAAACCACTACGTCCTCGAAAAACCGGGCAAAACCGAATAGGGTGTATTGTAACGTAGAGTAAAAATCAAGCTTGGCGGCTGACTAGGAGACCAGAGGAATGGCGAAAAGAGGCGGTTGGGGATTGGGTATTGCCGCGGCGCTGGCGGCCGTTGGCGCATTAGCCTTCTTTACCATGCATCGCGCACCCACCCCCGCCCGCCCTGCCAAACCCAGCAAAGCGGCGCCTGTACCAGAAGCTCGTACAGCCACGGTTCCATTAGGCAGCTACGGATCGGTGGTGCATCGCAACGGTCAGGAGCTTGCCTTGCAAATCCGGCCGCTGGCAGTAGTCGAAGGACCACGGCAGGTGGGGCTGCCGCGCCTCAACGGACCCCGAGAGCAAGAACGCATCGGCAATGTTTTTCTGCGCTTTCCCGCCCTTGCCGATCTGGCCAATAGCCAGCAAGTGCAGCGCCAGCTAGCGCTGGAGATAGAAACCTCGCTGAACGCAGAACTGCAGGCGGAGCATTCGCCCTGGCGTATCCGGCAGCTACATCTCCGGCCTAGCCTAGGGCCAGTTCCCGCCGGCGACTGAGACATCACCGGCGTTCGGCTAGCTTTTGCGCTGCATCACAACGCCCAACCCGAGGCCAAGAGAGGCCAAGAGCAGGGTAAGGACGACGCCATATAACCAGGGCTGCTGATCGGCATATTTGGCGATCCACTCCTCCACACCCACCTGCTGCACTTCGATGGTTTGGGTGCTTTGCGCCAATACCTTGCCCTGATTGACCAAGTAGACGTCGAGATCATAGCTGCCGAGCGGCAGCGAGGCGGGTAATTGGAGGTGCGCCGAGAAGAGGCGGCCGTCCTGTATCCTTACTCCCGCGGGATTGAGCCGATAGGCACCCTGTTTTTCCTTGGCGGCAAGAACCGCCGCTTGCCATGCGGCGACATCCTTTGGCAAAGGTTCGTACTTGGCATCTTTGAGGATACTATCGGGATCGAGCCCAAGGCGAGCTCTCTCCGACACCGGCAAAATCTGCTCCAAAGATCGAGAGGAAAGGATCTGCAGCACGCCAGGAAAGTGACTGACGGTGACCTTCTGTCCAGTAATCCAGAGCGGCCCCATTTGATTTTTCTGTGTTACCGCCACCGCCGCATCGGGCGAACGCAGCACCACAATGACTTGGCCAGGATGCGACAGGGCACCAAAAATGACCAGATCGCGACCGAGAAAACGACTGGTGACATCCACCTTGTCGTTCCCAGTACCTAGGACCAGGCTGGGCGCCGCCGACGCTGCTCGCGCAGCAATCGGTAAAACAAACCCGGGCAGCAGCAGGAGTGTGAGTAAGCCGAAGAGCCGCATGCGGTTCCGCATTACAGCACCTGCACGACTTGAAAGACATTTTCTGGCGGAATTACCAGTCCCAAACCCATTTTCACCGCTACCGCCACAACCACCAGGGCCAGTACCAACCGCAGCTGCTCACCGGGCATGCGCGCTCCCAGACGGGCACCGAATTGGGTACCAAAAATGGAGCCGAGAACCAGAGCCAGGGCAAGGTAGGGATCCACAGCATGATTCATTCCTGCCTGCAAAATGCCCACTTCGGCGGTGGTAAAAAGAAGCTGAAAGAGAGAAGTACCAATGACGACCTTGGTCGGCATTTTCAGCACGTACAGCATGATGGGCACCATCACAAATCCGCCGCCCACTCCCATCAGGGCAGTCAATGTACCAACGGCAACCCCGAGGCCAAGAGGTATAAGCAGCGAGGTGCGCAAATCGGAAACCGGGAAATTCATCTGCCAAGGCAAACGATCCGTCCAGGAAGCGCCTTTCTCTTTCGCTCGCTTGACCCTCTTCTTGCCACGCACGGCCATCAGCGCCTCTATCAACATGGAGATGCCGATGAAGCCCAGAAGACCCACATAGAGAAAAGTAACTACGAGACCAAAGTGACCACTCTGCTCCAGGAGCTTGGCCACATGTACACCAAGCAAGCCACCGGTCCAACTACCAATAAGGAGGACGAGGGCCATGCGCATATCGACATTGCCCATGCGCCAGTGGGAGTAACTGCCAACCGCCGACGCGCCAACGATTTGCGCTGCGCCTGTCCCCACCGCGATCAGCGGTGGTACACCAACAAAAATGAGTAGAGGGGTAATCAAAAAACCGCCCCCCACGCCGGTAAGACCCGAGAGAAACCCGACCACGAGACCAAAACCGACGATCATGGCGATATTGATATCCATGTGGGCGATCGGCAGGTAGATCTCCACCCTCAGCCCTCTTCTTTGTCGGTCGTGGGAGCGATTTGAGCAATACCGGCGCAGATCTGCCCCTCCAGGGCATCCGCTGGCACAGTAAGGACCGGAACCCGAAGACTCATACTCAGCTTAGCCCCCAAGTCGCCCAAGGCATGAGGCAAACCGCGGGGTTTACTCTCGGTACCGAAGCCCTGACGCCCGACCACCACCATGATAATCTGGGGATCCGCGGCAACGATCTTCGGAATCTCGACTTCCGGAACACCGGTAACGATGAAATATTCCGGCATCTGCAGCAGGCCACAGGCCGTATGGATTCGTTCTGCTACTCCCTGCAGGGCACCCTCAGCTTCCGCTCGCGCCTCCTCCATCAAGCGCTCGCGCAGATCATCGGAAAACAAGCCACTGCCAAAACCGAGAGGCACCCGCGGCACTTGCAACACCGTCACCAGACCCAACCGCCCGGAAACAAGTTTTGCAAAGCGCGCTGCCACCCCCGCTGCCACCAAGGCGTTTTGGGATCCGTCCACCGCAGCCAATACGAGATGTTTCATCATTGTCATGCCCTACTAGGTTTCGCGAGTAAGCATAGCGAAACGGCGCCCGACCTGTCGATGCAAGAAGTGTTGGGGCTGAGTTCTCGGCTAAAAAACGCTAGAATGCGAAAAACGGCGCGAGGAAACCATGAAAGAATTCGACATCGTTATTATCGGTAGTGGCCCCGGAGGCTATCGGGCGGCAGTTCTTGGCGCTCTGCGCGGCAAAAAGGTTGCCATCATCGAGAAAGGCATCTGGGGTGGTACCTGCCTCAACCGCGGTTGCGTACCGAAAAAGGACTGGCACGAAAGCGCCCGCTGGATCGAGAACAGTCGCCACTTTGCCAAGCGCGGCATCGTCGGCCCGGCCCTGCGCGGCGATATGGCACAGGCTTGGCAGCACCAGCGCAAGGTGGTGGAAACCGTGCGCGAGAGCTATGTCGACTATCTCAAACGCTTGGGCGTCGTTCTCTACCAAGGAATCGGCAGCTTTATTGACGCCCGCCGTATCCGCATCGATGGCGATGCCGGTAGCGAGGAGATCTCTTGCCAAAATAGCATCATTGCCACCGGCTCTTTGCCGAATCTGCCAAGCGCGGCAAAATTGCAGGCGGGCAAACTGCTACACAGCGATATGCTTTTTGATGATGGCGTACCGACTGGTGACCGCGTCATCTTGGTTGGCGGCGGCGTCATCGGCACCGAATTCGCCTATATCTTCACCCAACTTGGCAAAGAGGTGCGATGGCTCTGTAATTCAGCACCCCTTTCGCATACCCACTATTCCGAGCAATCTCGAGATGTGCTGGAAGAGGCACTACAGGACCTCGGCATCGAGCCGCGTTTGCGCTTTCGCGTGGCAGACAGCGGCGTCGATGGCGACCAGGCTTGGGTCAGCAACGAGCAAGGCGAGCGCGAGAGTGCGGACTGGGTGCTCTTTGCCACCGGGCGGCGTGCCCACACCGCCGATCTCGGCCTCGAGAATACCGCCGTGGTCTTGGATGAGAAGGGTTTTGTGCAAACCGACGAAACGCTGCAAACGGCAGAGCCCGGCATCTACGCCATTGGTGATGTAGTGGGCCCGTACATGAATGCCAACCAAGCGCTGGCGGATGCCACCATCGTCATCGACAATATACTCGGCACCGAGCGGCAACGCGATCCACTCTGGGTACCGGAACTGGTGTACTCCGCCGTCGAGTTGGCGCGGGTAGGCATGGACGATGAGCGGGCCGAAGATGCCGGCTTTGAACCCGCCGTTGGCTTTGCTGCTTTTGAGACCTCGCCCCGCGCTCTCGGTCAGGACGACACCCGCGGTTTTGTCCGCTTACTCGCCGATATGGACAGCGGCGAGGTCTTGGGCGGCGAAATCGTTGGCCACGAAGCGGGCGAACTCATCGCCCTCCTCGCCCAAGGCGGCGACCGCGACAGCCTCTTGCGACGGATCGCGCAGGCGCCGGTCAACCACCCCTCACGCGCCGAAGAGTTGCTCAACGCCACCGAAACCCTGGCTGCGCGCTGGGGTCTGGGCGAGTTCGTCTTTGGCGATTAAGGTGCGGTAATGAGGACCTCGGCCAGAAAGCTACGGGCATCATCGATCTCCTCAGCGACGATGCCATGGGCGATGGGGTAGTCGTGGCGCTGTACGCGGAAGCCGTGACTGCCCAGGATTTCTTCCCCAAGCTGGGCGTAGCGCAAGGGTAGAATGTCGTCTTGGGTACCGTGCCCCCAGAAAATAGCGGGCGCGCCGGCAAGTGCCTCGGGAGTCTGCTGGCGCAGGGGCAGGTAACCGCTAAAGGCGAGAATCGCCCGCGCCGGTAGCAGTGCTCGGGTACCCAAATAGAGCGACAACGCCGCCCCCTGGGAGAAGCCTCCCAGCACCAGATTCCGCCCGTGTAGCAAGGGCAGGAGCAAACGCTGCAGCCGCTCCGCCATGGCTGCCAAACCGGTCTCATCCTCTGCCGAATCCGGTCCCAAACCGTACAGGTCATACCAAGCAGGCATCACATAGCCACGGTTGAGACGCACCGGCCGCTGGGGGGCATCGAGGGCAATCAAGTGCAGCTTCTCCTCGGGATCCAGGGCCTCACCCACTGCCTGCATATCCGACCAATGTGCCCCCAGACCATGGAAGAGCACCAGTATGGGGGCACGCGCCGATGCCGAGGGCCGCTGCCAAAAGCCCTCGGGCCAATGCAGGGGTAAGAGGAGGGATTCAGGCACTGCCGACATGGGAGGTTTCCTCCGTCAAAGACTCCAACTTACGATATAGGGTACGTTCGCTAACGCCAAGGGCACGCGCCAAACTGCGCCGGTCACCGGCACAAGCCTCCCGCGCCCAGAGCAAGTAGCGCTGCTCCAATTCGGCAAGGGGCACCAGCGAGGAAAAGGCGGGAGCCTGCGGTACACCCTTTGGTTGCGCGCTTGCGGTCGACTTTAAGGCTTGCAGATTACTGGGAAGATGCTCTGGCAGAATCCAGATATCGTCGGCAAGCAACGCCGCGCGCTGCAGAATATTGCGTAACTCGCGGACATTGCCTGGAAAATCATGGGCCAGGAGCAAGGCCTCGGCATCGGCGGAAAGTTGCAGACGATCAAAGCCCAAACGATGCAGCAGGGTCTTGGCCAACTGTGGGATATCTTCCCGCCGCTCGCGCAAGGGCGGTAGAACAACAGGAAAGCCACTGATGCGGAAGTACAAATCCTGGCGAAAGGTACCATCCCGACTCATTGCCTCGAGGTCGCGATGGGTGGCCGAGATGAGACGGAACTGCGACTGTATCGGCTCCACGCCCCCCACCCGCCGGAAGGTTCCGGTCTCCAATAGGCGCAGCAGTTTCACTTGCAAGGGGAGCGGGATGTCTCCTACCTCATCGAGAAACAGGGTACCGCCATTGGCTGCTTCGGCAAGGCCGATCTTACGGCTCTGCGCGCCGGTAAAGGCACCCTTCTCGTGACCGAACAGTTCGCTCTCGAAGAGGGTCTCGCTCAAACCCGAACAGTCAAGAACCACGAATGGCCCCTTGGCGTGCGCACTGGCTTGGTGGATGGCCGCTGCTGCCAATTCCTTGCCGGTTCCCGACTCCCCCAATAGCAGAATGGGGATCTCGCTCGGCGCGGCGCGATGAAGAAGACGCTGTAGTTCTTCCATCGCGGGCGAATGACCAACGAGACCAGCGGCATCGCCACTGCGGGTTGCCACAGGTTGCAAAATCTCCAAAAAATAGCGGGGCTTACCCTCAGCATTGCGGATGGGAAAAAGGTCGATGCGCAGGGCGCGCTGCCCGTGCACGTGCACTACGTGCTGGGCATCGCTATGGAGTTGGCAGCGCTCCAACGGGCAGTCGTTGCCTGCCTCCTCACAGCCCATTCCTGCCGCCGCAAGGATCTCGTTGCAGAGCCGGCCCTGCAGCGGCTTACCGTCGCCAAATTGCTTGCGATAGGCCTGGTTAGCAGCCAAGACCTGGCGGTTGGCCTCGAGCAACACCGCCGGAGTGGCAAAGCAGTCCAGCAAAGATGTCAATTCTGGTCGCAGCTGATGCATGAGAACCTCCCGAGCGCTCTCTGCCAATTTTAGCAGAACATTTGCGCATAACTGCCAAATTTGGCAGCCCGCTTTACCCATCCTCTTGGCATGTTGCCCCAGAATACCTGCCAACCCCGCAATAATACAGAGCAATAGCAAAGAAGAGTACAAGCTCCGTTTTTGGCACGCCCTTTGCTCAAACGTAAGAGAAGCGTGCAGGAGGATTCCATGATTTTTCGCCAACTCTACGAAAGCAAAGAAAAACAGCTCGCGTATGTACTGGGCGACCCGGTGACCCGCGAAGCGGTAGCCATAGACCTGCGCCTAGGCCACCTGGGTGAGGCGCAAGAATTTTTGCAGCGTCGTGGTTTGCGCTTGCGCTTTGTTTTGCAGACGCACTGGGAGCCGGAGCAGCGGCAGGCCGCTCTCCTCTTACGGGAGCAGTCGGGGGCGAGGATTCTCGCCCAAGAGAGCATCGACGACAGCGCCGTCGACATGCGCATTCGCCACGAGGACCTGCTCTATTTCGGCGAGGAAAGCCTGCGCGTGCTGCACACCCCCGGTCTCACCCCATGCGCTGTGATGTACCACTGGGAAGATCGCATCTTTACCGGGGAAACGCTGCTTGCCGGCGGTTTTCCCCGCGCCCTCGGCAAGGCTCGCAGCAGTGCCTTACGCAACCAGCTGCAGCGCGTCTTCGCACCCCTTGCCGACGAAACCCTGCTCTACCCTGCCCGCGAAAGCCGTGGGCGGCGCCTGGGAAGCCTAGAGGAGCTGCGACGCCACTGGTCCCGCTCCGGCGACTCCGGTTTATTCACCCGTTGTACCCAATACTTACAACACGATGCCGCGAAAAAGAGCCCGGTGACATCCACGGACGAGCCTCAACAACGTCTCGTCTCCGGCCCTGTTTTGTTGTGATAGGAGGTAAACCATGGACATGATCATCAATCCGACGGTAGTCGAGTTGTCGCGCCTGCAGTTTGCGCTGACCGCTCTCTACCATTTTCTCTTCGTCCCTCTCACCTTAGGGCTCACCTTTATTCTGGCGACCATGGAGACCATCTATGTCGTCACCAAGAAGCCCATCTACAAAGAGATGACCCAGTTTTGGGGCAAACTCTTTGGTATCAACTTTGCCTTGGGCGTGGCTACCGGCCTCACCATGGAGTTCGAGTTTGGCACCAACTGGTCCATGTACTCCCACTTCGTGGGTGACATTTTTGGCACACCGCTAGCCATCGAAGGGCTCATGGCCTTTTTCATGGAGTCCACCTTTGTTGGTGTCATGTTCTTTGGTTGGGATCGCATCTCTCCCAAGGCCCACTTGGTGGTGACGTATTTGGTGGCCCTGGGCTCCAACCTCTCGGCGCTGTGGATTCTCATTGCCAACGGCTTTATGCAGGATCCCCGCGGCGGCACCTTTGATCCCAACACCATGCGCATGCAGTTCACCAGCTTCGTAGGTTTGATCTTTAACCCCGATGCCCAGGCTAAATTCGTCCATACCTCCATTGCCGGCTTCGTAACCGGTTCGATGTTTGTGATGGCGGTCTCGGCCTATTACCTGCTCAACAAGCGGCATCGCGATCTCGCCCTGCGCTCCTTCCGCATCGCCAGCATCTTCGGGGTCATTTCCACCGTTGGCGTCATCACCCTTGGCGACGCCCTGGGTTATATCGATGCCCATTCCCAGCCTACCAAGCTTGCCGCCATGGAAGCGATCTGGGAAACCAGCCCGAATCCGGTTTCTGCTCCCTGGAATCTGATCGCTATTCCCGACCAAAGCGCACAGAAAAATGTCTTTGAAATCGGCATCCCCTATGTACTGACCCCCTTGCTCACCCACTCCGAAACCGAGGTCATTCCCGGCATTCTGCAGCTTGAGCAAGACGCCAAACCCAAGATCGAGAATGGTATCAAGGCGATGATCGCCCTCAAGGCCTACAACGCGGATCACAACGACACCGCTGCCTTGGCTACCTTCAAGCAGTATGAGAACGACATGGGTTATGGATTCCTGGCCAAGGAATTCGCCCCCAACCAGGATCTCGCCAAGGTCGACGCCAGCAACTTACCGAGCGTTCTCGACAAGACCGCCAAGGCTACCATCCCCAACGTTTGGGTCGAGTTCTGGGCCTTCCGTCTGATGGTCGCAGCGGGCTTCGCTATGCTGGCTCTCTTTGCTTTTACCAGCTACTACAGTCTGAAGAACCAGATTGAACGGCATCCCCTGCTGCTCAAGCTGGCGCTGTGGAGCGTAGTCCTGCCCTGGGTCGCCTGCGAGTTTGGCTGGATCACCGCCGAAAATGGCCGCCAACCCTGGACCGTCTATGGCTGGTTGCCGACCTTCGTTTCTGCCTCCAGTCATTCGGTAGGCTATATGATCTTCTCCCTCATCGGCTTCGTGCTGCTCTACAGTAGCTTCATCATTGCCGAGCTCTACCTGATGTTCAAATTTGCTCGCCTTGGGCCGCAGGAACATCATGGTCATGGCCACGATGAGGGCGCCGCGGTGGGGGGTGGTATGGCCGGCAAGCCTGCTTTTGCCAAGCCTAGCCTGGATCGTCGCTGAGTTCACTGGCGGGGCATCCGCCCCGCCTAGAAGGAGTAATAAACAATGGATGCCTATGTTTACTTAAAAGTTTTGTGGTGGCTACTCTTGGGCGTGTTGCTCATGGGCTTGGCCATCATGGTGGGAATGGACATGGGAGTCGGCGCTCTCATGCGCTTCGTGGGCAAAAACGATGCCGAACGACGTACCGCCCTCAATATCGTGGGCCCACACTGGGACGGCAACCAGGTTTGGTTCATTCTTGGTGGTGGTGCCATTTTTGCCGCTTTCCCTAGCCTCTATGCCACTTCCTTCTCAGTCTTCTATATCGTCATGATCTTACTGCTGTTCAGCATGATCATGCGGCCTGTGGCCTTTGAATATCGTTCGAAGGTGCCATCAGACCGCTGGCGAGCAAACTGGGATTGGGCCTTCCTGATCTCGGGGGCGTTGCCGATGATCATCTACGGCGCTGCTATCGGAAACATCCTTGAGGGTGTTGGCTTTCACTTTGGCTGGGACGGTCAGTACTACCAGACTGAGTCTTTTCTCTCATACCTGCTCAATCCCTTCGCAATTCTCTGCGGGGTGCTGGCCCTGAGCATGGCTCTCTATCAGGGTGCCGCCATGCTGATGATCCGTGGCTCTGACCCCATCTACAGCCGGGCCAAGAAGATCGGTTCGGCAGCTGGTCTGCTCAGTGCGGTGCTCTTCATTGCCGGCGGCTTCTGGGTTTCTGGCATGAGCGGTTATGTTTTGCACAATGCCGATGCGGCTATGCCAGCAAATATTTCCGCGGCGCAAAATGTCAGTCGCGAGGTTGGCGCCTGGCTGCGCAACTACGGGAACATGCCCGTCCTCTGGCTGGTTCCTGCCCTTGGCGTGCTGGGCATGGTAGCTGGCTCTTTGGCTATGCGTGCGGGTAAGGCGGCCCTTGCTTGGTGGCTGGGAGCTCTGGCTTGGATCGGAACTCTGGGCACCGTTGGCGTCTCCATGTTCCCCTTTCTGATGCCCTCCAGTGACAATCCTGCCCAAAGCATCACCGTCTGGAATGGCACTGGTAGTGCGTACAATCTGGTGTGGATGACCATTTTCACCGTCATCTTTGTCCCCACCATTTTGTCGTATACCACTTGGTGCTTTCGCGTCATGCGCGGCAAGGTGAAAAGCCCTGCCGCACAAGACGATCATGCCTATTAAGGAGCTACAACCATGAAAGGACTCATGACCCTGATCGTTGGTGGCGTCATTCTTGGCCTCGCCTTGTTCTTGTCGGTGATTTTGGGAGACTACGGCCCCTGGTATTTCGCTTGGCTCGTCGGCACGACCATGATCGTCCTCGTCTCCGCTGCTGGCGCTGCCATGTTTGACAGTCAGGATGAGGAACTCAAGCAACAAGGCATCTCGGAACGCTAGGAGGATTCACCCATGCACCTCGAAGATTTTATTTTCTTTTTGCCCTTCATCTACATGAGCATTGCCGGCGTCATGTATCTGTACACCCGCAAACGCTTCAAATAAAAGCGCACACTGCGGTATGCTGGGGGCCCCTGTGTGGGCCCCTTTTTTCTTGGAGGAATGCATGCCGCCATTTGCCATCTGGCAGTTTTTTCACCTCTTCGCTCTCCTCTATTGGGTGGGTGGTTTGGTCTTTCTCGGTTTTTATCTGCTCCCGCGCTGGTCGCAGCTGCAACCGAGCCCACAAGCCTGGCAGGTCCTGCAGAAGATCCTTGCGGGATTTTCCCTCGCCGGCATTTTTGCCGCGCTCCTGCTGCTCATCAGTGGCTATGCCATGGTTTTCAGCATGGGGGGCTTTGCTGCTTTAGGCGTAGATATCTGGCTTATGGTGGTCTTCGGGACAATCGCGGCTCTGGGAGCCTTTCATCTCTATTTTGCTGCACGCAAAAAACTGCAACGGGCCATAGAGAACCAAGACGTTACTGCGGCACAAACAGCAGCGGCCAAGTATGGGCGCTTTGCCCAGTTCTTGGCCGTGTTGTCCTTCGTGCTGACCCTGATTGGGGTCCTTGGCGTCTACCTCTGAGCCCGAGGACTCAGGACTGTAGATAGATGTTTTTGCCTAGCCGCTGAAAATCCTGCGCCTTTTCTTCCATCCCCTGGCGGGCGTAGTCCTGCAAATCCTGGGTGATTTTCATCGAGCAGAAATGCGGCCCGCACATGGAGCAGAAATGGGCAAGCTTGGCGCCTTCCTGAGGTAGGGTCTCATCGTGGTAGCCCTGAGCCTTTTCTGGATCAAGGCCGAGATGGAACTGATCCGCCCATCGAAACTCGAAGCGCGCCTTGGAAAGGGCATTGTCGCGCACCTGGGCTCCCGGATATCCCTTGGCAAGGTCGGCGGCATGGGCCGCAAGTTTGTAAGCCATGACGCCCTCCCGCACATCGTTGCGGTCGGGCAAGCCCAAATGCTCCTTGGGGGTTACGTAACAAAGCATGGCGGTACCGTACCAGCCAATCTGGGCTGCACCGATGGCGCTCGTGATGTGGTCATAGCCGGGGGCAATGTCGGTGGTCAGCGGCCCAAGAGTATAGAAAGGCGCTTCAAAACAATGTTGCAGCTCCTCTTCCATGTTGGCGCGAATGCGCTGCATAGGTACATGGCCCGGCCCTTCGATCATCACCTGCACGTCCTGCTCCCAGGCCATCTTGGTCAATTCGCCCAGGGTATGCAGCTCGGCAAACTGCGCCTCGTCGTTGGCATCGGCAATCGAACCCGGCCGCAGACCGTCGCCCAGGGAGAAGCTGACGTCATAGGCCTTCATGATCTCGCAGATCTCGGCAAAATGGGTGTAGAGGAAATTTTCTTGGTGATGCGCCAAACACCACTTGGCCATGATCGAACCACCGCGGGAGACGATACCCGTGAGACGATTTGCCGTGAGCGGGATATAGCGCAGCAGGACACCGGCGTGGATGGTGAAGTAATCGACCCCCTGCTCTGCCTGCTCGACAAGGGTGTCGCGGAAGAGCTCCCAGGTGAGTTCCTCGGCCTTGCCGTCTACCTTTTCCAGCGCTTGATAAATCGGCACGGTGCCAATGGGGACGGGGCTATTGCGCAAAATCCATTCGCGGGTTTCGTGGATGTGCTTGCCAGTGGAGAGATCCATGACCGTATCGGCACCCCAGCGAATGGCCCAGACCATTTTGTCCACCTCCTCGGCAATGGAGCTGGTAACCGCGGAGTTGCCGATATTGGCATTGATCTTGACGCGGAAGTTACGGCCGATGATGGTCGGTTCTAGCTCCGGGTGGTTGATGTTGGCGGGGATGATCGCTCGCCCAGCGGCAATTTCCTCGCGCACGAATTCCGCCGTGTAGCGCTCGGGCAACCGGGCACCCAGACTCTCGCCGGGATGAGCACGAAAGAGCTCTGGATGACTGGCACGTAAGGCGTCGCGATGTTCATTCTCGCGGATGGCGACGAACTCCATCTCTGGCGTGATGATGCCAAGGCGCGCTGCATGCAACTGAGTAACGTTGGCTCCCGCTGCTGCCCGCCGAATTTCCGGGCGCCGCGGAAAACGAATTGCATCGGTGCGCGGGTCGTGCAAGCGCTCTCGACCGAAGGCCGAGGAGGGCTCCTGACGAACCTCGACCTGACTCGGCAATACCCAGCGCCAGCCCCAACGCTGGGCTGGCAGGCCAGCGCGAATGTCGATCTGCGCATTGGGATCGGTATACGGACCGCTCACGTCATAAAGAGGGATGGCCGGGTTGGCAACCAGGGTATCGTCGCGCTGGCGGGTTGGCGTTTGTGAGACTTCTCGATACGGAACCCGCAGTTCCGGATGGAGTACACCGGCCTCATAGCACTTACTGGAGCCGGGGATGGGTCCTGTGGTGACTTCCCACTGCGCGGGAAGAGATAGATCCTGGGGTTGGGTTGCCATGGCGTCGCTCCTACTCTAACGGTCGCGAACGCCAGGAATGGCCGCTTCCCTACGCCGGTCTGAACCGGATCAGGTTCCAAGGGTACTTCTCAGCCCCCGTCGGGACGCCCCTAGCGTTCACATAAGGC
>JAWNZB010000203.1:0-1717 GCA_038447835.1 Candidatus Igneacidithiobacillus chanchocoensis | reverse complement strand
GCGCATCTCCATGGCCGCCTGCCCAACATGGATTTTGACCCCATGGACTGTTTGCCGAGGGGAACCAAAGTTATCGCTCATGCTGACAATCGGTACCGGCTTGTCCTGCCTGTGCTGGGCTTCAAGGATAACAAGCTGGGTATCGACGCGGTCCATATCACAAACCTTGTGAAGCATGAGGACGGCAGCGTCACAAAGCCAAGCAAGCCCATGCCCAAGAGTTTCACCCCCCACATGCCGGCTGCCATGCGGCATCCAGAGGGGCGGCACGCTTCGCTTATTCGCAAGGACACCCCCCAGCAGACTCTGGCCGTGCCGGGGCACGATGGCCCACTGTTTGTCGCGGCAGAGGGTCTGGAGACCGCGTTTTCGGCCATGGCGGGAACGGGGACCAGCGGAATTTTTGCGCTCAACGCAGATGGCCTCAAGAATTTTTTGGCTCCATCCGTCGCTCGGCAACTGAAATCCAGCGGGGCAGGTCTCCTGGTTTGCGGTGATCGGGATGACCAGTCGTCGCGGTTCGCGGGGCAGCATGCAGCGGCACACTTGGTCCGCGCCTGCCGTGCCCAGGGAATTAACGCATGGCTGCTGCTGCCACCTCTGAGTTTTGGCGACAAGGTCGATTGGAACGACATTCACCGCCGCGCTGGCATCGACGCCTTGCGCGCTGCAATGGTCGTGGCGCTGGAAAATTCTGAAAAGGAGATCGAGCAGATCGGCGGGGCAGTTCTGAGTTTTGAGGGTGTCCGTTCTTGCAACACGCCAGCTGCACCAATACAGCGGCACACGCTGGACGAAGCCACCCGCCAGACCCAAGCATTCATCAACGCCTTCTTGCACGACCGGCGCAAGGGGCAGGCCCCGCGCCTGCTGGCTTCGGATCCAGGGACCGGCAAAAGCCGTACCCTGGCGACCACCGCCCAGGGTATGCAGTTAGACCCGCGCTCGGTCAGCCTCGGCACAGTCACCCCGACAAACGCCTTGGCGGACGAAGCGGCGGCCAATGCTGAGGGCATCCGCCGTCATGGGCGGTCGGAAAACCCCAGCGATTTGGGGCATTGCCTTATTTTCCCCGACATTAAGCCTCTTTCGGATCAATGGCGCTCAATCGTCGCGCATCGCTGCCAGAATTGCGCTCATGGGCAGGCGGCCATGGAGTCCATCAAAGGGGCTGAGCGTACCACCGACGCCAAGCCTTGCTCGCATCTGCTACATATTTCCCAAGTACGGCAGGAGCCGGTTGTGTCGGCATCTCTTGCCGGTTTTGAGGGCGATCCCGAGCTTTCCAAGTTTGCAGGCGGCGACGATGGCCGGGAACTTCGTCATCTGGTTTTTGATGACGTTTCAGCACTCAATGACCACCGAATGGTGCGCACCGACCAGATCGCAACTTGGGTACGCACGGCAAAGTGGGCATCTGCACAGGGGGGTGATGAAGAACGCGCAGCGTTGATCAACTCCTTGGTCCCAGACCTTGAGCGCCTTGCAGTTGCTGTTGCGGGCCACACGGACGGGGAGCAGGTTGCGCTCGACCCCGCCGATTGGCATACGCTTTGCCAGGGTATCAAAGACAAGCGCCTCGATTGGATGGATGGCACGGCCCCAGAGGCGGTGCATACCGGAGCTGATGGCGAAACCGAGATCCCGCTGCGCACGCTTCGCGACCTTTGCCACGCGATCGAGCGCGGCACTGCATGGCTCCGTAAAGGATTCCTGC
>JAWNZB010000002.1:0-45885 GCA_038447835.1 Candidatus Igneacidithiobacillus chanchocoensis | reverse complement strand
TTTTTAGCCATAGAGGAACCTGCTCCCAGGCCGGTGTGTGGAGGTTTTTTAGGGTTGCCGCGGAAGAGACATGATCGCGCGCCAGTATCGCCTGCAGGTAATGATGCAAGGACCAGAGCAACAGCAGGATCATGAACACCAGCAACGCGAGCGCAAAGCCCAGACGCAATAGCGGCAGCCAAGGAAGATCCCGGAAAGCCAAAAGGACGTCGCGAATTTGCCAGCCGCCAAGCTCAACGGTCATTGCTGTGGCAAAAATCAGTGCGGTTTCGAGGCAGGCAAAGGGAATGGTCAAAATCAGGGTTTGCTGTGTGAGATTCAAAAAAATGAGTAGCCCGGAGAGGAAGACAAAAGCGACGGGCGCCTCTTTCTGCAGGGCCCAAGACTCTTTCGCCCAGCGCAGAAACCAGCCGGGTGGCACGGAATGCGGTTGTAGCACCGAAGCCATTCAATCCTCACAGACAGTTACGCGGCTACGCAAGCTGCCGCGCCACAGGATCGTTTCGATTTCGCTTCCCGGCGCTACCTTTTTGGCCTCTCGTATCACCTTGCCGTTTTGATCACGGGCGATGGCATAGCCGCGCTCCAAAATGGCTCTCGGATCCAGGCCCTGCAAACGCAGCCGGCGGCGTTCCAGCCCTCGCTCCTGACGCAGCAGTTGGCTTTGCCAGGCGAGTTGCAGGCGTTTTCGGAGTTGGTCGCTATCTTCCTGCAAGGAAAGTAGACCGCCGCGCGGGTCGTTTCGATGCAGACGGCTGCGCAGCGTTTGTTGGCGCTGTTCACAAGAACGTATGGTTTGCTGTACTTGCCGATACAAGCGCTGTGCGAGCTGCCGAACCTGTTGCTGCTGAAAGCAGAGATTCTCCGCCGGACTACGTAGGCGAGCACGTAGGTAGTCTAGGCTCAGGATAGACTCTCGCAGACGTCGATCCATGCTGCGTTGTGCCTGTTGCTGCAGGCTACGTAGGCGGGCACGCCATTCGTTCTGCTCCGGGCTGATCCGTTCTACGGCTGCGGTTGGCGTTGCGGCCCGAAGGTCGGCAACAAAATCGGCAATGGTGAAGTCGATTTCATGACCGATCCCGGTCACCACCGGTAGGGTGCTGGAGAATATGGCCCGGGCAATGCGCTCATCGTTGAAACACCAGAGATCCTCCGCGCTGCCGCCGCCGCGAGCGAGAAGAATGAGGTCTTCGCTGGCACGTTGATTGGCTAATTCCAGCGCCGCCACGATCTGTGGCACGGCGGCATCGCCCTGTACTAGGACCGGGTAGAGAAGCAGTTCCAGTAGGGGCCAGCGCTTGGCCAGAGTAACTCGAATGTCATGCCAAGCGGCTCCGGTGGCCGAGCTAATGACCGCAACGCGTTGCGGAAATGCCGGCAAGGGGCGCTTGTGTTCGGCGGCAAAGAGGCCCTCAGCGGCAAGCTTTTCCTTGATACGTTGAAACTCTGCCGCTAGGTCGCCGCCGCCTTGCTTTTCCATTTGTTCGACAATGAGTTGGAATTCGCCGCGTGCCTCATACAGGGTTGGCTGCGCCACCATGCGCACCTGCATGCCGTCCGCGGGCTGCCAGCGTTGCGCTACGTTGCGGTTGCGGAACATGGCGCAGCGTACCTGGGCGCGCGCGTCTTTGAGGGAAAAATACCAATGGCCGGAGCTGGGGCAGGAAAAATTGGAAATCTCGCCCTCGACCTGCAGCAGGGGAAAGTTCCCTTCAATGATCTCCCGGACCGCACTGTTCAGGTCACTTACCCGCAGTACTGGCAGCTGCTTGTCACTCATGAAAATGGCCATTTACCCTCAAAGTTCGATCTTTTCTTGACCTTAAGGGGACGAGGTCTTATGGTCAACCCGACATCCATGAATCGAGGAGGCCCCATGGCCGTTGTAGAGCTTACCCAGGAAAATTTTGAACAGATCGTCAGTGGTAACGAGATGGTGGTGATCGATTTCTGGGCTCCCTGGTGTGCCCCTTGCCGTGCTTTTGCGCCTATTTTTGAAGCGGCGGCAGAAAAATATCCAGATGTAGTCTTTGGTAAGGTAAATACTGATGAGGAGCAGGAGTTGGCCGGCGCCTTCCAGGTACGTTCCATTCCAACGTTGACGATTTTCCGTCAGCAGATTGGCATCTTTTCTCAGGCGGGCTCTTTGCCAGCCAGCGCCTTGGATCAGGTCATTGCCCAGGCGCAGGGGCTGGACATGGATCAGGTGCGGGCGGAAATTGCCGCGCAGCAACCAGGAGATGGGCAGCATTAAGTATTGCTTCGCACTGGGGCGTTTGTAGCCCCGGTGCTGCCAATGCCGCTCGGTTGGATGTTGGTGAAACCAATGATCACCAAGCCAACCATGGCGGCAGCCCATAGTATCAAGAACAAAAATAGTAGCACACTCGAACGCTTCGGTTTTTTCACAAGGTCTCCTTACCGCCAAACATTTACTCGGCGTACCCCCAAGAAATGCATATTCAATGGGATTTCTATGCGTCGGGTTTGTTTTTTTAACTGATCCGAGAACGCTGTATATGGAAAAGATAGGCGAATAATCTGTTCGGCTGCGGCATCAAGTTTAGGGTTGCCCGAAGAGTGTACCATGATGATGCGTTGTAAACCGCCTTGTGGATTGAGTACTACCTTGACCTTCAGGTTACCAACCAACTCCCCAGGGTAATTAAGATCGCCAATCCGCTCTAGTTTTTGGATCCAGCCGGCAATGTAAAAATCTGCTGCCGGCGTTTCGGGATTATGAAACTTGGGCAGCTCGGGAGCGGCTTTAGCAGCACGTGCGGCATCACTGATTTGCCCTTCTAGGCGGCCAATGTCGATGTGTGGCCGACTGGTTGGCGCCGTTTGCGTGGCGGCTGGCGGGGAAGATGGCGCTAGTTGTTCGCGGCTGGGCGCTGGTGCCCGTATGGGAGCCGGCCGATGAGTGCGGCGAGGCTGCGGATGTAGAAGGGGGCGTGATTGCGCCACCGGCGGGCGCGGCATTGGCACGGGATGAACGCGCTGTGGCTGTGCGGTTTGTGGCTTACTTGGCCGGCTAGGAGCCAGCGGACGAGCCGGCTCTGGCATGATTTGGAAAGTTTTGTTCTGCTCTTGCTTACCTTGTAAAGCTAAATGCTTAGGCGGAATCCGATATAGTAGCAGGAGGAGTAGCGCCCCTACGAATAAGGCAGCGGGAAGCAGCCACGGGAGGAGACCGTCGCTCCAACGCGGCTTACCTTCCGGAATCAGAAAAAAGAAGCGATCACTGACGCTCAAGTTGTCACACACTAGCCCGAGTTTTGCCCATGGCCGTAAGAGTGAGGCATCGGCGCCCGGGAGTAAAGATCGCCCTTCTCTGATTCGCTAAGCCGGGCCAAGTAGGAGGCGGAGGCATGGTGCGGATAGCCAGTTGACGTATGGATCGGGAGATGTTCTCGTTATTTTGTAACAACAAGTAACAAGCCGACGAAAAGTTACAAAAAAATGATTGCCGCAGAAATGTGCTAAAATTACCATTGAATTGCACATAGAATTTTGAATATATAGTATTATAATATTCTAATTTTCTACTTGCAATTCGAAGATCGCCAAATAGAGATAGAGGAGTCCGCAATGCAATACAAACGTATTTTTGTCGCTGTGGCTATGTCCGCAATTATTCCCGCAACAGCTCTGGCTGCCAATATTCCCCTGGATCCGACCAATAGCGCCTTGGACCCACAGAGTCCTTATGCAACTTTGTACCTGCCGCAAAATGCTCCAACAAGCGTCGATCAGGTGGGGCCAGATGCCTGGACGCATGCTTATGGCAATCCGCAGCATAATGCAGCATTTTCGGTAGCTAATGACGCGCCGCGATGGATTCGCGATGGTGTGCGTTGGAATTTTCCAGAAGCGCGGGCCTGGCCACTGACTGATCCTCATCCTTACGGAGAAAAAGTGGATGGGTTGAAAGAGGCGTTACCCGTGCAAACGCAGTTCTATGGCAACGCCCTTGGCGTATCGGTAGTGCGTGGCGTTGTGTATGCAGAAAGCGATGACATGTTTGCTTATGCAATCAACGCAAAGACAGGAAAATTGATCTGGCGTAGTAGTCCGGTCGAGAACAACTTGATGGGCAATCCCTTAGTGGTGAGAAATCATGTATATCTCTCTGCGGGTAGTGTGTCTTTCAATTTTGCCAATGTCATGAAGTATGCGAAGCACCCACGCCAGGCGGGGCGAGGAAAAGATATTAGCTATAATGGAATATTCTGCCTGAATCGTGAGAACGGCAAATTGCTATGGAGTTTTAAGACGGCCGGAGATGCCATGCCGACGCCAGCCTATGCCGAGCAATCACTCTTCATTAGCACTGGCGATGGAAATATCTATCGTATATCGGCGGCCGATGGTAAAGAGCTGTGGAAGACGCATGTTGGCGGCATTGCCAATATGTCGAGTCCCGTAGTTATGGATGGCCAAGTCTACGTTTCCATGTCGGTGATTCCTGGTCTTTATGCTCTGGATGTAAAAACGGGCAAGGTCCTCTGGAAAGGTGAGATTCCGGGTGCCGTAAATACTGGCATGGGCGATGTGTCGCCAGCGGCTGCTAATGGCATTGTGGTTATGGATACCGTTGCCGACGCCAAACTTGTTGACGGCAAGCCAACGATGGACACGGTTGTGCGCGCTTTCAACGGCACAACGGGTAAGGTGCTGTGGACGGTTAACCTTGGTCGCGGTGCGCGCATTCCGGCGTTTAAGGGGGGCGTGCCCATGATCCACGATGGTACGGTCTATGTTGGTACTCCGGTCACTTCGGATTACACCGCCATCAATCTGCATAGCGGCAAAGTCGAATGGACCTGGAAGGTGCCCAATCCGGGGCCGGCAGGAGCAGGCAGAGGAGCGCCGACGTTCTATCGCGGGATGCTCTATATTTCAACGGGGCCCGATATTTATGCGGTCGATCCAAAGAATGGCCAGTTGATGCATCAATACCACGTCGGTGGACGGTTCGGTATTGTCAACCCAACTATCGTTGGCGGTACGATGTATCTTGGAAATTCTTGGGATTGGGTCAATGCCGTGCCGGTGAAGGATGTTAACCCTAGTTTTTCGGAATCTGGAAAGTAATATACGGAGGATGTATGGCCGCAAATATCGAGGGAGTCAGTGAGCGATCAGGAGTCCGCCAGCATGCATGGTGGATTCTATCGGTCGGCATGCTGGCAGTACGTTTTGTGCAGGGATGGATCTATTGGGGCGGTGGCTCACGAAGGTTTATTTATGGTCCGCAAAAAATCAATCCGGCGGGTCATTGGATGGCCTATAAATTTCAGACCGCCATGCCCGGTGCCATTCTTGGGACCAGTCATTTGGTTTCTTTTTTGCTGCATCATTTTATCCTGCTCTATGCCGGTGTCATCATTTTTAGTGCCGTGGAGCTGATATCCGGGGCAATGTTGATTTCCGGATTTCTGACGCGTTTGGCGGCAATCCTGACCTTGGGGTTATCCTTTACCCTGATGCTGCTCTTTGGTTGGCAGGGTGCTACCTGCATTGATGAATGGACCATGGCGGCCTCTAATTTTGGTATGGGGATTACCCTGTTTTTGGTGGGGGGAGGAGCATACTCGATCGACAACTGGTTGCTAAAGAAAAAACCAGCGTTGGCGCAGCGTGCTTGGTTTCGTTGGCTGGGCGGTAGCGAGCCCCTGCCGTTGTCGGATGCCGCATTCAAAAAGTTGGCACTGACGCTTTTTTGGATTGCCGTGGTCTTTATTGTTGCTACCTACTCTTACTATCGGGGTTCGGTAATCACGCCGTTCCATGGAGATCCTACCGGCGTTAAGATCCACCATATCCAGATGCGTGATTTACAGATTGCGCCCGATGGCAGCGTCACGGTACACATGTATGTGAACGCTGGTACGGCTTCGGTTCCTGCGCATATCATTTCGGCGCGCTTGCTCAATGCGCATGGCAAGGTGGTGGAGGTCTGGAGTGGCAAGCAGCTGTCGCATTTGCCGGCGATTAATATCCACAACGACTACGACTATCAGAAAATTAGCCCTGACAGCGTGCTGGGCTTGAAAGCAGGCCTAGGTGCGGCGGCTACCGTGCACCTGCCCGTGAGTGATTCGTCAGGCTTTATTGGCACGGGAGATGGTCCGTATCAGCTGCAGGTACTCGACATCAATGGCAAGACTATGTCGATTTCTGCACACATCGAGGGGAGCTGATCCCTCATAGTTGAGTTGGAAAGTACAAGTGGCCCATGCAGTGTTGCATGGGCCACTATTTTTTGGCGTCCCCAGGGGGGTTCGAACCCCCGTTACCGCCGTGAAAGGGCGGTGTCCTAGGCCACTAGACGATGGGGACCGAGGAGTGCGAATCGTACTCAAAATACGCGCCTGACGCAACAGCGGGCGCGCAGCGTATCCGGGGCATTGCGGTAGCACAAATCGGGAGCGGTGACGCATTGATCCGGTAGCGGCACGACTCAGCGTGGCAGGGATTCAAGTTTCTTTGCGGGGTGTCGTTAAGGGAGTTGTGGGAAGGATCTCACGTTGGCACGGATGCCAAATTCACCCTAAGAAAGGAGCAGTATCATGGCTATTTCCGGTATCATCAACACCAATACCTCGGCGTTGAGCACCCTCAATGCCCTCAACGGCACCCAGGGAAATCTCAATACCTATCTGCAGCAGTTGTCGACGGGAAAAAGCATCAATGGCCCCCAAGACAATCCTGCCGGCTACGCCATCGCCCAGCGTTTTCAGACGCAAATCAACGGCTTGAATCAGGCCGTGTCCAACGGCAACCAGGGTGTATCGCTGGTGCAGACGGCGACTGGTGCGATTCAGAACCAGACCAGCATTCTGCAGCAGATTCGTACGACGGCGGTGCAGGCGGCCAACGCTTCCAATACCACGTCTGACCGGCAAGCGTTGCAGGGGGTGGTGAGCCAGTTGTTGGCACAGGTGCAGACGATTGCGACGCAGACCCAGTTCAACGGGCAGAATATTCTGGATGGTACCTTTGCCGGTGCCGCCTTCCAGGTCGGTGCCAACAGCAACCAGATCATCAATGTGGCGGTGGGTAATACGCAAACCAATGCGATGGGGAATTACTCGGCAAGTACATCAGGCGCAACCTACACCAGTTCTGGCGCTTTCGTGGACGGCGGTTATGCTGCCGGTGGGGCTTTTACTTTGAGTTCCAGCGGCAGTACTTATGGTGCGTTTACCGCCGGTAGTGGGGCGAGCGGCCTCAGCATTGTGGGAAGCGTGGGCACTGCGTCTGTTTCGATAACGACTGCTGACGAGTCTGCGGCGAACATAGCCTCCGCGGTGAATGCCGTCTCTAGTCAAACCGGTGTAAGCGCGCAGGCGACGACTAGTGTTGCTTTCACTGCAACGTCTGGCACCTTTACCTTTACCCTGAGCAACGGCAGTAGCGGTAGCCCTACCAACGCAGTCAACATCTCGGCAGATGTTACCAACGGCAGTAATGGCCAGCCCGATCTCAGCTCTTTGGTTACGGCCATCAACAACCAAGCCGCCGTGACCGGTACTTCTGCAAGCACTCAGGTGGTGAATGGGACGACGGAGTTGGTGTTGACCAATGCCAATGGCAACAACATCAACATTTCGGCTGGTCTTACCAGCGGTGGTACGCTTTCGGGCGCAGCTCTTGCTTCCGGGTCTACGGGTTTTTTGCAAGCGGTGAGCGGCAGCTCTGCTTCGTCGATTGGCACGGCCATCTATAGCGGCAGCGCCAATGTTTTGGTCCAGGGGGCAGTGCAGTTTGAATCTGCGAGTTCGTATTCCATTGGTAGAGGTGCTGCGATTGGTTTTAGTAGTGCGGCGGCTGGCCTGACCTCTGGCGCTGGCGGTTCTTCCGTGGCGAGCATTAACGTTACGACGGCGGCTGGTGCTCAGCAGGCCATTGGCATCTTGGATCAGGCGATTAACTACCTGAACCAGCAGAATGGATCAATGGGATCGGTGCAAAACCGCATCCAGGCATCGGTAACCAATGACCAAACGACGGCGACCAATCTGCAGTCGGCGCAGTCGGTGGTGCAGGATGCGAATATCGCGCAGGCGACTTCGCAGTTGACCAAGTACCAGATCCTGCAGCAGGCGGGCATCTCTACCTTGGCGCAGGAAAACTCTTTGCAGCAGAGCTACCTCAAGCTCCTGCCGTAAAGTGGAAGGCTCTACCTCCCGGGGACGCCCGGGAGGGTTTTGGCAATGAGGTGCGATCATGGATAGTGCAACGATTCGTACGCAAATTGGCCCGGTTAGCAAGGATGCAGTACTGTTACCGACATCCTCGGACGTGGCGAAGCGCGCAAATGGACAAACTGCCAAGGCAAATTCTGCCGAAGCAACTAAGTATCAGGACTTGCAGAATTCCATTCAGAAATTGCAGAACAAAATTACCGAGGCCCATCCGTCCTATGCGTTAGAGGCTGGCTTGGACCCGAACGGTGGGCATCCTAATCAAGTGTTGATTCAGTTGAGCGATAAAGTTACCAAACAAGTATTTTTTTCTTACTATTTGCCCGCGACTCAGGTTGCTAAAGCAGCAGATTCCGAAAATCCCGTGGGCTTATTATTGCAGAACAAGGCGTAGGAGAAAGCAATGTCGGCATCCCTTTCTGGTCTGGTCAGCGGTATTGATGTGCAGAGCTTGATCAGTAATTTGAGCGCTGCCTATCAGGCGCCCATTACGCTGCTGCAAAATCAGGAGAGTACCCAGCAAACGACATTGAGTGCTTGGGGTACTTTGCAGAACAGCCTGTCGAGTCTGCAGTCGGCATTGGGTTCGTTGCAGAGCATTGGTAGCACCAACAATCGCACAGCAACGGTGGCCAACAGCTCCTTGGCTACAGCTACGGCAAGTGCCAACGCGCAACAGGGTAGCTACAACCTGAGCAATATTGTGTTGGCGCAGGCGCAAAGCGTGTATTCGCAAAACATTGCCAGCACGAGTAGCGGAATTGGCACCGGCACCCTGCAAATTCAAATCGGTAGCGGTGCTACGCAAAATGTCGTAATCAACAGCAATAACGATAGCCTGGACGGGATTGCTCAGGCCATTAATGAGGCCAATGTGGGAGTGAATGCGGGTGTCATTTACGATGGCAGTGGCTATCGCCTGACCCTAACCGGTACAAATACCGGTGCGAATCAGTCTTTCAGCGTGTCGGTAAGTGGTGCTACCGGGAGCCTGGGGAGCTTGAGTTATAGCTCCGGCAGTTCGGGCGGCATGACCTTGAGTCAGGCGGCGCAAGATGCCGGCGTGAGCATCAACGGCTTACCCGTGACTAGCAGCAGTAACACTATTTCTGGCGCCATTCCCGGTGTCAGTTTGAATCTGTTGCAGGCGAGCAGCGGCAGCACTACCCTGCAGATTAGCGCGAGCAATAGCGGTTTCGTGACTACGGTGCAGAGTTTTGTGAGCGCTTTCAACAAGACCATGGGTACTATCAACCAACTGACGGCCTATAACGCGCAAGCGGGTTCTGGGGGGCCGCTCTTGGGCAATGCGGCGGTCAATGGTCTGCGTACCCAACTCCTTAATCTAATTTCTAATCCGGGCGTTGGTCTGTCTTCGGGAGCGAGCTATAACTCTTTGGGTTCCGTGGGCTTGGGCCTAAGCAGCAGCGGTACCATCTCGCTCAATACTGGCACCTTGCAGACGGCGCTGAATGCCGATTATCAGGACGTTGTGGGTCTTTTTGGGCAGGCCGGCCAAAGCAGCAACAGCAGTGTGCAGTATGTGGGGGCGAGTGGATCGACCCAGGCTGGGGTATATGCCGTAAATATTTCCCAGGCAGCGAGCCAGGCGACCGTTACTGCCGCTTCGGCCTTTCCGAGTGGCGGGTTGGCGCAGAGTGAGAGCCTGACCTTTGCCTCCGGCTCGCAGTCTGTCGTCGTCTCCCTGAGCTCCGGTAGCAGCCTGGCGGCAGTGGTCAATACCATCAATGCCACCTTGCAGCAAAGCGGCATGACCGGTATCACGGCAAACAACGATAATGGCGTTTTACAACTGCAGTCGACCCAATATGGCTCGGCGCAGGCGTTTACGGTGTCTTCCAACGTCGCCAGCGGCGGTACCGGAATCGGGACCAGTACCTTGGCGGCCTCGGGCACGGACGTGATGGGTACCGTCAATGGTCAGGCCACTAGCGGCGTTGGCCAAAATTTGACGGTAACTGGGCCGGGCAATGCCCTCGGATTGCAGCTGAAGATTTTGGGCACCAGCACGGGCAATTTGGGTACGGTGTCTTTGAGTCAGGGCTTGTATCAACAGATGAATAGTCTGCTCAATCAGGCCTTGAATTCGCAGAATGGCTTTATCAGCGCGGCGCAGAATGGCATCAATTCGACCATCAGCGGGCTCAACGCCCAGATTGCCACACTGCAACAATCGGCCAGTAATCAAACTGCTCTGTTGACCCAGCAGTTTGCTGCCATGCAATCGCAATTGGCAAGCTTGCAATCGACGGGCCAGTATCTCAATGCCTTCTACGCTGCGGGATCTAGTTCGTCTTCCTCTAGTAGCAGTTCCTCCGCCGGTTAAAGGAGCCCGAAAACATGGCAGCGGCAATGAGTGCAGTGCAGGCATACCGGCAGGTAGGCCAACAGGGAGTTTCGACGGATCGCCTGGTTCTGCTCGGCCTCGAGGGAATTCTGGAATATCTGCGGCGGGCAGAGTTGGCGATCGGTGCGCGACAGATTGGCGCCAAGGCGGAAGCAATGGATAAAGCCTATCAGTTAACGGCCCATCTGCTGGCGAGTGTGGATCTGGAGCGCGGCGGAGAAATTGCCGTTACTCTGCAAAATCTTTACCGTTTTGTTTTGGAAAAACTTGCTACTGCGAATATTTTTGACGATCTCGAAGCGCTGGCGGCATGTCGTCCGGTCTTGGAAGACCTGCGCGACGCCTGGCGAGGTTTGCTCGATCGCGCGTGAGGCTCTATTCTCTCTCCCGAACTCGGAGAGAGAATATGCAGCAAGCTGGGGTAGTCCTTGGCGCTAACCTGCCCGTGGAGATGCGCTCTTGGTCGGGTGAGAAAGAAGAATTTTCCGCATTGATGCGCAACAATCTGGTTTTGTTGCGTGCACTTGTAATTTGGGAAGAAGAGATCGCTACAGCGGAAGAGGGAGAGCGTTCCGGTTTGGGACGGTTGCAGACCAAGATTGATCTCCTGCTTACCCTCTTGAGCGCTGATATCCTCACTCGCTCTGCTCTCCCGCCCCGGCATTCTTGCGAACTCCGCACCGACTCGCTGCTGATCCGCTCCGCCGACGGCTTCACATGCCCTGGAAATCCCTGCGCCGCCTTGTATTTGCAGGCGGACCTCGCCTTGCCTTTGCTCCTACCAGGGCAAGGGGTAGAGGAAATTGCGACTAGCGATCAAGCTCCATCCTGGGTTCTACGGTTCACTCTCAGTGCCGGCGTGCAAGAAATGCTGGATCGACTAATCTTCCGTCATCATCGTCGAGAAATAGCGCGTCTGCGGGAAGCGGAAGCAACAGGCAAAACACGGGGAAGTGGATGGACAGCGTAGTCGAGAATACCGGCACACAGGATTTTCGGGATCGCCGCTCCCTGTCGCGAGAAAGCTGCGGCTTGGTGGGGCACAGTGAGATTCTACGCAGTGTTACCCGACTTCTCGGCAAGGTGGCCGGTACCGACACCACGGTTTTGATTCTGGGGGAGTCGGGCACGGGCAAAGAGGTGGTTGCCCAATGTTTGCACCAGCATTCCACGCGCGCACGCGGACCATTCGTTGCCCTCAATTGTGGTGCGATTCCGCCGGAATTGATGGAAAGTGAGCTCTTTGGCCACGAAAAGGGTTCCTTTACGGGTGCTTTACTGACGCGCAAGGGTCGCTTTGAACTCGCGGAAGGTGGAACACTTTTTCTCGACGAAGTGGCGGAAATGACCGCATCGATGCAGGTAAAACTGCTGCGCGTGTTGCAGGAGCATCAGTACGAGCGGGTAGGGGGCAGCAAGCCGCGGGAAGCGAATGTGCGCATCATCGCTGCCACTCATCGCAACCTGGAATCACGGATCCGCGAGGGCTTGTTTCGTGAGGACCTCTATTATCGTCTCAACGTTTTTCCGGTTGAGCTGCCCCCCCTGCGCCAGCGTGGCGATGATGTTTTTTTGCTTCTAGAGCATTTTTTAGCCGAACGGGCCAAGGAGGGTTTTGCGTCCTTTACGCTTTCGGCCGCGGTGCGGCAACTGCTCTTGGAGCACCCTTGGCCGGGCAATGTGCGCGAGCTGCAAAATTTGGTCGAACGGCTGAGTATTTTGCGCGCCGGCGAAGAGGTGCAACTTGCCGATCTTCCCCTGCATATGCGCCGAGGGCGCGAAGCCCAAGAGACGGAAACCGATGCTCTGCGGGCGGTGTGGTCGGGAGCGCAAGAGGAAGATGTTTCCCTCTCGATGGCGGTTTCTACCGCGCCGACCCTGCCCGACGGCCCCTTTGACCTCAAGGAATATCTCGAGGAGATCGAGCGTCATCTTATCCTGCAGGCTCTGGAGATCTGCGATCACGTGGTGGCTCGGGCTGCGGAGCGTCTCGGTCTGCGGCGTACCACTCTAGTCGAAAAACTGCGCAAGTACGCTATTCAGCCTGGAAGGGGATAACGGTGGCGGGCCCCGCCAATGTGCCGGATGCAACGCAGCTCCTTGAGGCCTTTGAGCTCTTCAATAATGCCTCACGCGAGCTGAGTGAGGCCTACGGTACCCTGCAGGCCGAGGTGCATCGCCTAAGCGGAGAACTGGCGGCTGCCAATCAGCGTCTACGCGAGGAATTGCAGGCACGAGAAGCGCTGAGCCAGCGCCTCTCGCTGCTGTTGGAAATGTTGCCGGGAGCAGTTTTGCTTCTCGATCCGCAGGGGCGGGTACAGCAGATGAACCCGGCGGCGGAGCGCTTGCTCGATGTGGAAGATCGAGATTGGGTCTGGCCGCAGCGGCCCGGACTAGAAATTCAGGCCGGCGGCGCCGAGGGCGTGATTGACAGTGCCGTAGGTCGCCGCCGTTTGGCGATTGCCGTTACCACCCTGGCCGGGGATGGGGGCAAGATCCTGCTCTTGCAGGATGTGACCGAGGTGCGCGAGCGTGAAGCGGCAAGCCAGCGCCGCGAGCGTTTGGCAGCCCTCGGTGAGACGATGGCGGCCTTGGCCCATCAACTGCGAACACCCTTGGCGACCGCCTTGCTTGCCGTCGGGCAGCTGCAGCCGGAGCGCGACCGCGACCATTTTCATCGGCAGCAGGAGCGAGCCCTGGACCGCCTGCGCCATCTGCAGGGCATTATCGACGCCATGTTGCAGTATTTGCGCGGTAGCTTGCCGGAGGACGGGGGCAACGTAACTTTGGGCGAGATCGCTGCTGGTCTGGAGCGGGTTTTCGCGCCCCTCTATCGTCAAAAAAATGTCGAACTACAGATGGACCTCGGGCAAGCCGACTGGATTTTGACGGGAACAGCGGATGTTTGGGTCAGTGTGTTGAGCAATCTGCTACAAAACGCTCTGGCGTTTGCTCCTGCGGCGAGCGTGGTGCAAGTCCAGGGCGTGGCCGCGTTGGGGCACTGGACCCTGCGCGTTCGTGACTTTGGTCCGGGGGTGCCGGAAGCGCAGCAGGAGCGGATTTTCCAGCCCTTCGTCAGCACTCGGCGCGACGGCACCGGACTTGGCCTGAGTATTGCCAAGAACTTTGCCGTAAGTATGGGGGGAGAATTGTGGGTGGAAGATGCGCAGCCGGGGGCTTGTTTCGTATTGCAGATCCCCATGGCGCAGCTACCCAATCCCCTCGCCAGTCGAGAGGAGTAGAGATGCCAAAAAAATCCCAAATTGCCGCCAAGATTCTGCTAGTAGAAGATGATCCAGACTTTGCCGATGTGCTGCAGGAGGCCTTGACCGAGCGTGGCTATACCCTGGTATTGGCCGGTGATGGCGAGGCGGCGCTGGCGCAGTTGGATCGCTTCGCGCCGGACTTGATCCTGAGTGACGTACAGATGCAACCGCTGGATGGCTATGGCCTCCTCGCTGCCTTGCGCGAGCGCCGGCAGGCGCCGCCGGTGTTGATGATGACCGCTTGGGGAACGATCGAAGAGGCAGTGCGCGCCCTGCAAGGTGGCGCCATAGACTATCTCGTCAAGCCCTTTGCCTTGGAGCGTCTCGAAGAAAAGATACAAAAGCATCTGCGCGAACGCAGCACGCATGGTGCCGAGCTGATTGCCGAGGCACCAGCCATGCGCCAGTGCCTGGAGCGCGCCCATAAGGTCGCCCAGAGCGATGCCACCGTCCTCCTACATGGGGAGAGCGGGGTAGGAAAGGAGGTGCTGGCACGCTACATTCACCGTCACAGTCTGCGTGCCCAGGGGCCTTTTGTTGCCGTGAACTGTGCGGCCATTCCCGAATCCCTCCTCGAGGCCACCCTCTTCGGCCACGAAAAAGGTGCCTTTACCGGAGCGACGCAAGCTAGTGCCGGAAAATTTGAACAGGCCCAGGGCGGCACCTTGCTCTTGGATGAAGTCACGGAAATGCCGCTGCCTCTGCAAGCCAAGCTATTGCGGGTGCTGCAGGAGCGGGAGCTGGAACGGGTTGGCGGACAGCGTCTGATTCGCTTGGACATTCGTGTACTGGCCACGAGCAATCGCGACCTCGAAGCGGCGGTGCGCTCGGGAGAATTTCGCGCCGACCTCTTTTATCGCTTGCAGGTGTTTCCCTTGCTGATTCCGCCGCTGCGCGAGCGTCGCGAAGACATTATCCCTCTTGCCCAGCACCTGATCGAAGCCGCCGCCAAGAATCACGGCCTGCGGTCGCGGCGGTTGTCGCCGGCGGCAGCGCGGGTTCTGCTCGCGCATGAATGGCCCGGCAATGTGCGCGAACTGCAGAACGCCCTGCAACGCGCCCTGATTTTGGCGGAAGGAGAGGAGTTGCAGCCAGGTGATCTCGATTTGCCGAATGCGCCGTCAGAAGAGGCGGTGCCAACCGCCCTGCCGTCCAAATCGGCAGACTTGGCGTTGGGCGCGCAAAAGGGGCACTATGAACGCGAGTTGATTGCTGACGCTTTGCAGCAGACCGGCGGTGCGCGCGACGCAGCGGCACAGTTGCTGGGTATCAGTGCCCGCACCCTGCGTCACAAGTTGCAGCGCCTGCGGGAAGCCGGCTTTGATCTGGGATAGCGTGGCCTAGATATTGCTTCGGTAGTGGGAAAGCGTTCTCAGGAAGGATTGCGTCATGAGCAGTGTAGAGTCGCTGGATAGCCTCCTCAGTCAGTTGCGGACCCTGAGCCAGCAGGCCCAGGGGATAAAGAGCAATAGCCCGGAAGCAGGCGGGGTGGGAGATTTTGCCAATACCCTCAAACAGATGGTAGACGGCGTCAATACCCGCCAGGAAACCGCCAATACCTTGCAGAATCAATTTGCCAGCGGCGATCCGCAGGTGAGCCTGAGCCAGGTGATGGTAGCCTCGCAAAAGGCTGATCTTTCCTTTCAAACCATGCTCCAGGTGCGCAATAAGCTTGTGTCTGCCTACCAGGACATCATGAATATTTCTGCCTGAGTGCAGCGAGGTGATGTCCCATGGCCGATGAAGTCCTCAGCCCACTCCGGGCACGCCTAGACCTGCAGCAGTGGCAGGATCGCTGGCGCTCGATGCCGGCAAACCGGCGCTTTGCGGTTCTCGTTGTTGCGGCGGCACTGCTGGCGGTGTTGCTGGTTGCCAGTCTATGGCATGGTTCCGGCAATTATCAGGTGCTTTACGCTGGGCTTTCCGATCGTGACGGCGGCCAGGTCATTGCCGAACTACAAAAACTCAATGTGCCTTTTCGCATTACCGACGGCGGCACCGTCATTACCGTACCGAGTGATATCGTCTATAGCACTCGCATGAAGCTGGCAGCCGCGGGGCTGCCGCATGGCGACGGCATGAGCTTTGAGCTGCTCGACCACGAACCCATGGGCACCAGCGACTTCGTCGAACATGTCAATTACCAGCGCGCCCTCGAGGGCTCGCTGCAGCGCACCATCGCCTCTTTGGGGGAGGTTGAGCACGCCCGGGTGCATCTGGCAATTCCCAAGCCCTCGGTCTTCCTCGATCAAGAAGAAAAACCCACCGCCTCGGTCATGGTTTCTCTCTACCCTGGCCGGCAACTTTCTGCCGCCCAGGTGGCGGGAATCATCCATCTCGTGGCGGCGAGCGTTCCGGGTCTGGAAGATAAAAATGTGACCGTGGTCGATCAGCACGGCAATCTCCTCAGCAGCAATGTGAATCAGCCTTCGGGTTTGCAGCCTTCACAGTTTGCCTATCAACAGCAGGTCGACGCGCAGTATCAAAAACGCATCGAGGCAATCATCTCGCCAATTGTAGGCAGTAATGGCGTGCACGTAGCGGTAGCGGCAGATGTCGATTTTGCCAAAAGCGAGAGCAGTTCGGTCACCTATGGCAAGAATCAGGTGTTGAGCCAACAGGAGCACAGCACCAGCGGCACCGGCGAAGGCGGGCCTTATGGCGTACCTGGAGCGCTCTCTAACCAGCCTCCTGGGGTCGCGGTAGCACCGCTGACGGCGCCGGTAGTTTCCACCTTGTCGCCGGCCGCTCTCATTGCCCTGGCGCCAACTCTGAAAAGCTTGGCACCGACCCAAAGCAGTCACGACAGCACCATCAATTACGATGTCGACAAGACCATTACCCATGTCGATAACCCCGTGGGTGCCGTAAAGCGGGTCTCGGTAGCTGTACTCATCGATGAGAAGCCGCTCCCCGGCAGCAATGGCAAGCAGGTTGCGGCCTTGTCGCCGAGTCAGATCCAGCAAGTACAGCAGTTGGTGGAAGAAGCCATTGGCTACGACGCCAAGCGCGGTGACTCGGTCAAGGTAGTGCAAATGCCCTTTGCCAGTAGCCAAGTGAATGCTTCCCTGCCGTGGTGGCAGCAGCCGTGGTTCCTGAGCCTGGCGCACGGGGCGCTGCGCTACGTCGCGCTGCTTCTCCTTGCTTTCCTGCTCTTTCTCGGACTGATCAAACCCCTGCTGCGCATGCTGCGGGAGCGCCAGCAGCGGGCACAGACGCGTGCGCCAGCTATGGGCACGGTGGGTGCGGAAGAGGCGGGAGCGGGGGCGGCAAGCACTGGCAACGCCTCTGCGCAGACGGGACCCGGGGCGGTGAGCTTACCCGCCGACCCGCTGCAGACCGACCTGTACGTGGCGCGACAACTAGTAATGCAGGACCCGGCGCGGGCGGCTCAGGTGGTCAAGGAGTGGTTGGCCGGTGAGCGCGGAAGCTGAACTTAGTGGCATCGAGCGTAGCGCCATCCTCCTCCTCAGTCTGGGTGAGGACGAGGCGGCGGAGGTGATGCGTCATCTCGGTCCACGGGAGGTGCAAAAGCTCGGTGCGGCTATGACCAAGCTGTCCCAGATCAGCACCGACCAGGCGCGCATGGTGCTCTCGGATTTTCGTTCTCGACTCGAGCACCAGACCTCTTTGGGAGTTGGCAGTGATCAGTATATCCGTGGCATGCTGACCAAAGCCCTAGGCGACAAGGCTGGCTCTGTCATCGACCGTATTTTGCATGGTGGTTCTGCGAGCGGCTTGGAAAACCTGAAGTGGATGGACGCTCGCTCGGTGGCGGATCTGATCAAGCTCGAGCATCCCCAGGTGCTGGCGATGATCCTTGCCTATATGGAGCCGGAACAGGCGAGTGAAGTAATTCACTATCTACCGGAACGTACAGTCGGGGAAGCGATGATGCGCCTCGCTAGTCTCGAGACTATCCAGCCTGGTGCGCTAACGGAGTTAAATGAGGTTCTCGAAGAGCAGATTTCGGGAGACTCTCAGTCTTTGCAAGTAGCTACCATGGGCGGGACAAAGGCGGCGGCAGAAATCCTCAATCGTCTGGAGACGAGCCGCTCGAGCAACATCATCGATCAAATTCGCGCCAGCGATCCTGAGCTTGCCGAAAAGGTGCAGGAAAAGATGTTTGTCTTTGACGATCTCTTGCGCCTCGACGATCGCAGCATGCAGACACTTTTGCGCGAATTGCCCTCGGATGGCTTGGTTGTGGCCCTCAAGGGCGCGCCGGCGCCGCTGCGCGACAAGTTCTTCAGCAATATGTCGAAACGAGCGGCAGAGATGCTGCGCGACGATCTCGAGGCCAAGGGTCCGGTGCGGGTGAGCGAAGTAGAGGCAGCACAGAAGACCATCCTCCAGGTGGCCCAGCGCCTCGATGCCGCCGGGCAAATCAATCTCAGCGCTGGCGGCGAGGATTTGCTGTAAATGTCTGCTGGCGAGGCAGAAATCATCCAGCGCGAGGCCATCGAAAAGCTGCTTCGTTGGCAGATGCCGCAGATGCTCGGGGCACGGCAGGGGGCTGTCGAAGCCAAGATGGACCTGCCGGGAGAAGAACTGGCGGCAACCGATCTGCGTCCGCCTACTGCGCGAGACTTGCAGGATCTGGTCGCCCGGGTAGAGCAAGAGGCACGGGAGCGCGGCTACGCCGAGGGATTCCGCCAGGGTGAGGAAGAGGGGCGACGGCAGGGGGAGGAGGCAGCGATGTGCCTGGGCGAGGCCGATGCTGCCGCTCTGCGTAGCCTGTTGCTGGCGGCGCGCGAGCCTTTGCAGCGGGTGGATGAAGGGGTAGAGCAGGCCCTGCTGGCTCTGGCCTTGGAAGTCGCCCGGCAAGTGATCCGCCACGAACTGCGTTTGCAGCCGGAATTGCTCCTGCCTCTGGTACAAGAGGCCCTGCGCTCCCTGCCAACGCTGAGCGCACCGCCAGTGTTGCGCCTGCATCCCGAAGATCTGGACTTGGTTGCTACGCGTTTACCCGATTTAGGTGCTGCCGGTGTCCGTCTGGAGGCCGATGAAACCCTGGAGCGAGGCTCGCTGGTGCTGCAGGCGGGAATGGATCCGGAGTTGAGTCGGCCCGATCGCCGCTGGCGCGAACGCCAGGATGCGGCGGCAACGGAGCTCGATCTGCGCCTGGCGAGCCGCTGGCGGCAGGTCATGGAGCAGCTCTTTTCTGGGTTAGAGGGGTAATCGTGGATACCCAGGCGCCTCGCCTTTGGGAGCAGCAGCTACGGCGCTGGCAGCGTCGCTTGCCGACTAAGCCTTCGCCCCTGCTACCGAGTGGGCGACTGTTGCGTATTCTTGGCTTGGTGTTGGAGGCCGAGGGATTCTCGGCCGGGGTAGGTACGCGCTGCCAGGTAAAGACCGCCCATGGCCGTTTTGTCGATGCCGAAGTCGTGGGTTTTCAGGATGGGCGCCTACAACTCATGGCGGCCGGTGATTTGCACGGGGTAGCGCCCGGCGCGCGCATCCAGCCCCTGGCGGGCGAGGCGCAAGGGGTGGCCAGCCCAAATATGCTCGGGCGCATTGTCGATGGTCAGGGGCTACCCCTGGATGGCTTGGGGCCCATCCCCGATGCCGAACCGGTCTCCCTGATTGGCAAGCCCATCAATCCCCTCAACCGGGCGCCGATTCGCGAAACCTTGGATGTGGGCGTGCGCGCGATCAATGCCTTGTTTAGCGTTGGTCGGGGCGCACGCATGGGGCTCTTTGCCGGCAGTGGCGTTGGCAAGAGTGTCTTGCTGGGGATGATGGCTCGCAATACGCAAGCAGATGTCATCGTCGTCGGCCTGATTGGGGAGCGCGGCCGTGAAGTCAAGGAGTTCATCGACGAAATTCTTGGCGAGGCTGGGCGTCGCCGCGCCGTGGTGGTGGCAGCGCCTGCCGATGCCCCGGCGCTAACCCGCATCCGCGGCGCCCACCTAAGTACGGCCATTGCCGAATATTACCGCGATCGCGGTCAACATGTGTTGCTACTCATGGACTCTCTCACCCGCTATGCCATGGCGCAACGGGAGATTGCCCTGGCGGTGGGCGAGCCGCCAGCGGTGCGCGGTTATCCGCCCTCGGTTTTTGCCCGCTTGCCAGCGCTGGTGGAGCGCACCGGTAACGGTGTTGCCGGTGGTGGAAGCATTACCGCTTTCTATACCGTTCTCATGGAAGGCGACGATCAGCAGGATCCCATTGCCGATAGCGCCCGCGCCGTTCTTGATGGTCATATCGTTCTCTCTCGTGCCTTGGCCGAGCAGGGGCACTACCCTGCCATCGATCTCGAGTCTTCCATTAGCCGCGTCATGCCCAGCATTCGGCCGCAGCAGCAAATCCATGCCATGCAACGCTTGAAACGGCTGTACAGCCGCTACCGGGAGCAGCGCGATCTCATTGCCGTGGGGGCCTATGCCCCTGGCATGGATCCCGTTCTCGATCAGGCCGTGCAGCTCTATCCGCGGATCGAGGAATTCCTCCGCCAAGACCAGCACCAGGCGGTCTCGGTGACGGCGGCGGTGGCCGAGCTCTTTGCCCTCCTTGGCGAAGAAACTACTGGCAAGGAGACTAGCGCGTGAGTCGCGAGGGAACCCTGCGCTACCTGAAGGATATGGCGGGTATGCGGGAACAGGATCTGCGCCGTTCGCTGCTGACCCAACAGCAATTGGTACAACAACTGCGGAGTAAATACGCTCTGCTAGAGGACTATGTGCAGCAATATCGGCAAGAATCTGCCGCTCGGGAAGGGGCAGGAATTGCCGGTACCGAGGCGATTCGTTGGCGCGCCTTCGTGCAACAGTTGGCCGCCTTGTTGGTACAGCAAGACGAGCTGATTCGGGAACAGGAACAGCGCTTGCGGCTGGTGCGAGAACAGTGGCAGGCGATAAAGGCGAAGGAGCAGGGATTTTCGCGCCTGCTGCAACGCCTCGACGACCAGCGACAGCTTGCAGAATTACAAAAGATGCAAAAGGAAATGGATGCCTGGGCGTTGCGCGCCACGCAGTTGCGCAGCAGTCGTTAGACGGAGCGATTCTTGCTTGCAGACCAACAAACGCTTTTTGGAGTTCTTGGTATGACGGTGGTTTCCAGTTCTCTCCCCCCAGTAGCCCTAGAGTCCAACGCCGACGCTGGCAAGCCGGTGGCGACGAAGGGTGGCCAGAGCTTTGGGCAAGTCTTGGCGCGGCAGGTCAACGGGAAGGGCGCAAGCCAGGAACCGCTACCGGAAACTACCTCGCTCTCGAGCGAAGCAGCGTCGGCCCAGCACGAAGCCGACAGAAAAGAGACGATGACTACATCACCCACCAGCCCAGCCGAAGGCAATGTTGCCTTGGGCGCCACTCCCTCCGCGAGCACGGCGCTTTGTCCAGGTCTGCGCGACGTAAAAGGAGCAGCGGCGAATAGAGGCGAAGATTCATACTCCGCAGATGCCGAGCAAGCTCTCCGTGCCACCAAGATTGCCGCCTCGTCGCCGAAAAAAGCGATGGGCGATTTTGCTGAGACGGAAATGGTCGCGGTGTCTGGAGCGTCATCAGTGACGCCGACGGTACTTCCCCAGCAACCGAGCAAGCCCGTGGTAACTACCACAGACGCCAAGCCCGAGCCGAAGAAGACGAGGACCGATGGTGCAGCCGCGGCTACTCCACCTACCCCCTGGACTGCGCCTTTGCCGCCAGTGTTGGCAACACCCGAGCAATCGATGCTGCCGATAAAAACTGCGCCGTCTTCCTCTCCCGCAAACCTACCCCCGCAATCCTCCGACGCTGCGGCACAAGCAAAGAGCGTGGCAACGGTGGCAGACGCGAGCCACGACGGCAAAGCATCTGGCGCGGCGCCGGAAAAAGTCGTTGCGGGCGCTCAGCCTTTGGTTCTGGATGCAATGCCATCAGTACCGACGGCGCCCCATCTTGACTCTGCGCCGCTCTTCTCGGCGGTATTGCAGCAGGCAGCATTGGGCGGTGCCGTACCGCCTAAGGCGAAGGGAGCTGACGTGGTACCCGGCACCCCCATTTTGGGGGCTATGCTGCCGCTCGGTGCCAACGCTCCTGCAGCCCCGACCGCGCCGAGCGCGCAATTGCAGCTTTCGCCGGCGGTGCAGGAGCAGCCCGCTTGGGGCAATGCCCTTGGGCAAAGCGTGCAATGGATGGCTGAGGGAGGAGTCCAACAAGCGCTGATCCACCTCCATCCGCAACACTTGGGTCCGTTAGTAGTGCAATTGAACGTGAGCCAGAATGGGCAGGCGGCGGCAGTCTTTCTTTCCGATCATCCCGAGGTCCGTGCCGCAATCAGTGCCGCCCTGCCGCAGTTGCAGCAGAGTTTTGCCGCCTTGGGTTTGAACCTGACCCAAAGTAATGTCGGTTCTGGGGGGTCGGGATCGGCGAGCAACCGCCGCCAGAGTGCGGATCGTGATGCCGATGCGCCGGGCGCTATCGAGGAAATCTCGTCCTTGCGATCGGCCGCGAGCGGGCAAATCCATCGTGGGCTGCTGAGCACTTTTGTGTAGGGGAGGGCTTGCGGCATGGCAGAGCAAATCTTGAGTCAGGATGAAGTCGACGCCCTCTTCCAGGGTATGGACGGCGGCGATATTGATTTGTCGCCTCCGGAAGAGGTCGAGGAAGGCAACGTCCGCCGCTATGATCTTGCCAATCAGGATCGTATCGTGCGCGGTCGGATGCCGACGCTGGAAGTGATCAATGAGCGCTTTTCCCGTTTGTGGCGAGTGAATTTGTTCAATTTTCTACGCCGCAGCGCCGAAATTTCGATTGGTAGTGTGAAGCTGGTCAAATACAGCGAATTCATTCGCTCCTTGATTGTTCCCAGCAACATCAACATTGTGCAGCTCAAGCCCCTGCGCGGTAGCGCTCTTTTTGTATTTGATCCGCGCTTGATCTTTGCAGTGATCGATAATTATTTTGGTGGCGATGGGCGCTTTCATGCCCGTATTGAGGGTCGTGATTTCACCCCGTTGGAAATGCGCATTATCGATCGTTTGCTGAAGATGGCATTGAACGATTTTCAAACAGCCTGGAAGCCGGTAATCGAATTGCAGGCGGAGCTGCAGCGCTCCGAGGTCAACCCGCAATTCGTGAATATCGCCACGCCCACCGAGGTGGTCATCACTACCGATTTTCAGGTGGAATTGGAGTCGGGATCGGGTACTTTGCAGATTTGTCTACCCTATGGAATGGTCGAGCCGGTGCGCGATCAGCTCACTGCCGGCACCATGGCGGATCGTTCCGAGGTCGATAAACGCTGGATCCAATCGCTGAATGAAGAAATGCAGCAAGCGCAACTGGAATTGCAGGTAGAATTTATCCAGAAGCAATTGACCGTTGCTCAGATTTTGCAACTACGCGACGGCGATGTGATTCCCATCGAGATGCCGGAAGCCCTCGTGGCGCGGGTCGAGGGAATTCCGGTATTTGCTGGTAACTATGGCGTGCACAATGACAAATATGCCATCCAATTTGATCATCCAGTGGTGCCGGAGACGGCAGAAGGACTGAACGCCATGGCGGCGTGGGAGAAGTAGAGATGAGCGAGGCAGAAAAAGATATGCCGGCCGCGGCGGCTGCCGACGAGGTAATGGCAGATTGGGCAGCAGCGATGGCGGAGCAGGGGGCTAGCGAGGCGAAGCAGTCTGCGGAGCCGACATCGTCCAACGATACACGTCCGCTACCCATGCCCCCCCTGGAAGATAGCGGCAAGCGCGAGGCACCGGGCAATCTGGAAATGATTCTGGATATTCCGGTAACCCTATCGGTGGAGCTTGGGCGTACGCATATTCAGATTCGTAACCTGCTGCAGCTGGCCCAGGGTTCGGTGGTGGAGTTGGAGCGTTTGGCCGGGGAGCCCATGGATGTGCTCGTCAATGGCTATTTGATTGCCCAGGGCGAAGTAGTCTTGGTGAATGACAAGTTTGGTATCCGGTTGACGGATATCGTTAGCCCTGCCGAACGGGCAAAGAAGTTGCGGTAATGGCAAATTTCGTCGTCAAGGACTTGTCGCCGTCAAGAATTCGTCACGCCTTCTTGCTGCTCCTCTTCGCGCCGGTCTCTTGCCTCGCCGCTGAGAGCACGCCGGCAGTCTTTTCTACGGGCGCCATTCTGCGTCTGATCGGTTCCTTGTTTCTTGTGTTATTGGTGTTTTTTGCCTTGATCTGGGTCTTTCGGCGCCTCCAACCGGGCACCGTCGCGGGTGCCGGTGGGGCAATGCGGGTTGTTGCTTCCCTACCCCTTGGCGCGCGGGAACGCCTCTTGCTAGTAGAGGTCGGCAAGCAGCAGTTATTGCTTGGGGCGACGCCAGCAGGAATTTCCCTACTGCATACCCTGAGCGAACCGCTGCCTTCGGATTCGGGCAGTTTGGCCTTTACCGGCTGGCTGCGACAGGCAATGGAGAGGCGTAAGAACGGATCATGGCAGAATTTTCGGCAAGCAGCAGAGCCTGCGCGGGATTCCTCCTCCGCGCCGGGATCGTCGGCGGGGGACTCCTCCTTGTAAGTAGCCCTGGCTTCGCTGCCGGTCTTCCCGGCGTAACCGCGAGCCCCGCCTCCGGCGGTGGCACGGACTACAGCCTCAGTATCCAGACCCTACTATTCCTCTCGGTGCTGGTCTTTTTGCCAGCCATTTTGCTGATGATGACGGCTTTTACCCGCATCATCATCGTCCTCTCCCTGCTCAAGCAGGCCTTGGGCTCAACCCAGATGCCGCCTTCCCAGGTCATGGTGGGTCTCGCCTTGTTCCTTACCTTTTTCGTGATGGCGCCGGTGTTCCAAAAGATCAATACCGAGGCCTTGCAGCCCCTCAGCCAAAATCAAATCAACCTGACGCAGGCGATGGCACGCTCCGAAGTACCCCTACGGTCCTTCATGTTGTCGCAGACCCGTCCGGATGATCTCGCCCTTTTTGTGAAGTTGTCTGGCCATCCGCAGTTGCGTGCCCCCGCCGATACGCCCATGGACCTGCTCATTCCGGCGTTCATCACTTCCGAATTGAAGACGGGTTTTCAGATTGGTTTTCTTATCTTCATCCCCTTTGTGATTATTGATCTGGTAGTGGCGGCGGTGTTGATGTCCTTGGGCATGATGATGTTGTCACCGGTTACGGTGTCTTTCCCCTTCAAGTTGATGCTTTTTGTGCTCGTCAATGGTTGGGATCTGGTCATTGGTTCGTTAGTGCAGAGCTTCATTCACTAGGGAGGAGCAGATGAGTCCGGGCAGCGTTATCACCATAGCCGAACATGCCATCTGGACGGCTCTTTGGCTTTCTTTGCCGCTTTTGGGGGTAGCCTTGGTGGTGGGTGTGCTCATCAGCATCTTTCAGGCGGCCACGCAAATCAACGAAATGACCCTGAGTTTTGTGCCGAAGGTGCTGGCCTTGGCCCTGGTGGGAGTGATTGCCGGCCCTTGGATGCTGCAGCTGATGATGAGCTATACCACCCATCTCTTTCAGCAGATTCCGCAATTGATCAACCAATGATTACCGTCAGTAGCCTGCAGATCGAGCAGTGGATTGGCGCCTTCTTCTGGCCCTTTGTGCGCATTCTGGCATTTTTGAGTACGGCGCCGGTGTTCAGCGCCACCCAAATTCCGATTCAAGTACGGGTAGGCCTGGCGGTGGTGATCAGCGTGGCCTTGGCGCCGGCTTTGCCGGCCATGCCGCCGGTGGATTTTCTGAGCGGCGGCGGGCTCTTGCTGCTCCTCGAGCAGATCCTTATCGGTACCGCTCTTGGTTTTGCCGTTACCTTGATATTTAGTGCGGTGCAATTTGCTGGTTCGGTCATCAGCTTGCAGATGGGGCTGGGCTTCAGCACTTTTTTTGATCCCCTCACCGGGGTGCAGGTGCCCACCCTCGCCAATTTTTTGAACCTGATCGTCTTGCTCTTGTTTTTGTCGTTGAATGGCCAACTGCTTACCCTGGCGGTGCTGGATCGTAGCTTTACCATTTTGCCGGTGAGCAGCCAGTTGGTTTTGCATGGCGCGGCTTGGCAGAGCTTGGCCAATGCCGGCGGGATGATTTTTGCCCTGGGGCTCGCGATTGCAGCGCCGGTGCTTGGCGCCTTGCTGCTGATCAACGTCTCCTTGGCGGTGCTGAGTAAGTTGGCGCCGCAGCTTAATCTGTTTGTTATTGGTTTTCCCTTGCTGATTGCCGTGGGCTTTGTTGCCTTGGCGCTGGTGATGCCCGCCATGGAGCTCCTGGTGCAACATTTGCTGCAGTTGTCTTTGCGGCTCAGCAACACCCTTTTGCTGCAGGCTGCCCGAGGCTAAGCCATGGCCGAAGAGAGCGGACAGGAACGCACCCACGCCCCGACGGGCAAACGCATCGAGGAGGCGCGGGGCAAAGGGCAGGTTCCGCGCTCTCGCGAGCTCTCTACCAGTGCCATTCTCTTGGTTGCCGCCGGGGTGTTGTATTTCTTCGGTACACGTATTGGTGCCGAGAGTCAGCACTTTCTCTATGCCGGTCTGCATCTATCGCCAGCTGCCATGCTCGACCAGCGCGATCTGCTACGGCATTTCGTACAAATGGCAGGCTATACCCTGCAGTGGCTGCTGCCGTTTTTATTGTTGTTGATGCTGGTGGTGCTCGCCGCGGGTATGGCTTTGGGAGGATGGAATTTCAGCAGCAAGGCTTTAGTGCCCGATTTCAGCCATCTCAACCCCCTTACGGGTCTGCAGCGCTTGGTATCGCGCCATGCCCTGCTCGAGCTCGTCAAAGCGGTGCTCAAAGCGGTGGTGATTGGCGGCATTGGCATCACTTTGGTCTATGCCCAGCGCCGAGCCTTGTTGAGGCTCATTGCCGAAGATCCCCTGGCTGCCGTCCATCATCTCTTTTCGATGCTCGGTCTGCTCTTTTTGTTCATGGCCGCAAGTACCCTCCTGATCGTGGCCTTCGATGTGCCTTTTCAGCTCTGGACCTACAACGAGAAGCTGAAAATGACCGATCAGGAAGTCCGCGACGAAATGAAGGAGCAGGAGGGCAATCCCGAGGTCAAGCGGCGCATACGCAGCTTGCAGCGCGAGATGTCGCGGCGGCGCATGATGGCGGCGGTGCCCAAGGCAACGGTGGTGGTGACCAACCCTACCCACTATGCCGTCGCCCTGCGCTACGACGAGGGTAAGGATGCGGCACCCGTGGTGTTGGCCAAGGGTGCCGACGAATTGGCGGCAAAGATTCGGGAACTGGCGCGGGAACACCGCATTCCCTTGGTGGAGGCGCCTCCCTTGGCGCGTGCTCTATATCATCATGTAGAACTCGATCGGCCCATTCCCGCCGTGCTCTACCGGGCGGTAGCCGAATTATTGGCCTATCTATACCAACTACGCGTTGCCCAGCCGGGGCGGACGCCCGCGGCACCAGAGCAATGGTCGGTGCCCGCGGAACTCGATCAGGGAGGGAATTAAGCCATGGAGGGACTCCTGCGCCTGCTACGGCGAATCAACTGGCATACCTTGGCGGCGCCGATTCTGGTCATCATGATCCTGGCGATGCTGGTGATCCCCCTGCCTACCTTTTTGCTCGATGTTTTCTTCACTTTCAATATCAGCTTGGGGCTGATCATCCTCCTGGTCAGCCTCTACATGACCAAGCCCCTCGAGTTTTCGGCGTTTCCCACTGCTCTGCTGCTGACCACGCTGCTGCGTCTATCCCTCAATGTTGCGGCGGCGCGGGTGATTTTGCTGCACGGGCAAAACGGGCCGGGTGCCGCGGGGGTGGTCATCGAGTCCTTCGGGCAGTTTGTGGTGGGGGGAGACTATGCCGTCGGCATCATCGTCTTTGCCATCCTCGTCATCATCAATTTTGTCGTCATCACCAAGGGCGCCGGGCGTATTGCCGAGGTCAGCGCTCGCTTTACCCTCGACGCCATGCCCGGCAAGCAGATGGCCATCGATGCCGATCTCAACGCCGGCCTGATCAATCAGCAGGAGGCCCAAAAGCGGCGCCAGGAAATTGCCCAGGAGGCGGATTTCTTCGGGTCCATGGACGGTGCCAGCAAATTCGTACGTGGCGACGCCATTGCCGCCATCCTCATCCTCTTCATCAACCTGATCGGCGGCTTGATCATTGGCGTTTGGCAACATGGCCTGTCTTTGAACACGGCGGCGCATGATTACACCTTGCTGAGTATTGGTGATGCCCTGGTCGCGCAGATTCCGGCTCTGGTAATTTCCATTGCCGCTGGCATTGTGGTCAGTAGCGTCAACACCGGTAATGATCTGGGGCGGCAGCTGATTGGGGAACTGCTGCGTAATGACGAGGTGTTGATTGTTGTTGCCGTGATTCTAGGCCTCCTCGGCATCATTCCGGGTATGCCGCACTTACCTTTTTTGAGCGTTGCCGCCATCCTCGGTGGCTATTCTTGGTGGCGAAGACGGCAGCGACAGAACGTGGCAGAGGAGATAGTGCCGCCAGCGCCGGAACCGGAGGAAGTCAATTGGGATAGCGTTGAGCCCCTCGATCCCTTGGGCCTGGAACTGGGCTACCGACTGATTCCCCTGGTCGACAAAGGCAGCGGCGGCGAACTCCTGGCGCGTATCCGCGGGGTGCGCAAAAAATACGCCCAGGACTTCGGTTTTCTGGTGCCAGCGGTGCATGTACGCGACAATCTCGAACTGCGCCCCACTCTGTATCGCATTACCATCAAAGGCGTCGAGGTAGCGAGCGGCGAAGTCTTACCGGATCTCCTGCTCGCCATCGATCCCGGCAACGTGCTCGGCAAGCTCGAGGGTACCCCGACCCAGGATCCGAGTTTTGGTCTGCCTGCAGTCTGGATCGATGCGAAGAGTCGCGACAAGGCGGTGGCCCTGGGTTACACCGTCGTCGATCCGGCAACGGTCATTGCCACCCAACTGCATCAGGTGCTGCAGCAGCGGGCGGCGGACCTCCTTGGCCGCGAGGAAGTAGAAGGCCTTCTCTCCCACCTAGCCGCCCGCTCGCCCAAGCTGGTGGAAGACGTAATCCCCAAGCTCCTCTCGGCAGACAAGTTCAAAAAGGTGCTGCAGAATTTGCTGCGCGAATCGGTGCCTATCCGCGATTTGCGTACCATCGTCGAAACCTTGGCGGAACACGCCGCCGAGAGTCAGGATATCGACACCCTCACCAGTGCCGTGCGCCAGGCTTTGGGGCCCTATATTGTGCAGGATCTCTTTGCCGGGCAGACGGAGCTGCCGGTGGCGGTGCTCGATCCCACGCTGGAACAGTTGTTGCAAGATGGGTTCCGGAATGGGCAAGGGGAACAGATCGAACCCGGTCTGGCGCAAAAAATCATGGAAAAGGCAGGGGCATTGATGCAACAGATGGAAGCTGGTGGCATGCAGCCCGTGCTCTTGGCCATGGGGCCGCTGCGGAGTTTTCTGGCGCGCTTTTTGGCGCGTTCTGCGCCGCGGCTGCGGGTGCTGTCCTACGGCGAGATTCCCGACAACAAACGCATCCGGGTGGTTGCCACCCTTGGCGCCTGAGCTTTATGAGAGGATGATTGGACGATGAAAATGCGCAGATTTCGCGGTGGCAGCACGCGAGAGGTCCTCGGCCAGATTCGCCAGGTCCTCGGCCCCGAGGCGGTGATCCTCTCCAACCGGAGTCTCGACGATGGCGTCGAAATCGTCGCGGCAATCGATTTCAACGAAGACGAATTGGCCGCCGCTTCCGCGACTTGGTCGGAAGCGCCGCCAATGCCGCAACCCATGCCCAGCGCGCGCGCGGAACACAATAACCCCAGCCCGACCGTATCGCCCGCGGTGCCCCAGCAACAAATGCAGGAACTGCGCAAGCTGCTGGAGCAGCGCTGGGGTGGTGGAGCGCCAAAGGTATCCGCCGCCCAGTCCGGCCCTTCCGTGGCCCAGGTGCAGGAATGGGGTTTTGTAAGCTGGGCGGAGACCATTACGGCAGCAGCACAGGAACAGGGTTTGGCTGCTGGCCTGCAGGGCGTCTTGCAGGCACAGATTCCAGCCCTTGCAGACCCCCTTGGCAGCGGCGGCATCTTTGCGGTCTTCGGACCCACCGGCGCTGGTAAAACCACCAGTGTTGCCAAGCTTGCCGCGCAGCAGGTGCTGCGCTTTGGGTCGGAGTCGGTAGCCCTTTTTACCAGCGATACCTACCGCATTGCCGGGGTGGAGCAGCTCAATATCTACGCGCGCATCCTGGGAGTGCCAGTGGAGGTGATCCGCGGCCCGCAAGATCTTCTCGATGCCCTGCAAAGACAGCAGGGGCGACGTTGGATCTTTATCGATACCATGGGTCTGAGCCCCCGCGACGAGCGTCTCGACGAGCAGTTACTCTGGCTCGATGCTCTCGGCCCCAATCTGCAGCGCTTTTTGCTGGTACCGGCCAGCCTTGCCGGGCGCAGTCTCGAGCAGACCATGCGACCGTACCAAAAACTCTCCCTCAACGCCGCCATTCTCAGTAAGGTCGATGAGGCACCTGCCTGTGGTGCAGCCCTGGAATGGCTGGCACAACGAAAGCTACCCCTGGCATTTTTCAGCGATGGCCAAAAAGTGCCGGAGGACATCCATCCCCTGCGCTGGGAGCAATTGTTGGGAGCCATGGAGTTGCAGCCGCAAGAAACCGCCGCAACCGGCAATCAGTACCAAGAAGCATGATGAAACGGAGCCCCGAGATGCCAATGCACCAAGTACCGAAAGACCAGGCAGAAGGTTTGCGCAATCGCGCCGGCGCCGGCGCGCGTATCCTTGCCATCGCCAGCGGTAAGGGCGGGGTGGGCAAGACCAATGTGGCGGTCAACCTCTCCCTCGCTTTGGCCATGCGCGGCAAGCGTCTGCTGCTTCTCGATGCCGACCTGGGCTTGGGTAATGTCGACGTCTTGCTGGGTCTGAGCCCCCGCTATCATCTCGCTCATGTGCTGGCCGGGGAAAAAACCCTCGATGAGGTACTGGTTTCCGGCCCACAGGGCATCCAGATCCTGCCCGCCGCCAGTGGCATTGCCGAAATGGCCAATCTCGACCCCCGGCGGCTGGCGGGTCTCATGGATTTGCTGGGAACCCTGGAACAGTCGGTGGATTATCTGCTCATCGATCTGGCGGCGGGTATTGGGACGGAGGTGCTGCGCTTTGCCCAGGCTGCCGACCACGTATTGGTCGTGGTGACCAATGACCCTGCCTCCATTACCGACGCCTACGCCTTCATGAAAGTCATGAGCCGCGATTACGGGGTGCGCTATTTTTCCGTGCTGGCGAATATGGTGCGCGATGAGGCCGAAGGGAAACAACTGTTTTCCCGCCTTGCAGCGGTGGCGCAGCGCTATTTGGACATTCCCTTGCGGCATGCCGGCAGTATCCCCCTCGACCCCTACCTGCGCAGCGCCATCCGCAGCCAGCAGGCGCTGATTGAGCGCTATCCCAATGCCGTTGCCTCGCAAGCCTTTCGCGCCTTGGCCGAAACCGTCCTCGCTTGGCCACAGCCGCAGACACGGGCGGGCGAGCCGCGTCTGTTCGCTTCGCGTCTCTTGGGGCGTGGCGCCTAGGTTGGGTTGATGCGTTCTTCCTCTCTCGACTCCCCTACCCGCAGCGCCCGGGTAGCAGAGTACCTGCCCCTGGTGCAGCGGATTGCGCAGCGATTGCGGGCGCGCCTGCCGGCGAGCGTTGATGTGGGAGACTTGGTGCAGGCTGGCTTGATTGGGCTGCTCGATGCCCTCGAGCAGCAGGAAAGCAGTGTCAACGAAACCGCTTTTCAGGCCTACGCCAGCATCCGCATCCGTGGCGCAATGATGGATGAGCTGCGCAATCAGGACTGGCTGCCCCGACGCGCGCGGCAAAAAGAGCAGCAAATTGCCAAGACAATGGCGCAGTTGGAGCAGCAGCTCGGTCATCCGCCAAGCGAAGAGGAAGTGGCCGCGGCCCTTGGCTGGGATCTGCGCGAGTATCAGGAAGCCCTGCGCGATACCGGCGGTCAGTTATTGTACCTGGAGGATCTCAGCGCCGATAACGCGAGCTTTGCCGGTACCTACCTGCGGGACGAAGGCGAGGATCTGCCAACATTGTTGGGCGCGGCGCACTTCCAGCGTGATCTCAACGAAGCGATCAGCAAGCTGCCCGAACGCGAAAAATTGGTCCTCGCCTTGTATTATCAGGAAGATCTCACCCTCAAGGAAATTGGCCAAGTCATCGATCTCACCGAGTCGCGGGTATCCCAGATCCTGCGCCAGGCAGTTCTACGGTTGCGTGGCTCCTTGGTCGACTGGCAGGAGCAGGCCTGATGGATATCCTGAGCCTCTTGGGTATCCTGATTGCCATCGGCGGTATCCTGCTCGGGCAGTTTCTGGAGGGCGGCAGTATTTCTTCTGTCATCCAGCTCACCGCTTTTGTCATCGTCATTGGCGGCACGACGGGTGCGGTAATGATCCAATACACCCTGCCGGTCTTTTTGCGTGCGGTCAAAATGTTGCCTTGGGTGCTCAGGCCCCCGGCCATCGAGGCGCAGCCTTTCATCGAGCAGATTGTCGATTGGAGCAACAGCGCCCGTAAAAATGGTTTGCTTGCCTTGGAGAGTGCCCTCGATACCGTCAAGGATCCCTTTCTACGCCACGGCCTGCAGATGCTCGTAGACGGCACCGAGCCGCAGAAGATTCGCGATACCCTCCTGGTCGAGCTAGAATCGCGGGAAGCCATGGAGCGCCAAGCCGCCAAGCTCTACGAATCGGCGGGCGGCTATGCGCCGACCATCGGTATTTTGGGGGCGGTCTTGGGCCTGATCCATGTGATGGAGAACCTAGCCGATCCCTCCAAACTGGGGGCCGGAATTGCCACCGCCTTTGTTGCGACCATTTACGGCGTCGGTTCGGCAAACATCTTCTTTCTGCCGGTCTCCAATAAAATCAAAGGAATCGTTCATGAGCGCAGCTATTTACGAGAAATGCTCATCGAAGGCTTGGTGGGGGTCGCGGAGGGCGAAAACCCCAAAATCATCGAAGCCCGTCTGCAAAGCTTTTACGCCAAGTAGGTTGCGAATAGGGCGCTTTCGCCAGCATCGCATCGCCTATTGTCTGGCTCCGCAGACTTGCGCAAGGTAGATGCATGTCTGTAGAAGAAACCGTCTCGGCCCTCGCCCAAGTCAATTTGCCCCTGCTGCAGAGCAGCGCGCGTGAAGTGCTCGTGGTCAGCCAAGACGGCAATAATGGCTGGGAAAAAATTGCCGAAGTTATCCGCCGCGATCCAGTACTGACCGCCCGTATTTTTCGTGCTGCCAATTCCTCCCTCATCAATGCTGGCCGCAAGCCCTTTGCATCGCTGTCGCGGGCGCTGATGATGCTGGGGCTCAATCAGCTACAAGACATTTGCCGGGTAACGCCCATACTCGAGAAGACCATCGCCCCGCGCTTTCGCGAACAGGTGCTGGCCTTGTTGCGGCAGAGCGTCGAGGTTGCCGCCCAGGCAGGATTTTTGGCAGAAAAACTGCATCTCGACCCAGAGCCCTATTATCTGGCTGGTCTGCTCAGCGAAATCGCCCGGCTGGCCTTTTGGTGTGGCCCGGTCGAAGCCGTTGATGCGGTACACCAACAGATCCTGCATGGGATAGATGGCCGCGAGGCAGAGGCCGAGGTGCTGGGTTTTCGTTTAGATCCGGTCAATGAAGCGCTCCTCGACCATTGGGGCCTGTCGCATCTGCATCGTCTGCCTAAGGTCCACGATATGGATATTTTGGCCGAGGCTCGCACCCTTGGCGAACTTATGCGCAATCGCGCCTATGCGGCGCTGGATCGCGAACTGCTGCGCTTGCAGGGCTATTTTCGCCAGCCGCTGCGGGAATTGCTGCTCGGGTTGCGCCGCAATCAGGAGCAGTCCCATGCCGTCCTGCCCAAGCAATGGTTGGTCAGCAAAGGTGGGAGTTGGCCAGAAGCCGACCTCGCCGCGCAACAGCAGTGCCTGGCGGATTTGCATGCCTTGCCGTGCTCCGGCAGCCATCTCTCTGCCCTGGTACGCACCGCCGCGGAGGGACTGCGTGTGTCTGGGGGTTGGGATCTCTGCATTCTTGCCCTGCACTCGTCCGATGGCTGGCAGGCACGCCTGGGCTCGGGTCTCAGTCCTGAGCGCCTCAAGGCGTGGCGAATCTCTGCCCTGCAGCCAGTGGAGTTACTCGATAGCGACTGGCAAACCGTTGCCTCTGCTGGCAACGGCGTCCTTGCGGAAGGCCATGACGGGGCAGCCGGAATCTTACGCTTGAATGCGTCGCCGTGGGGTTTGCTGTACTGCGACCGCTCTCTTTCCCAGCGAGCGCCGGGAGAGGAGCAGTTTCTTGCCTTCGATCGTTTTTTTCAGTGCCTGCAGGAGCGGTTGAACAATCTCAGCGAAGCGAGTAGCGCATGATGCGTACTCAGGAAAGCTTCCAATAGTGTAAGGGGGAGACGGCGCCCTCCCCGAGTATGGCTCGGTAGACCATGGCATTGCTGAGCACCGCAAGGACATAGTCGCGGGTTTGCTGGTAAGGGATATTGGCGGCAAAGATTGCCCCCGCCCAAGGACTGCCGCCGACCGGGACTTTCCCCAACCAATGATTGACTGCTCCCGGACCGGCATTGTATGCCGCCGCTAGGAGCAGGGGAGAGTCGCCAAATTGCCGACGTAGATACGCGAGATAGGCGGTACCAATACGGATATTGCCGTTGGCATCCTGAGGATCGGCGCTCGCGGTCTGCGGGTAATGCTGTTGGACCCAGTTGGCGGTAGCCGGCATGACCTGCATGATGCCTTGGGCACCCGCCGAGGAACTGATACCCGGAGCAAAGCCCGACTCTTGCCGAATTACCCCGGCAACAAAGGAGGGAGCAAGACCATAATTGCTAGCTGCGGCGAGGATGTCGTTACGGTACGGCAGCACGTAGCCTTGCTGCCAATCGTCGTCATTGGCCACGTGGGTACTCGCGTTGATGGTCAACAGCCAAGCCTGATGCGCTGCCGCCTGCCTAGCCGCGGCGCGAATGGCGGCAGGACTGCGTTGGTCAAGGGCCTGCCCCCACTCCCAAAGGGCATCGAAGTAGAGCCCAAGCTGATAGAGCTTGAAGGCGCGGCGCAGATCATTTGCATCTACCCCATTGCTTGCAGAAGCGGTCTCTGGCGGATCGCTGCTGAACACCGCAGAAATCGACTCTGGCGGCGGCAGGCGCAGGGGCGAGCCGATTGCCGCACTGGCCAGTTGGCCGTAGGCATCAAAGGGAGAGGCGATGCGCGCCCAAATCTGTTGCGCCTGGCTGCTCTGTCCGCCTTGCTGCAGCGCAAGAGCCTTCCAAAATTGCCACTGGCTGGCGCTGGCCTCGTCCTTCGGTAGGTGTTCCACCGCCGCCAGCACCAAGGACCAATTGCTTTGGAGGAGGGCAGCGCGGACCATCCAGTGAAGCATCCTGGGCGGGGCGCTGTAGCTAGGGTCGATGCGCGCGGCTTTCGCAAACCAAGCGCTGGCCTCCGCCGACTGCAGTTGGCGAGCCGCCCGCCAGGCCGCGGCATAGTACACCGACGCCCGCTGTGCTGGCGTGAGCCCCGGTTGGGCCTGGGCTTGCGCCACGGCATCGGCAGGCTGCGAAGTGGTCAAACGCAGTAGGGCCAGGTGTACGAGTTCGGAGCCGGTTTGCGCGCCGTAGACCTGGGTCGCGGTGCTACCGTTTGCCGCCAACCAAGCACTGCCGCTTTGCCCAATGGCTTGCACGGCAGCGGGCGCAGCACCCGGGAGAAATTGCGCCAGCGCCGACGCTTGCCGAAAGTCTCGTTCCACCATCATCTGCGCCAGCTTGTGCCAGAGCAGCGATTGCGGGATGCGGCCTTGCGTCAGGGCACTCGCTGCCATCCGATTACAGGCTTTGCTGCCGGCGGGGGCTGCTTTCCACAGTAGCGCCGGACTACCGATCTGCAGTAGCGGATTCAGCGCCGCATAGCAACGCAGATCGATCCCCTGAGGGGCGGGGCCATTGCGGTAGACCTTGGCAAAGTTCTGCCAGTCTTGCCGCTTACCGAGTTGCAGCAGCCACTGGCGGCGCAGCAGCCGGTAGGCGGCACCGTGGGGAAATTCGGCCGCAAATTGCTCGAATTGTGCGTTGGTCAGGGTCGTGAGCCGCGGTTGTAGAGACCAGTAGGCCACCCAAGGCCCCATGTAGGTATTGGCAAGAAGGGGCAGGGCAGCTGCGGCCGCCTGATATTGCCCCTGAGAGAAACTCTGGGCAGCATTTTGTAAGGCTTGTTCCTGTTGCGGGCTTAATTGCGCCTGTGCCGAAGCAGAAACCAGCAACAGCGCTGCGGCCAAGCCACGCAGGCTACGCATGGGAGTCAGTTTTGCTTGAGATGTAGCCATCGCCCGAGATGCTTGCGCAGAGATTCGCCGCGCCGGGGATGGTCTTCGGCCAGGGGGCCAACGTGCAGGTTGAGCGGCTCGCAATGGTCCTTGCCATGACAGATCACGCCGTGGGACTCGCAGGAGGCCCCAGCTTGCTGCAGTACGGCGACCATGTGCTCCTCCAGCTCAGCACCGCAGCGGCCATCGTACTGAATCAGCGCCAGGGCCTTTTCCGGCAAATAATCGACGTGACCGCCGAGTTTTTCGAAGGCCTCGAGCTTTTTGCGCGCACCTGGAGTTACCCCATGGAGAGCGCCGCTGATGATAAAGCGATCGGGTCGATTACTCGCGGATGAACTCATGACTTCCCTCGGAGAATTTTTGCACTGTCTACTTCCCTCCAGATGATGCCACCATGCGCTCGGAGAGGGAAGAACCCCCATTCTAAGACCGAGCGATGACGCGGCTCAACAAAAAGAGCAGGGCACCCTCTACCCCCACAAAAAAGCTGAGTGGCCAATTGGACCAGTAAGAAAAAGCCATGGCCGACCAGCTCAACACTTCGGCCAGGACGATGGCCCAAAGCCAGGCAAGATAGGGATGGCGCGACAGCCGTTGCGCTGCTGCGGCGGGGCTCACGAGTAGGGTGAAGACGAGCAGGGTGCCGACCACCGGCACGGCGGCAGCGGCAACGAGGGCAAGGAGAACGAAGAAGAGCCAGTCTGCCCGGTTGCTGGAGATGGCCTGGGCGGCGGCTAGTTCGGCGGAGCTCGATTGCAGTAACAGCCGGGGAAACTGCCACAGCAGCAGCAATAGGACGATCGCCACCAAGACGCCGAGGGGCAGCAGCATGGCCGCTGAAACGCCAAGCACCTCGCCAAAAAGCAGACCATAAACTCGTGCCGCATATTCCCGTCCGAGGCTCAAGAAGAGTCCGCCCAGGGCGAGAAAACTCCCCAGGAGCAAGCCCATCGCCACATCGCGCCGCCCCAGGCGGCTGAATAGGCGCAAAAAAAGCACGCCAAGCAAGGCGAAAAGCCCGAGTCCCCAGAGTGGATCGAAGCCGAGCAAGGTGGCCAGCGCGCCACCCGGAAATGCGGCCATGGGCAAGGCATGGGCAGCAAAGGCGCTGCGCCGCAACACCACGAAATAGCCCAGACTACCGGCAGCCAAGGCTAGCAGGCTGAGGGCAATCCAAGTATTCAGGTAAAAAAGGGAGAACATCAGTCGTGGCGAGGGCGTTGGCGTGTAAAGGGCGCGCTGGCGAGATAGCAGAGCAAAATCAGGACGACGACAAAAAAGCTCACCGGCCAGCTGGCGCCACCCGACCAGTAATAGCTCACAAAAGCGAGATAGACCCCGCCAAACACGGCAAACAGAGCAATCCCCTGGGCGTAGAAAAAGCTTTGCCAGGGTTTGCGCGCCAGGCGCAGGCCGGCGGCGGCGGGGCCGAGGAGTAAGGTCGTCGCCAGGATGACGCCAATGGAGAGCGCCGATAGGGCGGCCGCCCCGCCTAGTAACAACAGATAGAGCAACTCCAAGCGTCGCACCGGCAAACCTGCCGCCCGTGCCAAGTCGGTATCGGCAGAAATCAACAACAAGGGTCGGTAAAAAGCCAAGACGATACCGACTGCCGTGCCGACCAAGAGCAGAATCGGCCAGCGCAGCTGTGGTGCAAGGGCAAAAATGGAGCCGAACATGACATCAACGGTGGCGCCGCTCGCTTGAGTGGTGGTGACATCCAGGTACAGAAACAGCGCCGAGATCCCCAAAGTAGCGCCCAAGACCACCCCAGTGGCGAGATCGCGTTCCTGCGCACGGCGCAGTCCCAATCCGGCAATCGCCAGGGCTGCCATCCAGGCCATGACCAGAAAGCCCCAAAGCGCGCTGATACCGACAAAAATTGCCACCGCGCCACCGGCACTACTGCTGTCGCCAAGAGCATGGCCGGCAAAGCTGTGCTGGCGCAGTACCGTAAAGACCCCAATTGTACCATTGAGGAGGGCGGCCAGGGCGCCTATCCAGAGTGCTGTTTGCACCGCTGAGTTCTGCACAAAGGCGGCGAGGTGTAGCGGATCAGTCATGCCCGCAGCCCTGGGAGCAATGCACATCTTCGCGGGAGTAGCGCGGGTCCTCGGGCAGCACCAGCAAACGTCCGCGGTGGCGCAGCACCTCTACGGGATAACCATAGAGCTTACTCAGTACTTCATTGCGCACTACCTCTTCGACACTGCCGGCGGCCGCTCGGCCGCCCACCAGATAGACCAAATGGTCGAGAATGGGCAGTAAGGGGTTCATATCGTGGGCGGTAACCAGCACGCTGATGCCTTTTTCCCGCGCCAGCGCCCCGAGCAGCTGCACCAGTCGGCTGGTGCTGGCAAAGTCGAGATTGGCCAGGGGTTCGTCGAGGAGCAACAGTCGCGGCCGCCTCGCCAGGGCGTGGGCGATGACGGCACGCTGCTGCTGACCACCGGAAAGCTGTCCCACCCGTTGCTCGGCAAAGATTTCCGCCTGCACCGCAGCAAGCGCCTCCTGCACGGCGGCATCCTGCCGCAACCCTTGCCACCAATGCCGGCGCAGGGTGCCCAGGGCGACCAAGTCGCGGGTGCGTAACGGTAGATAAGGATCGAAGCCGATCTTTTGCGGCACATACCCGAGTAGGGCCAGTTGGTCTTGGGCGGGCTGGCCCAAAACCTCGATCTTGCCGCTCTGCCAAGCCTGCATGCCCAGAATGCTACGCAGGAGAGTGGTCTTGCCGGCGCCATTCTCGCCGATCAGTGCCGATACACTTCCGGCCTGCAGGGAAAAGGATATGTCTTGCAGCACCATCCTCCCCCCCAGGCGTACCCCGAGTTGGGAAACCTGCAGGATGGGATCGGTGACTACTGAGGGTGCGGACATGGCGTCGTAATCATGCAACAGAGTTGCGGAATGTAGGATGCGCTGCACCGGCTGTCAAGGGAGAGGGAAAGACCTCAGTAATGATATCGGCAGGCAATGACGATGAGTTGGGACTCGGTGACACGGTAAACCAGGCGATGGGTGTCGTCGATGCGACGCGACCAATAGCCAGAAAGATCGCCGCGCAGGGCTTCGGGTTTGCCGATGCCGATAAAGGGATTGCGAGCACTGGCTGTAAGCAGCTGATTGATGCGTTTCAGTGTCTTGCAGTCTTGCTCGTGCCAGTACAGATAATCGGACCATGCATCGGGCACGAAGAGAGTGGCGCGCATCAATCGCTCGGCAGGAGCGTGTGCTTCTCGGCAAGGCCTTGCCGATCTTGCGCAATCGCCCGAGCCAGGGCAGCCGCATTGGCGGGATTGCTGGTGAGGTGCAGAGTCTCGATGATGCTGTTGTACGTATCCAGAGACATGACGACGGCGTCCCCTTCCGCGTCCCGACGACTGATGATGATGGTGTCGGCGTCTTCTACTACGCGGTCTAGCAACGATTTGAGTTGATTGCGCGCCTTGGTATACGTCACGACTTGCATGGCCGAAACTCCTGTCTCGCAACTTGTACAAGTGTAGGTGGCAGTGTATCTGCCGACAAGTCGCGGCAAGGTGGCGCTCGCCCTGGGTGTGCGCCATGCTATGATCATTCGAGACCATAGGAGAGGAAACGATGGCGGCATTTGGAACGAGCGGGTTGCGAGGCTTGGTGCGCGAGCTTACCGATACCTTGGTAGTGGGACATGTGTCGGCCTTTTTGCGCTATCTGCAAAGCCTCGGAGAGTTTGCCCCAGGTGTGGAGGTATTGCTGGCCGGGGATTTGCGCCCGAGCACGACGGAGATCCTCGAAGCCGCCTGGCAGGGCGTGCTCGATGTGGGCGGGGTGCCACGCTACTTGGGGCGAATCCCGTCGCCAGCCCTGGCCTACGCGGGTTTCCGTGCTCGGGTGCCGTCGCTGATGGTGACCGGCAGCCACATTCCCTTCGATCGCAACGGCATCAAATTCAATCGCCCGCAGGCCGAACTCAGCAAGGCGGACGAAGCCGGCATTCTCGCTGCCCTGCCGCCCTTTGATGAACGGCGATTCTCCGCTGCCGGACGACTCCATCAGCGGCCGCAGCTTCCGTCGGCGGACCTCAGCGGTCTCGACCAATATCGCCGTCGTTATCTCGATTTTTTTGTTGGCACGCCGCTGCAGGGTTGGCGGGTTGGCGTGTACCAGCATTCGGGGGTTGCCCGTGATCTACTCCCGGAACTGTTGCAAGCCTTGGGGGCGGATGTGGTGGTGCTGGGCCGCTCCGAGGCCTTCGTGCCCATGGATACAGAAGCACTACGGCCCGAAGATCGCGCCCTCGCCAAGGCTTGGGTTGCCGAGTACCGCCTCGATGCCTTGCTGAGCACCGACGGCGATGCCGATCGGCCGATGCTTGCCGATGCCGAGGGGATGTGGTGGCGCGGCGATCAACTCGGCCAGGTTTGTGCCGCCCTACTGGCTGCCGATGCCGTCGTTACGCCAATTTCCAGCAATACCGGGCTCGAGCGCAGTGGGCGGTTTGCGCGTACCCGGCGCACCCGCATCGGCTCGCCCTATGTCATTGCCGGCATGGAAGAACTATTGGCGGAAGGCGCAGAGCGCGTGGTCGGTTATGAGGCCAATGGCGGTTTTCTTCTGGCCTCGCGCCTACAAGAAGAGGAGAGGGAATTGCATCCGTTACCGACCCGGGACGCCATCTTGCCCATGCTGGCAGCATTGATTGCAGCAGCGCGCCGCAAAAAGCCCCTTGCCAGTTTGCTGCAGGAGCTACCGCAACGAGTTACCGTCAGCGACCGGGTGCAGGATTTCCCCACCGAAAAGAGTCGCGCGCTGCTGGCTCGCTACTGCGATGCCGAGGCGGGTCTGGCGGCGTTTAACCAGGATTTTGTCGATTTGTGCTTCACCGCCGAGGATCGCGATCTGACCGATGGTGTGCGTATGCGCAGCGCTGCGGATGAGATTTTACACCTGCGTCCCTCGGGCAATGCGCCGGAGTTGCGTTGCTACGTCGAGGCGGCGACGGCCGAACGTGCGGAGCAGTTGCTGCAGGCAGCCATGCAGCAGTTGCATGCCTGGCGCGGCATCTGAAGCATGCGTTGGCGGCGGCGTTCGGGCTGGATTTATACCGGTCTGGGTTTTTTTTCTCTGGCTTTGCTGCTCATGGTCTTGCGCTATCTTGGGGTAGTTTTTGAGACCAATGCCAAGGCACAGTTAGCCCTCAATGGGCCGAGCATGGGAGTGAATACCCTCTTACACCTGGCGACTCTCTGCAATTGGGTACGCTGGCGCTGGATAGCCGATCTGCTGCTACTGGCAGCGGCCTTTACGGTTTTTGGCATGGGACGAGATTGGTGGTCTGGTCGACAACGCGGTCCAAGCACCTAATATTTCAGTCGTTGCTAGAAATCGTCTGCTGTGGTGGAAACAGGGTATCGAAGAACCATTCCGCCAGGGTAAAGAAACTACGTACCAGCACCCGCGAAAGATACCAGAGGACGAGAAAGCGCAATACCTCCAGGGCATAGGGTGCCCAAAAGGGGGCGTCGAGAGAAATCGGCGGCGGCAACAACAGGGTGCCACTGGCGGCAGCGATGCCACCGGCAAGGCTGATAGCCCAGAGACGAAAGCGCGGCCAGCGTGACGGCGGCGACCTGACCTCGGCTTCTTCCTCGGCGACCGGTTCTTGGCGCGCCATCCATTACTCCTCGGGGTTCAGAATGCGAGCGCGTAGCTTGTCGAGTTGGCTCTGCACGAGTTGGCTGAGCTGGCGCAACTCTCCCGCTCCCTTTTTGGCCGTGTTCCAATCGTGCTCGCGCACCGCCTGCACGATGCGCAGACCGAGCTTGTGTACTTGCGGATGTACCTGTTGCAGGGCAGTGAATTCGGTGCTGTCGAGTAGCGGATGACCCTCTAGGCTATCCATCCAGCGGCCCAGACGGCACTGATGCTCATCTTTGAGCTCTTCGGCCCCAAGGCTGGTGCTACCGGTGCTGATGGCCTCGAGCACCTTGCCCACCCAACGGATATGGTCGCTCTTGGCAGTGGTGAGCCGCACCGCCAGGGCCGGCGCATCCTGCATTGCGGCTTCGGTGGACTGCTCCAGATGCTGTTGGATGCGGTTGAGGCAGGTCCGAATCTCGGCAAAACTGCCGGCAAAGCTTTGCATGGAATCCGTCAGGGCCTGCATGTGGCTGCCCATGGCCTCTGCTGCCGCAATCTCCTGGGTGCTACTACTCACGATCCTGACGATGTTGTCTTGGGTTTTTTGTGCCGACTGGTTAGCCATGCCCAGGACCTCGGCAACGGTCTCGAGGGAATCCCCGCCGCGCCGCAGATGTTGGATGCTCGAGGTAACATCTGCCTCGACGCGGCTGGCGCCACCGTTGATGCTATTGGCGGCCTCGCGGATTTCGGAAGCGGCATGGGCAGAGCTTTGTGCCAGTTTTTTGACTTCATCGGCTACCACCGCGAAGCCGCGGCCATGCTCGCCAGCGCGCGCGGCCTCGATGGCGGCATTGAGGGCAAGTAAATTGGTCTGCTTGGCGATTTCCTGCACTTTGACGGCAAGGGTGGTGATGGTGCGGGTCTGCTCCAAAAAGTTGCGAACGGTCTTGCCCATGCCGTCAATGGCTCGCTCTACTAAGTCCATCTCACCAATCAGCTCCGACAGACGTTCGTTGCCCAACTGCACGTCGTGCAGGGTATTGGCAGCAAGCTCGCGGTTATTCTCAATGGATTCGGCGGCACTGCGCACCGCATGTACCACGGCTTGCGCTTGGTCGGCGAGGGACTGGGTATCGAGCTTGGCTTGGTCGAGAGAATCATGAAACTTGAGGCCGAGCAGATGGCTATCATTCGACACTTGCTGTGCGGCACATTGCTGGTCGAGAACGGCGCAGTAACGCTGCAGTTGGTTACGCTGCTGCATACAAAGGGGAGCGACGCTGCTCTGAAATTCTTCATCTTCGCGCAGCAGGCGCAGTGCCTCGGCGTCGCCATCCAGGCAGGCAGTCAGCAAAGAACTGAGGGTGGGATTTGCGCTATCCATAAGGTCTCCAATTAGCGATGCTGAACGGCTTGGGCAACGGCGCGCGCCAGATCATCTGGGAGAAATTTGGCAACAAAGCCATTGGCGCGGACACTGCGGGCGTGCGCCTCGTTGGCGCTGCCCGAGAGCGAGGAATGAATGACCACGGGAACCGCTCGTAGATTCTCGTTTTCCTTCATTTGCCGGGTCAGGGTAAAGCCATCCATTTCCGGCATTTCGAGATCGGTGAGGACCATGGCGACCTTGTCTGTGACCTTGCGTCCCTCGCGGCGGGCGTCGCTGGCGAGCTGTTGGAGGCGCTCCCAGGCCTCCTTGCCCGTTTTGGTGCCAATGAAGGGCAGGCCCAGGCTGCGCAGGGTCTTCTCGATCTGGTTGCGGGCAACGGCGGAGTCGTCGGCATAGAGAATGACCGAGCCCGCCGGAATGCTAACGGCATGTTGGGAACTGAGCTCGTCGCCATTCTTAAAGCGTGCCGGTAAGATCTGGCGGAGAATGTGTTCCACATCGAGCACCAGAGCCAGGCGACCATTTGCCGTGTCGGCATCGAGGCGAGCCAAGCTGGTCACCAAACCGCCAACGGCGGCACCCTCGGCAGAGAGCACCCGACTCCAGTCGAGACGGACGATTTCATCGACATCCTCCACCGCAAAACCCTGCACTGAGCGCTCGTATTCCGTTACTAAGAGGATATTGAGCCCCTCGGCCCGACAGCCCACCACCGCCGGCAAATCGATGACGGGAATGATCTGCCCGCGGATGTTGGCCACCCCCAGCACATGTTCCGGCGCTCCCGGCATGGGGGTGATCTTGGGCATAACCAAGGCTTCGCGAACCTTGAACACATTGATGCCAAAGGCCTCGCGCCCGCCGCCAGAAATATCCGTACCCAGGCGAAAAACCAGGAGTTCGAACTTATTGGTACCGGCGAGTTGCGCCCTTTCTTCTACATCCCGCAACACACTGTCCATGGTTTACTCCTTAATTCGTAAATGAACTTCTTTGCTGAGGCGATCGAGGTGCTGGAGTACCTGCGCGCGTGCACGGTCGGCGGCTTCGAGCTGCCTCGTGGCACTCGCTAGATCCCGCTGTAGCCAGGCGCCCAGCGCATCGCGTAGGGCGTGATGAAAATCCTGATGCGGGCCATGCAAGGCCTGGTACTCCGGATGGTTTTTGAGTAAGGCATCCCCCGACTCGCTCATCCACCGCCCCAAGGAGCAGCTTTGATGATCGCGCAGATGATCGAGTTGGAGCCGATGCGAGCCCTGGGCAATTTCGTCGGCGACTTCCTGGTAGCGGTCCAAGTGACTTTGCCGTGCCGCATCGATATTCGAGAGCACCGCGAGCCAGGTGAGTTTTTCGATCTGCTGTTGCAGGTGCGAGGTGACGACGGCAGCATCCTGGGCCTGGGTTTGGTTTTTGCGCGCCATTTCGCCAAGGGATTCTGCCGATTGGCTAATGGAAGTTACGTTGTTCTGTACCTCTTCCGTAGCCTCCTGGACCCGACGGGAAAGGTTGCGCACTTCATCCGCCACCACAGCAAAGCCGCGGCCATGTTCGCCGGCTCGCGCTGCCTCGATGGCGGCGTTGAGGGCGAGGAGATTAGTCTGATACGCAATTTCCCGAATACTCTGGGCAATACGGCCCACCCCGCTGATTTGTTGCAGGAGGGTGCCAACGCTTTGATGATTCTCGCGAATACTGTTGCCCAATAACTGCAGGTTGTACTCGGTACTTTTCATCGCCTCCTTCACATCGGCGCTGTTTTTGCTGATAGCAGCGGAAGTGGCGATACTTGCTTGAATAATCGCGCTTCTTGTTAAAAATTCATTTCTGGATGCACTGTTGTCAATCCAAGAGGCGTGAAAAGCTAGAATCTCTCCTGTGACGTCTCGTATCGCGCTAAAGCGCAGAAGAAAACTGTTTTTGTCAAAGTCAAGTGTGCTATGGTATTCCTGCAGAGTGCCATTGGCGAGTTCGTGAAAGACCCTGCGCACCCGCTCCGGATCTTTGTGAAACTGGTGAATGGAATTGCCGAAGGCAGTACGCACATCAGCACCGCGCAATTGCACTTGCAATTGTGCAGCATAGCCATCCATCACCCGGCGTGCGGTGCCGTTCATGTAAAAAATCTTGTTTTCCATGGCTTCGTCGGCCTCGCAGAGCATTTCCAGGCTGCTCAGGGGCTCGAGTAGGGCGACGGCATAGCTTTCCAATTCTTCTCGGTTCATGTTTTTCCTCAGGATTCTACAGCAAGGCCTACGGGCAATTCAGCAAACCAGTCCAAAAATCGTTGCACCTGCGCGCCGCTATAGATGGCGCCGTGTTGTGGGCAGAGGTAGTCGATTTCGAGTTTGCGCACGCGCTCGAGCCAGTGCTTTTTGGCGCGCTCCGAAGGCATCCAGCGCTGATGAAAATAGCGTGCCTTATCGATATGTTGGGCAAAAGCCTTGCCATCGGGATCACGCCGCTCTACCCAAGCGCTGTGTCCGGCGGGGAGCAGGGCAGCGCCAACATCGCCCGAAAACAGGATCTTGGCCTCGGGGTCGTACACATGGAAGTTGGCAGAGGCGTGCAGATAGTGGGCGGGAATCAGCTCCAGACACCGTCCGCCGAGCAGGATATCTTCACCGCCATCGGGAATCTTGCGAAAGGGGGCATCGAGGGCGCCATAATGGCGAATGAAGCCTTCCCAAAGGCTCGGAATATACCACTGCATGCTCGGGTTGCAGGCGTGCCAGAGGGGCAGGCTAGAAGCAATATC
>JAWNZB010000202.1:0-1747 GCA_038447835.1 Candidatus Igneacidithiobacillus chanchocoensis | reverse complement strand
CTCGGCATGTTGGCCAGCGTCGCAACATCCTTGGCGGTCAGAACCTGACCGGCCATCGCTCCAGCCTTGATGGCGAACTTTTCGTTCGATTTGGCAAAATCGCTGAGCACCTTCGCCACGGCAACGGGATCGCTCCCGATGCCATAGGCGAGCGGCCCCACCATATGCTCGGCAAGCCCGGCATATGGGGTTTCCGCAACAGCGCGGCGAACCAGCGTGTTCTTCAGAACCCGGAAGTAAATTCCCGCACTGCGCGCCTTCGCACGCAATTCGGTCATTTCTCCGACTCCGAGACCGCGATACTCTGCAACGACGATCGCATTGGCATTGGCCACCTGGCCGCTCACCTCTGCAACAACCGCTTTCTTCTCTTCTATGTTGAGACCCAAGGTCCATCCCCTTAAAATTGCGTTTAGGGTATTCCGGTTTGCAAAACATGCGCCCCGGACCGTTCTACAGCGACCTCAAATCAGGAGCCAAATGCGCAGCCTGTTGGGGTACACCATCTGCGTAGGATGCAGTTTTCTGCTGTTTGAATCCGAAGATTCCTACGGTCTTTGACAATCCCCGTCACCTTTGCAGGTGGCGGGGCCCAAAGTCTTTACTATTGCGCCAATACGCTCGATTGATCGATCCTGATCCCCGCACCCATGGTGCTGGAGACCGAAATTTTCTTCAGGTAAACGCCCTTGGCCGCTGCAGGCCTGGCCTTGTTCAGGGTATCGACCAGCGCGCGCAGGTTTTCAAGCAGCGCATCCACCTCGAAGGAAGCGCGTCCTATCGTGCACTGCACGATGCCGCCCTTGTCCGTCCGGTATTGCACCTGACCCGCCTTGGCGTTCTTGACTGCGCCGGCCACGTCAGGCGTCACCGTCCCCACCTTGGGATTGGGCATCAACCCCCGTGGGCCCAGAATCTGTCCGAGGGCGCCCACGATGCGCATCGCATCGGGACTTGCGATTGCCACATCGAAATCGATGTTACCTGCCTTGATCGATTCGGCAAGATCGTCGAACCCGACCACATCGGCGCCTGCCGCAAGGGCATCTTTTGCCTTGTCGCCCTGGGCGAAAACGGCAACCCTGACGGTCTTGCCCGTTCCCCTGGGCAGGACCACGGAGCCTCTGACGAGCTGGTCGGATTTACGTGCATCGATGCCGAGATTGATGGCGATATCGATCGATTCATCGAACTTGGCCGTCGCATTCTCCTTGGCGAGCTTGAGCGCCTCGTCAAGGCTGTAAACTTTGGTGCGGTCGATCTTGGAGCGAGCCGCCTTCACGCGTTTGGACAATTGCGCCATGTCACACTCCCTCCACTTCGATACCCATGCTGCGGGCGGAACCTGCGATCGTTCTGACAGCGGCATCCATGTCGGCAGCAGTCAGATCGGGCATCTTGGTCTTGGCGATTTCCTCGGCTTGCGCCCGTGTCAGCTTGCCGACCTTGTCGGTATGCGGTCTTGCGCTGCCAGACTTGATTCCTGCCGCCTTCTTGATGAGGATCGTCGCAGGCGGCGTCTTCATCACGAAAGTGAAGCTCTTGTCCGCATAGGCGGTGATCACGACAGGGATGGGCAGCCCCACCTCCATGCCCTGCGTCGCAGCATTGAAGGCCTTGCAGAATTCCATGATATTGAGGCCGCGCTGGCCCAGCGCAGGGCCTATGGGCGGGCTTGGGTTGGCCTTGCCTGCAGGCACCTGCAGCTTGACATAGCCGACGACTTTCTTTGCCATTTGAAGCTCCT
>JAWNZB010000201.1:0-1758 GCA_038447835.1 Candidatus Igneacidithiobacillus chanchocoensis | reverse complement strand
AGAACATCAACAAAAGATTCAGGGTCCAGCAGGTCCTGATAGAAACCTTTGACCTTGCCGCCGTCTTTGGTCAAGTACAGCCGCTGGATGCCGACAGCGGCGCCGTTTCGCGTCATGGGCATGACGGCCATCACTGCCGCCCCTGCTTTGACTTGATCTGTGTCGTACTTCTGGCTCGGGCGGGTCAGGCGCACCAGATCGGCATTAAGCAGGTGACTGGCATCGAGCGCACGGGCTTCGCAGTAGGCTGTGAATGGCCCCGTCAGATCGTCGCTGTATCCGCTGCTCGGGCGCTTTGCAGCATTCCAGATGCGGATGGCCGCGACGCTGGTGTCGTGCTTTGGCTTTGAATCCGTCGCAAGCTTTAGCGGCGGGAAGAAAACCCGATGCCCACGGCCACCATCCACTTCATATAGTAGGCTGGCAATCGTGCCGGATTCACCGAAGCGACCGTTGCCGATCCAGCATCCTTTGGCAGGGTTGAGCTTGTAACTGTGGTGGCCGCTATGGTCAAAATCGACTGCAAGCTCCCGACCGCTTTTCTTGCAAGAGTACCCAAGAGCTTCGATCTTGCTGCGAAGCTCTCCAGGATCGTAAGTGCGGGTAGCGCGGCGCATCATGCTGCACCCCGCAATGCGGCACGGAATCCCGCTGGTGTGTACGCGGTACGGATCGAGCTAATGGTCTTCTGTACTGCTCGCTGCGTGATGCGTCGCTCTAGTGCGACCTCGCGTGTAGTGTATCCCCGCGACAGCAGGCGCAATGTTTCGCGGGTGGGGGCGAGTATTCCGCCAAGGCGATCCACAACACCGGCATCATCTTCTGGCATTGCTGCGGGTTCGGCAACCCACGGCAAATCTTCGAAAAAAACAGGGGGGAACGTGATTGCACGCTGGGCCGCGCACCACGAGCGGCGGGCCTGGCGGTAGTCGGGATCATGCAATGCCAGCCACGCCTCAGCGTCGTCAAGGCGCTTCATGACCGCACCCCCGTCGCCAGAGGGCGAATGCGAGGACGTCCCCGTGGTCTTGGGGCGTTTGGGACGCGGCTCTTGTTTGCTGGGACTTGAACGTCCGCTAAGGCACTAAATAACCGGAGAATTTCATCCCGCTGAGCGCGGGAAAAACGCTTGCCACCGAGAGTTTTTAACGGATGGGGCAAAATCCCCAAAGAAACTTTATTCTGGATTGTTTTTTTTTGACAGCCAACTTCAAAGGCTAACTCATTGTACGACCAGTAAAATTTTTCAAGACGAGGCGGCTCGCCATCGCCGTCGCCCCCGCCGTCGCCGTCGCCCCCGCCGTCGCCATCATCCTCCCTGCCACCAGACCGCGCTGCGGGACGTTTTGCCTGGCCTGCGCCTTGTGGTTTCCGGATGGGGCGGCATCGCGCCAACCCTTTCCGCAATGGGGCAGGTTTTGGTGTGTTAAACATCTCGCGGTACGCGACGTGGCTGTTGTTGTAAACGACGCGCAATATACGGCGCGCCTTGTGTTTCAGGCTGGACCGTTCCTTTGGCGACTTCCCCGCCCACCATGCACGGTGATCTTCGAGTTCCTGCGCGTGCGCGCGCCAATGCTCGGGCGACAAAAATTCGTACCCATCCACCAAAAAACTATACTTGTTCTTGGCCAAGCCCAAGCCCGCCTTGCGCTCCCGCATCAGATGGTTGCTTGCGTCTTTGGCGTCAACATCTTCCAGTTGCCGGAGTTGCGTGAGGCAAATGAACTCGTCGATGTCGGAATGTTCTTTGGGGGA
>JAWNZB010000200.1:0-1767 GCA_038447835.1 Candidatus Igneacidithiobacillus chanchocoensis | reverse complement strand
GAAGGGCAAGGTGATCCATCCGGCATACGCTACAGCTAAGGGTATTAGTTGGTATAGCACGGTGCCGAGAGCCTGCGCGCCGTTCATAGCCAGGAAAGCTTCCCGTCCCTCCAGGGCACCAGCGAAAAGGGAGATGATGATGGCGAGGGGTAATGCTAAGACTAGCCAGGGCATAGCTGCTTCAGCTTCGTTGCGCAACGGACCCGGGACATGAAAAACCTGCGCAAACAGCCAGTCGCCCAAGAAATAGAGGATAGCGCCGCCGACAAGTCCGGTGAGCACGCTGATTGCCAGGCCGGTCCAGAAGACGCTTTGTCGATCCTCTGCTGGGGCGTCGTGGAGAGCGGCGATGCGGTTGGCGACGGCGCGACCGAATCCTAAGTCGAACACACCAAAATAACCGAGAAGCAACCAGACCAAGGCAAGAATGCCATAACGGGCCTCGCCAATAAGATGGAGGTAGGCCGGCACGGTCAACAGGAGGAGAAAGGTAGGGATGAGCGCACCCGCCAGATTGATGAGGGTGAAGCGCCCGATGCTGGGCGGTCGAGGTAGAGGTTCTTTTCCCTGTTTCACCAATTCCGCCCCTTCCGCTGCTCCCATTCCCAAGCATGCTTGATGATCGATTCCAGATCCGCAAAGCGCGGTTTCCAATCCAACTCTCGTCGGGCCTTTTCGCTGTCGGCCACGAGAATGGCGGGATCGCCGGCGCGCCGCTCCTGAATGACGATGCAGATTTGGCGTCCGGTGCCCTTGCGGGCGGTGTCGATTACTTCTTGTTCCGAAAAGCCCTGACCATTGCCGAGATTGTAGACCGCGCTCTGGCCGTCGCTCAGCAGGTGCTCCAGCGCCAGTAGATGGGCGCTGCATAGATCCCAGACATGGATGTAGTCCCGAACGCAACTGCCATCCGGGGTGGGGTAGTCTTTGCCATAAAGCGCGATTTCTGCGCGGCGGCCACTCGCTGCTTGCAGCACGAGGGGGATGAGGTGGCTTTCCGGGTCGTGGCGCTCGCCCAGTTCGCCTTCCGGGTCTGCACCGGCGGCATTGAAGTAGCGCAGGCTCACCGAGCGCAAGCCGTGCGCTTGGTCGTAGTCGGCTAGCATTTCTTCCACCATGCGCTTGCTGCGCCCATACGGGTTGATGGGGCGCTGCGGATGCTGCTCGTCGATGGGAGTGTATTCCGGTTCGCCAAAGAGGGCGGCAGTAGAAGAAAAAAGAAAACGCCGCACCTTGTGGCGGAGCATGGCGTCGAGCAGGTTTTGGGTATTGGCGACGTTGTTGCGGTAGTAGCGCGCCGGTTCGCGCACCGATTCGCCTACCTGACTGAGGGCGGCAAAGTGCAGAACGGCATCGATGCGGTATGTGCTGAAAAGCTCCTCCAGCAGGTTCTGATCCACTAGGTCCCCGGCGATGAGCGGCGCATGGCGCACGGCATCGCGAAAGCCGGTGGAGAGGTTGTCCAGCACCAGTACCGAATGCCCGCTCTGGGCGAGCATCTTGACCATGTGCGAGCCGATGTAGCCGGCACCGCCGACCACGAGAATGTGCTGCGCGTTGGCGTTGGGGGTGGGCATATTCAATCCACCCACAGGCCGGAGAGATCGAGGGGGACGGCGGCGAAGGGGTCGATGGCGGCCTCATCCTGATCGCCCCAGGTGCCGAGCAGCAGCCAGCGGTCTTCCTGGTTGGCGTAGGCCTCCAGGGTGCGGGCGTCGGGGTCGATGAGCCAGCAGTAGGCTACGCCGCCGCAGGCGTAGCGGGGCA
>JAWNZB010000199.1:0-1806 GCA_038447835.1 Candidatus Igneacidithiobacillus chanchocoensis | reverse complement strand
CAGAACCTACTGGAGAAGATTTTCAGCAGCTACCGTATCGATGCTGTTCTGCACTTTGCCGCCTTCAGTCAGGTGGGCGAATCGGTGCGCGAACCGGCGCTCTACTATCGCAACAACGTCGCCAATACCCAAAACCTGCTTGACGCCATGCTCCATCATGACGTGCGGCGTTTTCTTTTTTCTTCTACTGCTGCCCTGTTTGGCGAACCAGAATACACCCCTATCGACGAGCCGCACCCGCAGCGCCCCATCAACCCATATGGGCGCAGCAAGCGCATGGTGGAAGAAATGCTGGCCGACTACGACCAAGCGCATGGCTTGCGCTCGGTGAGCCTCCGCTACTTCAATGCCGCCGGTGCAGACCCGGAAGGTGAACTCGGCGAACGCCACGACCCGGAAAGCCATCTCATCCCCCTCGTGCTGCAGGCGGCGAGCGGACGTCGCGGCGAAATCGCCCTCTATGGCAACGATTACCCCACCCCCGATGGCAGCTGCATTCGCGACTACATCCACGTCTGGGATCTATGCAGCGCCCATCTACTGGCGCTGGAACACCTGCTGAGCGACGGCCAGAGCGCGGTTTACAACCTCGGCAACGGTCAGGGCTTTTCGGTACAGGAAGTAATCGACAGCGCCCGCAAGGTCACCGGACGCCCAATCCGCGTCGCCATTCAGGAGCGGCGCGCCGGCGATCCCGCCACCCTCGTGGCCGACAGCCAAAAAGCCCGGCAAGAACTGGATTGGCAACCGCGCTTTGCGGATCTGGAATCGATTATCAAGCATGCCTGGCAGTGGGAGCAGCGCAAGGGGCGGGACTGGTGAAGCAGGGAAGAGAGCAAGGTGAGTGACCGAAAACGGCTGCTCGGCAACATGGCCTCCCTGTTCACCCTTCAGGGAGCCAACTACCTGTTGCCGCTCATCACCTTACCCTATCTGGTGCGGGTGCTTGGCCCGGAGAAGTTTGGCCTGATCGCGTTTGCACAGGCATTCATCCAGTATTTTGTGGTGCTAACCGACTATGGTTTCAATTTGAGCGCTACTCGGGAAGTGGCGGTGCATCGCAAGGACCCTGTGAAGCTGGGAGCAATCATTAGCTCCGTCCTTTTGATCAAGATCGGCCTGATGTTCGGGGGAATGCTCCTGCTGGGCATTCTGGTGTATTTCGTGCCCACCTTTCATTCCCACTGGGCGCTATTTCTGGTGATATACCTTACTGTGTTAGGAAGCACCTTTTTCCCTACCTGGCTGTTCCAAGGACTAGAGCGGATGCGCGACATCACGTGGATGAATGTTGCCGCGCGCTTGGTCACAACCGCAGCGATTTTCCTTTTCATCCGCAACCCCTCGGACTACCTGATTGCCGCAGGCATCCAATCCATACCGGTGTTGTTGGCTGCCGTGCCCGCATGGTGGGTGCTGGGCCGGAAAAACGCTTTCATCATCGCACGCCCAGGCATTGGGGATGTGCGCGCGCAAATGTCATCCGGTTGGCATGTGTTTCTTTCTACTGCCGCTATCAATGTCTACACCAGCAGCAATACCTTCGTGTTGGGGCTGATTGCCGGGCCGGTAGCGGTGGGATATTTCAGTGCCGCAAACAAGGTCGTACAGGCAGTGCAGGGGCTGCTGACGCCTGTAACCCAAACGCTTTATCCCCATATCAGCAGCTTGGCTCATAAATCTCAGGATGCGGCGCTGGCGTTTATCCGCAAGGTACTGCGCGGCATGGCCGTTGGTGGTCTGATTCTATCCTTGCTGCTCTATTGGTCCGCCCAACCCATCGTATCTTTGGTGCTTGGACCCCAA
>JAWNZB010000198.1:0-1821 GCA_038447835.1 Candidatus Igneacidithiobacillus chanchocoensis | reverse complement strand
CCCAGGGCACAAGCAGATCCATTTTCTCAGGCTCAATCCATTGAGTGTCCACTGTGCCGCCATTAAGCTTGCCATATCCGCCGAACCCCAGCGGCGCTCCCGCCAGCGCAAGAATTGTTGCTGAACCGCTCTTATTCTCGTAATAATCGTAAAGAGGTGGCTGCTGAAAAGCTAGCAATTTCGCGACATGCAATGCAGTAAGCCCCTTGTGAAAAGGGTCCACAGTGTCAAATGCCTGAACTACCGCCCCCCGGTCAAGACCGTAAGCGTCAATATGATACTCCAGCCACCCAATTGCCTCCTGCTCCTTCGCAAGCTTCGTCTTCTGGCTGCTGTTGCGGTATATTGAATCGCGTTCTATGTAATCCCTTATCGCTGCACCAATATGACCGTTTTCGCTGCTTAACAAAGACTTTAAGTCGCTTATGCCCTCCGACAAATTGTCTTCCCCCTTGCCCTCCGCCAGCGACATAAGCCCGCCACGGGCAAGTGGGTTGCCCTTGCTCCCAACCGCTATAATGGCCAATGCCATCTGGTCGGGAATACTGCCAGACAAGTTAAGCGCCTCTCGTTCCCATAAGAAAGGACGCAAGTCAGGCGGAACTCCTTGCGGATTGGCAGCCGGCCACAGCACTCCGCCGACTATAACCACCACAAACAAAATTACGCCAATAATCAATAATACCGGAGCCGCCAAAACAGCTAAGAGCAGCAACCCCGCCTTTTTCCGGTTGTTCAACCTCCATCCCCCCAATCAGGGCTTGGAGGCCCCAAAATGGCTCAACACCGGCGTGAGGCGACCCGCCACCACCAGCAAAACGCCCAGCGATGCCATAGCGCCAATCACATGGTCCCCGGCACCGCCAGCCTGCATCTTGGGCCAGGGCAGCACCCACTTGCCCCGCTTGCCCCCCACAAAAGGCCAAAAAAGCCACTCCGGCGTGTAGTTGAACAGATCCACCGCCAAGTGCGACAGGTAGCCAACCAGCGCCATTAGGGCCACCGGAAACGCATACCCGTGTCCAACAAACGCAAGCCAAATCCCTACGAAGACAATCGCAGCCGCCAAAAGGCTGTGGGTCGGCCCCCTGTGCCAAATCACAATTCCAGTGAACGGGATCCGCCTGCCTACTTTCGGAGGAGCATTCGGCCCATTAAACCTCTCCGCGCTGGGCAAAGGAACAAAGCGGCCCAGCCTGGATTTGGGGTGATCAATATCCGGCAAGAGCGACGCCACAGCCGCCGCGCCCGCCAATAAAAAAAGCCCTCCCGGATAGGCATAGGGTAAGGATGCTTGCAATAAGGGGAACTTGGACGCCACCTCTAAGCCAGCCAGCAAGCCTATCGGAAAATGCGTGCTCCCATCCATGCCTACCCGGCGGCAATGCCCTCAGCCACCAGCCTAAACAAGGCCGCCTCCCTCCTTCTCTTAAGCCTGCCTGATTAAGACGTTACAATCGTCGCCACCTCGTGCCATACGCCAAGCCGGTCAGCCAAGCGGCGACTCGGCATCCACACATCAATATGGTTGCCGCGCACTAGGCCGCCGGTGTCCCGCGCCCAACGCCAGCCGATTTTGGGAAGATAGACTCTGCTTCCTAGCGGAATCACCCAGGGATCTACGGCTACCTCGTCGGGTCCGGCCGGCAGCCCCAAAAACGTTGGACCGCGTCGGCTATAGAATGTGACCTTGACGGGCAGCCGCCATGCCTGATAGCCGCGGCGGCTCGGGGGCGGATAGCCCGTTCGGATTTCGCCCCGCCGCACCGGAACGCGCACTCTGGCAATTTTTGCGCGAGGCGCACCCCTCAGCCCGAGCGA
>JAWNZB010000079.1:0-10041 GCA_038447835.1 Candidatus Igneacidithiobacillus chanchocoensis | reverse complement strand
AAAGGGACGCTTTTGCGGGCGATCCTCGGGCAAGCGCACTTTGCGTACGAGATCGGTAATGTAGTGCGACTCCATTGCCCGCAACCAAGCGTAGCCTTCTCCTTGCTCCCAGCGCCGCAGCACATTCACAAACTCTGCCAATTGCGCTGGCGTTAGCGATTGCAAAGCCGCCAAGGCATCCGCTCCCATCTTGCCGGCGAGGCCGGCAAGGGCACGCGCTTGGCGCTCTGCTTCCTGTGCCCGCTTGGCGCTGATATACGCCGTCGCAAGGGGCACTAAGCCCTTACGACTGCTGCGGGCAATGGCATCATCCACCTCTTGCGCCCAGGCTGGCAGTATCGTGCCCCCGTACAACTCCAAACGCAGATAAGCACCATACGGATCACGATGAATGAATGCCTGCAGTTCCTCGGCGTCGGCAGGACAACGATGCTGACGCACCGCTTCCTGCAGCAAGGAAAGACCGAGGACCATGCGCACCGCCACAAAGTCTGCAAGATCGGCGGGATACTGCTGTGCCCAATAATAATGCTTGGCCATGCTGCGAAAACGAATGAAACCTGCCCAACCATGCAGGCGGGTAAGCTGACGGGTGATATAGCTCTGCCAATGCTCTTCTGGGACTTTTAGGAGCAAAAGAATCTGCGCAATGATTCCCTCCGGGCTCTCGCTCGAGTCCAGGAGCTCGCGCAAATGCAAACCGAGCAGAGCGAAACGGAAATTATGGCGGGCTACATCTTTCCAGGAAGCAAAGAAGCCCTTTTCCCGACTTGGTGCCTGCCAGGCAGATTGGCCCTCGTCAAAAAAGTCGAGACAGCTCTTGACCAGTAAGGCATCGAGGGTATCGCCAATCTTGGTACCAAAGAGACGATCGATATTGCCGTAAAGCGGGCCATCAACGGCCACCTTACGCGCCAAGAGCGCTTCCAGCCTTTCCTGCAGGGTTTCGGCATCGAGGGCGCTGACGGGAGCCGCGCGCAACGCGGCGGAAAGGGCTTCGCCATCCAACCAATCGCTGGCAGGTACCAGGGTTTCCTGCTGGCACTCGGTGAGCAGGGTCCAAATCCAATGCTCCAGATCGACGCCAGGCAAAGTGATCTGCTGCTCTGCCAAAAAGTCTTGCAGATAGCGGCGCAGGGCTGCGTCGTCGACTTTGCCTTCGGCCCGATAGCCCTGATAGTGCGAGCGCGGCAGGTAGCCGCGGCCATGGAACAACTGGCTTCCCTGGGCTACCGCCTCGGGAAAGGGCAAGTGTTCCAGACCAAAAAGCGGGTTGTGATGGATGAAGGTACGCATCGGCCAGAAACGTGGAATGGGCTCGCTGGCAACGTAGACCATCGACCGGATCTTGAGCCGGTCTCCCAGGGTCAGATTCCTATCCATGCGTGACTCCAGAGCAATCCAAACAAAGCGAAGAGCAAGAGCACTCCTGCACCCAGACCGGTCGTGGCCATCCCAATGTCGGTCAGGGGCTCCCCACGGTAGATACCGAAGAGCAAATCCTGCAAAAACTTGCCAATCGACCATCCCCAAATGAGCAGCAAGAGCAAGAGCGGCCAGAGCCAAGCCAGAGAGAGCACTGCAAAGACCTGCAGCAGGGCAAAAAAGCTCGGGAATACCGGGGTTGCCACCAAAGCCAGGGCACTCAGGGTGATCAGGCCACTAAGCCGCGGCAGTTCGGTGGCCAGACCTCCGCGCAACCCCAGGTAGGCACCGCCCATACGTTGGCTGAGCAAGCCAGCCCAGATCATCAAGAGCGCCGCCGGCAAGGACCAAGCCACGGCAAAGAGCTGTACCGCCACCATCTCTGCATGACTTGCCATGAGCAGCCAAGCAAGGGTGAGGCCAGAGCTGGCGGTCAATCGCGCCCAGATCCGTAGCTCGCGGGCACTTACCGCACGGAAGGCATAGAAAATGGCGGTAAATAACACCAGCATCAGCCAAACCCGCCAAAAGGGCGTAGGCAGCGAAGCATGGGGCCCGGTCTTGTAGAGCAGCAGAACGCCAAGCTGCGGCAAGACCAAAATGGCCAAGGCGCGCGCCCAGGGGCCCGGCGCCGACTCGACCAGCCGGTTGAAAATCCAGCTGAAGGGAAACACTGGTAGGAGAACCGCTGCGAGAAAGAGAATGATCCATTCCATAGGGTCAGCTCCACCGGAACCAGACATTGAGGCGGCGCGATGCGTTTAGCAAAAGCTGGGTCATCCGCACATAAACATCGTTCAGATAGAGCTCGCGGGTAAGCAAGGCATAGAGGGCCACATAGGTCCCATGCCAACGCTCGCCAAGCCGATGGCGCCAGCCCTGGGCATCGGCAAAAAAAGTTAGCGCCCAACCACCCACAAAGAGGAGCGCGAGGACAATGACCAGAATATCGTAAGAGAGTACCCCAATACTCGCCGAGGCAAAGAGCCGTGCACTCGCCCCATGCTGCGGGTAGAGGAAATTGGAAAAATAATGGCTGATCAGCGTATAGCCGACTACCACCAGCACAAAGGAGCCGAGGATGCCGCCCATCACTTGCCAAGGGTTGCTGTGGGTCATCTTGTGCGCCGCAAAGAGGGCTTGGGCACCAGTCACCCAGGCGAAGAAGAGCAGAACGATCACGCCCTGCTCAAAAAACAGGTGCGAGGCCACAAAAAAGTGCGAAAGACTGAGCACCAGCACCGGCACCAAAATGGTCAGCGCCGCCGCCGTCCACCAGGGCAAGCGCGAGGGCTTGGCCGGACGACGTTCGACGACCGAGATATAAACTGGATCCGGTGGCACCCCATCCTCGCGGCGGGCATCGCCAATGGCATTGCCTGCCCCCAAAAAGAGCGAGGCCTTGAAAAAGCCGTGGGCAATAAGGTGAAACACCGCCAAGGGAAAGGCGCCAAGACCGCATTCCATAACCATGAAACCCATCTGTCCCATGGTGGAATAGCCGAGGGAGCGCTTGATGTCATTTTGGATGAGCATGAGCGCCGATCCCAACACCGCGGTAATCAAGCCGACTATGAAGGCAATATGCAGAGCGAGGCTGGTATATTCGAAAATGGGGGCAAAGCGGTTAAAGAGAAAGCCGCCGGCGTTAACGATTCCCGCATGCATCAGCGCCGAGACTGGGGTCGGCCCGTCCATGGTGTAGGGGAGCCATCCATGCAACAAAAATTGCGCCGAGCGCGCAAAGGCCGCGAGGGCAATGAGCAGGCCTACCCAAGCGGGTACCGACATGCCCCACAACTGCGCAGCATCCGGCGCCGCGGCAACGTGCGCAAAGATCACCGGCAAGGACAGACTATGGTAGGTTTTGAAAAGGATGAAGGCCGCCAACCACAGCGGCAGATCGCCGAAACGGTAGGTGATCTGCGTCCAGAAGGCATAACGCCCGGCGGCAGCACGATCGGTATCGTGGCCGAGCAGAAAATAGAGGAATACACCCACCAAAAACCATGCAACCAGCAAGGTAATCAAATCGGCAGCGGAGACCATGAAGAAAATCGTTGCCGTCATCAGATCGAGCAAGGCAAAAAAGCGCGGGTAATTGGGCTCTTCGATCATGTAGCGCACCGAATACATGTGCACGAGCAAACTGATCCCGGAAACAAAGGACCACATAATCAAAGCCAACGGATCGAGCCAAATGCTGCCCCACGAGCTGCCGATGGTCTCTACCTGGGCAACGCCGGAATGCACATACTCGCCGAGCAGGATCAGCGATAGCAGAAAAGTCAACAAGGTAGCGCCAACGCTCAACCGCGCCGCTGCTTTCTTGTTCTGCCGCAAAAACAAAAAGATAAAAAGCGCCGAAACGACGGGCACGAAAGGAATAACGATCGCTAGGGTGTCCATCAATAACTCCTCGTTACCGGGGAATAGGGGCGTCCAACAGCGGCCATGGAATCACAATACCCAACTACTGTTGCCAAGTAATTTCTCCTCAGGACTTCGTCATCGACACATAAAGCTGCGGCAATTTCAGCGGCAGACTGTCGACATGATCGAGTACCAAGTAATTGCGTTGCCCAAAAATACGGCTGACGTATTCGTCGGCATAGGGGTCCAAAGAAAGGCAGAAGGTGCGGATTCCCTTGCGTGCCAACTCCTCCACCGCACGCTTGGTATCAAAACGCAAATATTGCGGATCGCGCACATCGTTATCTGCGGGCTCACCATCGGTCAACAGAATCAGCAATTTCTTTTGGCTTGGATACTGCTCCATCAAATGGCCGGTATGGCGCAGAGCCGCTCCCATACGGGTAGAGAGCTTGCCTGTCATCCCGGCCAGGCGACCCTTGACCTTGTCGTCGTAGGGGGCGTCGAAGGATTTGAAGGTATAAAACTCCACATCGTGCAGACCATTGGAATCGAAGCCGCAAAGCATGAAAGGATCGCCGATGCGATCGAGGGCACCCGCCAGCAAGACCGCTGCTTCGCGGGCCAGCTGCAGCACGGTTACGTCGCCCTCACTGCGGGAGCGGAGTTTGTCGTTGGTGGACTCGGAAAGATCGATGAGCAGAGTCACCGAAAGGTCACGAATATGTAGGCGGGTGCGAATACCGATGCGCGGATCCGGCTGCTGCCCCATGCGAATATCGGTCATGGCAAGAATGGCGGCATTGATGTCGATATCGTCGCCGTCTTCCACCTTGCGCGTGCGCACCACACCCTGGGGCTGGATCGCCTCGATCATCTTGCCAATCTTCTGCACCAGCGGCTTATGCTGCTCGAGAAGGGTATCGATTTCTTTGGGATCGCCCATTTTCGGCCGCTTTTCGTAGACCGTGGTCCACAGCGGGCGCTCCAGTTGAGTTTGATAATCCCACTCGGAGTAGCTCACCGGCTGCGCGACCGGCTCTTTGCCTTCGCGCGCATTCAAAGAATTGCCATCGTCGTCAAAAAACTCCGTGGCCAGGATCCAAATCTCCTGGGCATCGTCGCCGGCAAATTCGACATCCACGGCGTTGATCATCTCCATGATGATCACGTATTAGCGCACAGGGGGCTGCCCGCCGCTCAGGATATCCACGGCGCTGCTCTGCGCCGCTGCGGTCCACAAAACGCGATTATCGTCGCGATAGGGGCTCGTCGGCTGATCTTTCTGCGCCGAGAATTCCAGCCCAAGCGCTTTGCTCTGCTCGGCCAGTTCCTCCGCTACACTGGTGATGACGCCGTAGGGATCTTCTGTAGCCGCAAGAATCTCGGGAAACCGGCTGCGCACCAACTCCACCAGGGGATGACTATCGCTGTAGCTGGCATCGAGGAGCGCATAGGCAGCACGCTCCACAAGGGCGCCCAAGCGCGCTTCGGATGTGGGTTCGAGGACCGCCGGGGTACGCGACAGGCGCGCCCAAAGCGGCAAGAGACCGGGGAATTTCTGCCCGGCGAGGGTCTCGACACGCGCATCCTCGAGCATACCAATCCACAGGCGCTTAAGGGGGGTGGCCAACTCAAAACGGGTATCGAAGTGAGATTCGGCCACGTGCGCGGCAGCATGGGCCACCGCAGCGCGGTAGACCTCCAGGGCAGGTATCTTATCCGCACCAAGGACGACATCGTCATAAGCGTCCGGTACGAAGAGAAAGTAGTCTTCGATATAGGGCCGATAGCCGGCGCGACTCTCAAAATCGCCGGAGGTTGGCCGCAGAAAGAAATCCCGCCCCCAGAGGGCGCGCAGGTACATATTCAGGCGCCGCTGCACATCCACAAAAAGAACACCGCGATGTTCCTGTTGTAGAACCGCCAAAGCCTGAGGCGTTTCGAGGCCAAAAAACTCCGCCTGGGCGGTAAAATCGTTGCGGTACGCCGAGATTCCCCAGTTCGCCCAGCGACGCAGCCCACCGAGGGTCATCTGCTCCAGCAAGACTTCGATTTTGCCCAGCATGGGCCGCACGCCGCGCGGCGCTTGCGCCAGCAGCTGATCAAGCAACAACAAGTAGCCGCGAAAGAGCTCGATCTCACCCAGGCGCTGCGCCACGATGGGGGCGGTAGAGAAAAACAGCACCAGCACCTCCGCGCTGGTTTTCGAGAACATGCGGATGGCGGTGGAGAGCATTTCGAAAACTGCCTGCTCGCCAATTTCCCGGGCAACGTGGGGCGCCGCCTCGATGAAGCTGAAGACGAGATCGACGCCACGGCCCAGTGATTTGAGACTGCGCGCACCCTCGAGATAGGCCTCGAGTCCGCGCTTGCTGAAGATCCGCGCTGCCTCGTGCCAATTGGCCTCGAGGACAACGGCAGCCTCTTCGCCTAAGTCGTCGACAATGTCGGAATAGTCTGTCAGCAGTAATGCCATGAGCCGCTCAGCCCTTCCTTGAGAGTAAAAAAAGGGTGCCCAGCGAGTGGGCTAGGAGTTTTCTGCCGAAATTACCGGGTCAGTCCGGCCAGATGCGTTCGGGGTTGAGTTCCCGACCGGTGCCAGCATTCAAGTCGGCAACCGCCTCGCTCTTAGCCGCCTTGCTACTGGTGGCCGGGGAAGAAGAAGTCTTGCCTTCCGGGGCAGCTTCCACCTTTGACGTACTACGCCGCCGAGGACTCTGCATACTGGCATTGAGTTTGTTTTCCAAGGGACTGGTCATTTGCGCACCTCCTCGATAAGTTGCTCGATTTCCGCGACGGCAGCCGCACCGCGCTTGCCCATCTGATAGACGCTCTTGCCCTCGATCGCGGCACTACGATAAATGGCTCGCCGACCGATATGGATTGGCAAGACCGGCAAACCGAGGGTACCCACCGCTTGCTCTGCCGCTCGCGACAAAGCACTGCGATCTTCACTTTGATTGATCAGTAGGGCAGCGCGCAGACTCGGTCGCCGCTCCTGCAACTGCAATAAGGCTTCGACGCTGCGCTGGCTGGCCCAGAGATCGAGGGGCGAAGGCAGCACCGGAAGCAACACCAGATCTGCAAGCGCCAAGGCCTGTTGGGTCTCTGGCGCGTCGAGGGCAGGCGGACAGTCAATCACCAAATAGCGCAGAGAAGCGGGCAGACTTGCCGTCAACTGCTCGCTACCGGCAACGGCGATCTCGGTGCCCTCCTCCTCGCTCCACGCCCCCCAACGCGCGAGGCTTCCCTGAGGATCGGCATCCAGCAACAGGGTGTTGCCCCGCTTGGCGAGCCCAAAGGCGAGATTCCAGGCTAGCGTGGTCTTGCCACAGCCGCCTTTGGCGTTGAAGAGGGCAAGGCGCAGGGTCGACACGCTTCAATCCTTCCCATCGTAGGCAGCCTGCACCGCATGGGCATACTGCGCTAGTTTGGGGTCGACGGTGTCGCCATCGAACTGCATCGTAACGACAACGTAATCGCGGGCAAAATTGAGATTTGGGTAATATCCGGACTCCTCGGACAATGCGGTCAAGCGATCGAGAAAGTCCCGCGTTGCTCCGTAGTCGGCAAAGACAAAGCGCCGACTCCAGCCCAAAGGTTTGTTGCGTTCCTCCCATCCCGGAGGACAGACGAGCGAGGTGTTAGTTTCCATGTCCACTCCCGCGCAAGCCTGCAAGAACGTGACCCAAGTGGGCAAGGTGTCCCTGCTCATCTTCGAGCAAACGGGCAAACAACGTCGCCGTCGCCTCATCGCGTAAGCGACGGGCAAAAGCCGCCGCCTCGGCGTACAGCTCTACCGCCGCGACTTCGATCTCCTGATCCTGCTCCAGCATCTCCCGCAGATCGCGACCGGGACGGGAGGGCCGTAGGGAACCCGCGCTGGGAGCTACACCAAAGCGCAGTAGCTGATCGCTCAGCAAACCAGCGTGCTCCAACTCTTCCCGCGCCTCCTGGGCAAACTGATCCGCCCAGTCCCGCATACCCCATAGGGTACATAGCCGCGACTGTACGAGATATTGCTGCACAGCCATGAACTCATGATTCAGGGCGCGACCAAGAAAGCCGATAACGCGTGGATGCGGTGGCAAGGGATACTCCGACCTTAGCTTTGCACCGCACTGACTTCGGCGTCGCGACCACTACCGTCCGCCGAGGGGCTACTCGGCAGGATCTTTTCTACTTCCGCATGCACCCGGGCAATGATGTGCGCAGCCACCAGACCATCGCCCACCCGCTCGCAAGCATCGGCGCCAGCGCGCACGGCAGCATTCACCGCACCCGTTTCGCCACGAACCAATACGGTTACGTAGCCGCCACCCACAAACTGCCGTCCAACCAGGCGTACTTCTGCCGCCTTGGTCATGGCGTCCGCCGCTTCAATGGCGGGCACCAAACCGCGGGTCTCGATCATTCCGAGGGCAATACCCGTTACTGCTGCCATAGCATTACTCCTTGACAAGGCTCGCAAGGGTGACGCGGCAAAGAGGATTCTCTTACCGCGTCCCAGTCATCCAACTACCTCAGGCAGTGGGCGCCTTCGGCAAAATGTGTTCGACTTCGGAGTGGACGCGAGCAATGATGTGCGCAGCCACCAAGCCATCACCCACTCGCTCGCAGGCGTCAGCGCCAGCACGGACGGCAGCATTCACTGCACCCGTTTCGCCACGGACCAGCACGGTCACATAGCCACCACCCACAAACTGACGGCCGATCAAACGAACTTCGGCAGCCTTGGTCATCGCATCGGCGGCTTCGATTGCCGGCACCAGACCACGCGTTTCAATCATTCCCAGCGCAACACCCGTTACATCTGCCATTTCTATCTCCTCAACAAAAAATCTTTGGGAACCTGACCAGTCTGGCCTGCCGACTTACGCCGTCGGGGCCTTGGGCAAGATATGCTCCACTTCCGAATGCACACGCGCGATGATATGCGCGGCCACTAAGCCATCGCCTACCCGCTCGCAAGCATCGGCGCCCGCGCGAACGGCAGCATTGACCGCACCGGTCTCACCACGGACCAACACCGTCACATAGCCACCGCCGACAAACTGGCGACCAATCAAGCGAACCTCAGCGGCCTTGGTCATGGCGTCCGCCGCCTCAATAGCGGGCACCAATCCCCGCGTTTCGATCATTCCCAGCGCAATACCCGTTACATCTGCCATTGTCACTCCTCCTTACCAGAGAAAAACCCGAACCCGTCAGGGTTCCCAAAAATCGATGATACCGCCAATGGTGAGGTCGGTAAGGACCTCAAAATCACCTTGGGCATAGCGTGCTGCCGATCCAGCAACCGTAAATACCCACTTACCTTCTGGTACGCCAACCGGATCGGTAGCGACATGAATCTTGCCGGTCTGATCCAACAGCACACGTAGCGAACTCTGCTTGAGCCCGGGAACGCGTCGGGTGGTCACCAGATCCGACTGCACGCACATGATCTCCATCAGGGCGTCCAGTTATCGATGATGCCGATAATGGTAAGGTCGGAAGGATAGTCCTTGCTGCCTGCTGCTTCGCGCGCTGCCGAAGAACCCACACAAATGACCCAATCACCCGGAATACAGCCAACGGAGTCGACGGCAACAGAACGCGGCCCGCCCTCCTTTTCTTGAACAACCAGCAAAGGCCGGTGCCCCATCTCACCAATGCGGTTGGTCGATACCAACGTTTTTTCCACCCGCATGATTTTCATCCGAGCTCAACCTCCTCCAACGGACTACCGACAGGTAGATCCTGCACACTGCCATGCAAATGCAGCCAACCGTCCCGATCCAAATCGCCATAGCGCTGCCGAATAGCCGTTGCCACTCGCCGCAACTTGTGCACAGTCCTGTCCCGGTTGCCTGGCACGCGTCCATCGTAACGGTACTGTATGGCCATCGGGATCGGTAGCGAGCGCTCGAGATTGAGGTGGCGGAAGATCTTGATGCCGACGTCCAGATCGGCAGCGCCCTCCTCTACCGTATCCAGACGCGCATAGTAGGCAAGATTGCGCACCTGCAGCTCCGAGAAGCCATCACCAACGCTGATGAATCGCTCGCCATGACCGCGATCGGCATGCCAGCCACCCTCTTGCGCGCCGACATATTCGATCTGGCTGAAATTGTTGATCAGCAGAGTGGCAATCAGACGCCGCATACCATCATGGGGCATGCCCTCCCCTTGTCCCCATCCGGTAGCTTCGGCCGCGAGGCGAATTGCCTCGTAGACCGCAAGCCGAGCGTGGTCAGC
>JAWNZB010000197.1:0-1840 GCA_038447835.1 Candidatus Igneacidithiobacillus chanchocoensis | reverse complement strand
CCACGCAACCCGGCGCTCAACAGCGCCTACGCCGACTTAGCTCAGCTGGTAGAGCAACCGCCTTGTAAGCGGTAGGTCATCCGTTCGATTCGGATAGTCGGCACCAAAAACACCTATAAAATCAAAAACCTACAGAGAAGGCCCGGCCAGACGGTCGGGCTTTTTTTCGTCAAAACGGGCCGTATCTGCGGGGGAATTCCCCCTAGATTCCCCCAAAATTGCCAGCCTTTGCAAGACGCTGCCTGTTTTGGTGTCCCCCTGACTTCCCCCTGCGCAGCTTCGCCGCATCCTGCGTACGCTGAATAATTCTCTCTATCGCATCGCGCTTTGCGATAGCCGCGACCGCATAAGTTTACGAATAACACTGCTTCGCGTAACACTATGCTTGGCGCATGTGTTATGCTTGGTCCACTGAGCACTTACCAAGCATTGCAACATGGACTAGTATTCGATTCATGGACTTCAACGCATCAGATTTTGACTACGAGGACGACAGATCGCCATCGCAATGTTTTCGCGACGCGTACGCGTTCGCGTGGGATTCATTGATCGACCCGCGCGACTCCAACCCAATTGCCAGGATCAATCCGCGCACCATCGCGCGGCGATTGGAAATCAAGAAAGAAATCGAGCGGATGACGCGTCTGGCCGATGCCATCGCAGTTGAAAAAAGAAAAGATGCGGCATGCAGAGATTTGTCGGAAATTAATGCCACGCGTCGATTGCTGGTCATCCCAACCGCAGCGGCGCCTGACCTCGAAGCAGAGGCCATTGGCTTGTCAGACATGTGCTTGACCCCGCGCCTTTTGGCCCAGCGCCCTCAAGCCGCCCGCGTCCTCGCGGGCCTGCTGACACGCTGATCTAAACAGATCGCCCCCCTACAGCCGCCCGCGACTCGTTCGCCGGCGGCTTTTTTTTGTGCTCAACCGCCGCGCGAATGGTGGAGTGACGCCCTGAATCCTTTTTGAGCACCTGCTTTTTAAGAGGTGAAAAATGGATTCTTTGGAAAAACTGGTGACGTTGCGAGAAATCGCAGGGTGCGTGCGGCGCAGCTACGGCGCCATGAGGAACGAGGTCAAACAACACCCAGGCAACCCAGCGCGAGGCACATTGAGGCTCCACTTTGCACAAGTCGAGCTGCTCAGAGTTGGAAAGCAATGGCTTGCCCGCCGCCGAGACGTTGAGGCACTTTTCGACCCAGCCCCAACCACCATCCAGGCCACATCACCAACTGACGGCGAAGCAAGCGCCGGCAAGCCCGACAAGCCACGGCGCGGTCGGCCGCGCAAGTCGCACACCTTAGCCACCACCACCGCCGGGGGTGCCCGATGAGCGCGTCCGCCGACATTGAGGTGATAAAGCACTTCACATCAAGAATTGCAACAGCGCTGAATTTGCGCGTCGAAGAGCTTCCGCTTGACCTGAGTCGGGAGCAAGTTGCGCGAGTCGTCCGGCTGAAAAACGGTCGATCACTTGCTTCGACTCTGCACAAAGGGGTCGCCCGGCGCCAGCCGCGGTGGATCGCTTTTCAATCCACCATTGGGCGCGGTATCCACGCCGTGCCCGTCGAGCGTTTGGCGATGTGGCTGGCCATCGATGCTGGCATGCTGCAAATGCCCACGCCGCCAGCGGCGGATAAAGAAGATGCCGGCGTTTCGTCACTTCAGAACGCGTGGCGCCCCGCAAGTCGGCGCGTCCATCGATGCGAGGGCTGAGCCATGCCAACCGCCACCAGGTCGGTGGGGGTGGCTGTTGGCCGGCCCACCATCCCGGAAATAAGAGCAAGAGAGGGCGGGCTGGAGCCCAGGAGGGGGGCGGTGTCCAAGGCGGAGATGGGGGA
>JAWNZB010000196.1:0-1854 GCA_038447835.1 Candidatus Igneacidithiobacillus chanchocoensis | reverse complement strand
CGCGAAAGCATGGATATCAGCGCAATGAGCGCGACGAGACCCGGGAAAAACGCCAGCACTGTACCCCAGCGACTTTCTTTGCTGATTTTACCGACCGGCTTGTTCACATGACTCTGCAATGACTTCTTAAAAAAGGTCAGCACCTGCGGCTTCACAAAGGGCATGCCGGGTGCAATTTGCTCGGATTTCTGCAAGGCCGCTGCCGCCCCGGCCCAGTTACCCTGCCGCGCCAAAATACGCGCTTCCAGATACTGCGCTTCTGCAGATTGCGGATGAGCAACCAATACTTCCTGCATCATGCTCTGCGCCTGATCCAAACGACCCGCCTGCACAGCCTGCGTGACTTGCGCTACACTCGGTTCAGCCCACGCTGCCGGCTCCGCAAACATCAGGGCAATGGCGATGGCTCCAAAAATTTTTAACTGCATACGCTCCTCCAACTAAGACGTTGTGGTTTGAATATGTGGTGAAACCCTGCCTAAATCAAGCGGCTTCACACACCGTGTTCAACGGGAAATTTTGACCGCGTTACCCTGCCGCTGGTTCCCTGCAGTTGTATAAGAAAAATGCCGGTAACGTTTGACAGCAGGCGGGTTTGTCGCCATTATACTGACCGGTCGGTATAGGCTCGTGAGAGGTGTTGTTGTGCAAAAACCATTGCCAAGACCCATTGCTGCGGCGCTGGCGACCGTGCTGGCGGGGAGCCTGGCGGCCTGTAGCTTTGAGCCGCCGCTGCGTGTACCCCAGGCGCCGCCGGACAAAACACCCTATACGGCTGGTGCGCGCATCAAACAAACGGTGGCGCCCGGTGGTCCTGCTGGCCACGCTCAGGAGATTGAGTACGGCAAAGAACTGCATGAGGAGTGGTGGAAACTCTTTCACTCAACAGTGCTCGACGAGTTAATCGCCGTGGGCCTGAAAAACAGTCCGACCATCGCTCAGGCTCAGGCACAGTTGAAACAGGCTCAGGCCACCGCGCGCGCGAACTCCAGTATTTTCTACCCGCAGATAACGGGCAATCTCCAGGCCAATCGCAGCAAGTCCAGTTCAGCGGCCTTTGGCGGGAGCGGCGGCTTCCACTACTCCCTGATCACTGGCAGTGTCGGCGTTTCCTACTACCCGGATATTTTCGGTGTTAATCGTCTGGTCTACCGCAACAGTGAAGCCTTGGTGAAGTATCAACAGTGGGAGCTGGAAGCGGCGCGACTGACCCTGACCGGCAATATCGTCACCACCGCTATCAGTGAGGCGGCGACGGAAGGTCAGGTTCGCGCCACCATGGCCATCGTTGCTCAGGAAAAGCAGCTTCTGGAGCTTACGGAGAATCAGTACCGGGCAGGGGCCATCGGCTATGTCAACGTGGTGAACCAGCGCAGTCAGTTGGCGACCGAAATGGCGACCCTGCCAGCGCTGGAGCAGCAACTCGCCGTCTATCGTCATGAGCTCGCCATTCTGGTGGGAGACTTTCCTGCGAACGCCAGACGCCGACTCTTTACCCTCGAAGCGTTGCAACTCCCGGAGAAATTGCCGGTAAGCCTCCCCTCGCAATTATTGAAGCAGCGTCCGGATATCCGCGCTGCACTCGCGCAGATGCGGGCGGCGAATGCGGTCATCGGTGAGGCACGGGCGCAATTTTATCCTACCGTCCAACTCAGCGCCGCATTCGGCGACACGGCGAGTCACCCAGGTCTGTTTTTCAACCCTGTCAGCAGCATTTGGAGTCTGGTAGGCGCCATGTCGCAACCGATCTTTGAGGGCGGCAAACTGGAGGCACAGAAGGCCGAAGCGCACGCCGCTTATGACGCAGTGTATGCCTCTTACAGAAGCACGGTGCTCAGCGCCTTTGATCAGGTA
>JAWNZB010000195.1:0-1856 GCA_038447835.1 Candidatus Igneacidithiobacillus chanchocoensis | reverse complement strand
CCGAGACGTTCATCGCCGCCGAGAGCATTTCGCGCAGCGCGCCCACCGTGTCGTTGATGCGGTTGGCATGGTCGTTCACGTCGCGGAAGTAAGGCCGCATGGCCTCGGGCATCACGTCGCCCGGCAGGCGCTGAAGCTGCGCCAGCACATCCTGCAAAGGCGCCACAGCCAGCCGCAGGCGCGTGAGTTCGCGCTGCATGGCGTACAGCCGCTTGAGCGTGCCGCGCCGCCATTGGCGCGCGAAGATCTCGCCTTCCAGCTCCTCCAGCTCGGCCCGATAGGCCTCGACGATGGGAAGGTACCCGTCGACGATGGCATCGAGCACCGCGTACAGCGCATACCCCGGCCCCTGCGCGAGCAACGCGGGCGTCTGCTCGACATTGCGACGCACCGTCGCGTAGCCGGTCGAATCCCCATGCCGGATGGTGAGGATGTAGTTACGGCCCATGAACACATGCGTCTCGCCGAACCGCACATGCACGCCACTGCGCGAGGCCGTGCGCGCCACGACAAAAAGCGATTCGCCATAAGCCTCCAGCTTGGGGCGCTGGTGCGCCTTGGCAGCGTCTTCCACCGCCAGCGGGTGCAGGCCAAACTCCTGCTGCATCTGCGCCAGCAAGGCCGCATCCGGCTCATACAGCCCCACCCAGACAAACCGGTCGGGCAAGGCGAGCATGTCGCTGATCGCCTCCAGCGCGATATCGCCCACCCGTCTCCCACTACGGTCATAGGCCACACAGGCGCGAACGGGGTTTTCGGCGTTGGGGGTGTCAGAAGCGGGCATGGGTTTGTTTCACGCAATGGATCAAAAAAGTCTTCGCGTCAGCATGCGGGCAGCGGCCAGCTTGCGCGGAAAACCTATCGGTAAACCTCGCGTCAGTTGCCGATCTGCACCACAAGGACGCGCAGTGCACCGTCCTGAAGGTCGCACATGATGCGGAAGCAAACGGCTTGTCTCCTCACCCAAACACCGTTCGCGCAGGTCAGGGTTGCGCTTCAGCATGGGGGGCTACGAAGCTAAACCCTTTTTCCCCAATTTTGATTTAAAAGAAGACTTCATTCAGCCTTGACCACGAAGCTTCTGTTCGATGGCGCGAAGTGTGTTTTGCAACTCTCGCTCCTTGATTTCTGGATCAATGTCTTGGATGTACTCCATTACTGAGAAATCGTCGCCTCGCTTACGGTTTTGGGGAGGCTCAAGTGCTTCGATAAGCAAGGCTTCAAGTGTCGCAATGATCGAGGGCAAAGTGACCTTGATGGGTACCTCCACAAGTTTTCCATCGTCCGTAACATCCAGCAGGCCAAACCAAGAAAATCTGTTCCAACGACTACCAAGTCTATCGATCGTGTGCTCGTATAGGCGTCTCCCCATTGGCCTATCTACCGAGCGACCTACGTACACCACAGTATGGTGGTCGTAGAGAATATAGATACCTCGTTGGGAGCCGAAATCAACCGGCTTGGAAAGCGCTTGCTGCTTGCCAAAGATCTTCGGGTCGTTTTTCCAGACTACTAGTTCACGCTGCCAATACATACCGAGGCAGCGGATCACCGATTCGTCGGGTTCCTCCTCAAGGCTCGCGGTCTGCGCTTCTTTCAGAATTTTTGGCGTAACTGGCGGCAGAGCCACCGTTGGTTCTGCTTTAGCAGCGCCTTGGCCGACACCGCTGCGCAACGCAAAGGTGCCGCGACTCACCCTCAGAAAGGGTGATTTTTCTCTCTCATGCTTGATCGAAGCTGAAATTTGGGCATTGACCGTGACCTGCCCCCTCGCGCCGTACCAACGTTAAGTCAGGAGTCCGGGTTGCAAGGTTAATTCACCTCGTTGGGGGTTGCGGGATGAGCAGCATCGCCAG
>JAWNZB010000194.1:0-1883 GCA_038447835.1 Candidatus Igneacidithiobacillus chanchocoensis | reverse complement strand
CACCCGGGACCGCCGCGGCATCCCCTATACCGAAGAGCGTGCAGTCGCCAACATCCAGAAGGAAATCGGCCATCTCGCCGCCCAGGGCGTGCGCTTCCAGGCCTGCGGGATCGCCCTGCATGGCATGGATGTCTCCCCCCAGCAGATCATCAGCGGCGTGGAGGCCGTGGGCAACGGTTTTATTTCCGCCATCGCCTACCAGGAAAAAGGCTACGCCCTCATCCCGGTGAATTAGCGGAGCGGCGGAAGGCCCCTTGGCTGCCGACCTTCTGTCCATTGACCCATCCCGCCCTAGCACGGACAATACGAGTCCATGCAGACCAGCGCCATCACCCCGCCTAGCGCCACCGGCTTTGCCCGATACTGGCAATACCGTGACTTGGTGCGCAACCTGGTCGCCAAAGACCTCAAGGTGCGCTATCAGGGCGCGGCCCTGGGCTTTCTCTGGTCCCTGGGCAACCCCCTCGCGCTCATCCTGCTCTATGACTTCGTCTTTACCCATGTCTTCCGCAGCGACCTGCCCAACTACATCCTGTACCTAGTCATCGGCGTCCTGCACTACAACCTCTTTTCTCAAGCCATTTCCCAGAGCTGCGAAAGTCTCACCGGAGCCGCCGGCCTGCTGCAAAAGATCTACTTCCCGCGTATCCTCATACCCACCGCCAATCTCATCTTCACCCTCGCCCTGTGGGTGGTCGCCATCCTCATCCTCATCGTGCTCTATCCCTTTCTGGGCGGCGTCTATCACTGGGGCCTGCTGCTCTATCCCTTAGCCCTGGCGCTCTATATCGCCTTCATCTGGGGGCTGGTGCTCACCCTATCGGTGCTCAACGTCGAGTTCCGCGACCTCAAGCACCTCGTCGAGATCGCCGTCATGTTCCTCTTTTGGCTCACCCCCATCGGCTACGATCTCAACACCCTGGGCAGCAATTCGCGCATGATCGTCGAAATCAATCCCCTCACCTGGTTCATGCAGATCTTCCATAGCCTGCTCTACCAGGGCACCCTGCCCAGCTTGGGCAGCGTAGCTATAGCCAGCGCCTGGACCGCCGCCGCTCTGCTCCTCGGCACTTTCCTTTTCCGCCGCAAAGCCCGCAGTCTGGTGGAAGAGCTGTAATCGTTGCTACGCTACACCGCGAGCACCACATCGCTGTATTGGGCGAGAGCAGTTTGTCGGCGGTCAGCAGTCTGAGAGGCTCTGTAACGGTTTGCGCCACCAGAATGCGGTCAAAAGGCAGATACGTAGACCTCAGTGGCTTTGGCCACCGATGGACGGATGATGGAGAAGCCGAAAATTATTTGATGTATGATGCAAGATGAATGATGTTTATCTAGGGGGTGCTATGCGCACTACACTTTCTATTGATGATGATGTGCTGGCAGCGGCAAAAGGGCTAGCCGCCATGCAGCACAAGACCGTAGGGACCGTTGTTTCGGCGCTCATACGGCAAGCGCTACAGTCACAAAATGCACCAAGCGGGAATGTACGTAACGGAGTGCCTCTACTGCCGGTACGTCCCGGTGCTATGCCAGTAACGCCGGAATTGGTGAATCAGTTGCGCGATGATCTACCGTAATGACGTTCTTGCTTGACGTCAACGTGTTGATCGCGCTGCTTGATCCGGTGCGCGGCGGGTAGGCGGCCAGATGCCGCAGCTCCCGCCTAATGCGGTGTTCGTTGTTGCTCAACGTACTTCTGCCGTTCCGTCATACCTACTCAAACCTGTCTAAACAGGTTCAAAGCTGACTTCCTGCTTCGCAGAGGCCGGTTTCACTCTGGTCTAGCGACCCGAGCCAGAGCCTTCCTCTCCACAGGCTGACACGGCGGAACTCGCCGCGTATGTGGCGAGATTTCTCGCCGCATTCACATCCCGGTCGTGGAT
>JAWNZB010000193.1:0-1890 GCA_038447835.1 Candidatus Igneacidithiobacillus chanchocoensis | reverse complement strand
CTCCGCTGTATTTCTTACCCAACACCCGCCAATTCGGTCAGTGGATTGTCGAGCATGCCGAACCCAGCCTGACAAACATTTCCGAAGCCCAGACGCCTCCGGCAACCCTCGGTGTACCCATCATCCAACTCGGACTCGCCCACCGGGATAGCACTGCCAGCCCCTTAGCGATTGGCGCTGCGTAAATGCTCGCGATCGCAGCGCAAGGCATATTGGATAATCTGCTCCTGCAAGGCGCCAGGGGCTTGCACGAAGCTCAAGCCAATGTCTTGTGAGGCGGTACCACGGGGATGACCTACCGGTTCCACATAACGAACCTGCGCCCCCACCCGGTACACCTTGCCCTGAAAGCTGAATTGCACGCTTGCCAGCATCTCGCCGGCAGTCATCGGATAGTCACTGGGCGCATGAATTCTTGCGCGCATGCCACCGGCACCCAGATCCACACAGAGCCCGTCGCAACTGCGCGCACCGTGGCGCTGAAGTGACAGCGCCAATCCGCCGGCCTCAGCGGGCACTGCGCGCAGAGCGGCGCGGCGCTGCAGATGGTAAAGCGCATCCGGCCATTGGATGCGCACAGCCCCGTAACGCTGCCACAGCAGTCTCTCGATCACCGTGCTCTGAAATCCCAAGGGTAACGTCGACGTGCTCCACAGGAGCAAATCCTCTCCGCGCAGCAAGCGGGCGTTCTCTGCCTCCGGCATTAGTTCATCGAGGATCAGGGTCGCGGTGTCTGTTTCAGCATGAAGGAGCGTGGCCTGGGCCAAAACGCCGCCACTACGGCCAACCATCACCGCCAGCGCTTCACCGCTCGCGATCAGTTCGGCAAGATCTCGCTCTATCTGTCCTTTCCCCGTTTGCCGATTTTTTTCAGTGAACAGTTGATCCAGGAAGCTCTGGTTTGAAAACATCGTGTCCTCGCGTTTTGCAATTTTGGTCGTCAAGTTTTTGACGATCCTGACGGAAGACCGTCAGATTCGGGCGATCGTAACGGTCCGTTTCTGCGGATAACGTCTCAACTGCATGATTCATGCCGTACCGCTGAGTGCTTTTCGCGGCACGGTTTTCGCTTTGCCAAGGGAGTCGCTGCAGGATCGGAAAAATCGTCTATTTCCCAGAGCGGTTTAGTAACAGGAGATCGCCATGGCGCGCCGTAAGAAAGAAGAGGAATGGGAAAACCATGAACGTTGGCTGGTGTCTTATGCCGACTTCATTACTCTGCTCTTCGCCTTTTTTGTGGTGATGTATGCCATTTCCTCGGTGAATGAAGGCAAATACAGAGTCCTGTCGAAAACCTTGGTATCCGCCTTCAGTGGACAACCCTGGTCACCAGTACCCATCCGCTCTGACGCAAGGCCGTCCCTCAGCCAGACGCCTGTAGATCTGCCCGCCCTGCCTAAAATCGCCGACATGGCGCCCGTACCTCATGTGCAAAAAGGCCAGGTTTCTCCCCAGGCAAGGAACAACCCACAAACACCGCCGCATCCCGCCGCCGCCATGCGGCAAATTGAAAAACAGATGGAAACACTGCTTAAGCCCCTGATCGCGCAGGGTAGCGTCGCTATTCACCGGAGCAACCTGGGCGTCGTCATCGATCTTAACGCCAAAATCCTGTTTCACTCGGCACAGACGCGGCTCAGCCCTCATGCCACCGCCACTCTGGGGGCTATTGCACAGGTCTTGCGTCAGGTGCCTTACCAGGTCCAGGTAAACGGTTTTACCAACGATCTACCCATTCGCACCGCCCAATTTGCATCCAACTGGGCACTGTCCGCCGCGCGTGCAGTTTCCGTGGTGGAACTCTTCATCCAGCATGGCGTGAATCCGCAGAATCTGGTCGCGGCGGGCTACGGCAAGTATCATCCGGTGGCACCCAACGATACGGCGAAT
>JAWNZB010000078.1:0-10389 GCA_038447835.1 Candidatus Igneacidithiobacillus chanchocoensis | reverse complement strand
CTGCATGTGCATTCGGAATATTCCTTGGAAGATGGGATCATCCCCATCAAAAAACTGGTGCAGCGCTGTGTGGCCCAGGGCATGCCCGCAATTGCCGTTACCGACCATGGCAATCTCTTCGCCTTGATCAAATTCTACAATGCCGCCCGCGCCCAAGGCGTCAAACCCATCATCGGTAGCGAGCTCTGGCTGCAAGGAGAGGGCGAGGCGCCGGCAGCGAGTTTGATCCTGCTCTGCCGTAACGCCGCGGGCTTCCGTAGCCTCAGTCATTTGCTGAGCCGCGCCTATCTGGAAGGCTTGGTGGATGGCAAGCCGCGCATCCGCCGCGCTTGGTTGGAAGCCGAAGACCGCTCCGGCCTCATTGCCCTATCGGCCGCTGGGCAGGGGGAGGTTGGTCAACTGCTCTTGCGCGATCCCGCACGCGCCCGCGTCGCGGCCGAGCGCTACCAAGAATGGTTTCCCGAGGCCTTTTACCTAGAAGTGCAACGCAATGGCGAGGCGGAACAAGATGCCCTAAACGAGGCCACCGTCGCCCTGGCCTTGGCCCTCGATTTACCCTTGGTGGCTACCAACAACGCCCATTTTTTGGACCGTGACGATTTTCCGGCCTTTGATGCCCGCCAGTGCATTGCTGCTGGTTACACCCTGGCCGACGAGCGGCGCCCGCGGCGTTTCACCCCCGAGCATCGGCTGCGCAGCCCGGAGGAAATGCAGGAACTTTTTGCCGATCTGCCGGAGGCCTGCGCCAATACGGTGCAAATTGCCAAAGCCTGCAATCTTACGCTTAGCCTTGGGCAGTATACCCTGCCGGATTTTCCTACCCCCGATGGTAGCTCCATCGAGGTCTACTTTCGCAAGACAGCGGAGCAGGGTTTAGAAGAGCGCTTGCGGGCCTTGGAACTGGGCGAGAAAGAGAGCATTCCCTATCGCGAGCGTCTGCTGCGCGAGGTGGATGTCATCCTGCAGATGGGCTTTCCCGGGTATTTCCTCATCGTTGCCGACTTCATCCAGTGGGCGAAGGACCATGGCGTGCCTGTGGGCCCGGGGCGCGGCTCCGGCGCTGGCTCCTTGGTGGCCTATGCCTTGCGCATCACCGATCTTGATCCCATTGCTAATAGGCTACTTTTCGAGCGCTTTCTGAACCCGGAGCGGGTATCCATGCCCGACTTTGATATCGATTTCTGCATGGACCAGCGTGATCGCGTCATCCAATACGTGGCCGATAAGTACGGCCGTGAACGTGTTGGCCAGATCATTACCTTTGGTACCCTCAAGGCGCGGGCGGTGGTGCGCGATGTAGGGCGCGTGCTCAATCTGCCCTATGGCTTTGTCGACCATCTCGCCAAGCTGGTGCCCGGCGACTTGGGTATGACCCTTGCCAAGGCCCTGGAGGAGTCGGAGGAACTCCGTCGTCGCCAGCAGGAAGAGGACGATGTGCGGGAGCTCCTCGACATCGCCCTGCGCCTCGAGGGGTTGCCGCGCCACGCCTCCACCCATGCCGGTGGGGTAGTGATTTCTCCGGAGCCTCTGGCGGATCGCTTGCCTCTCTTTACCGACGGCGCCGAGGGCAGCGGCAATGTGACCCAGCTCGATAAGGACGACGTCGAGAAAATGGGCCTGGTAAAGTTCGACTTTTTGGGTTTGCGCACCCTTACCATCATTGACATCGCCCTGCGCGGTTTCAATGCCGAGCGGCAGGCGGCAGGGCAGGCGCCCCTCGACATTGCCAAGCTACCCCTCGACGACCCCGAAACCTTTGCCCTGCTCAAATCTACCGAAACCGTCGCCGTTTTCCAGCTGGAGTCCTCGGGCATGCGGGATCTCATTCGGCGCCTGCAGCCGGATAATTTTGAGGATATCGTCGCGCTGGTGGCGCTTTTTCGGCCTGGCCCCCTGCAGTCGGGCATGGTCGATGACTTCATTGCCCGCAAGCACGGTAAGGCCAAGGTCGCCTATCCGCATCCCCTGCTCGAGCCCATCCTCAAAGACACCTATGGCGTCATCGTCTACCAGGAACAGGTAATGCAGTGCGCCCAGGTTCTTGCCAACTATTCGCTGGGCGGAGCGGATTTGCTGCGCCGCGCCATGGGTAAAAAGAAGCCGGAAGAAATGGCCAAGCAGCGGGAAATTTTTCTTGCTGGGGCCGCAAAGAATGGCATTGATGTGCATCAGGCTACCGCCATCTTCGACTTGATGGAAAAGTTTGCCGAATATGGCTTCAACAAGTCGCACTCCGCCGCCTATGCGTTGGTGTCGTATCAGACTGCCTACCTCAAAACCCATTACCCCCAGCATTTCATGGCTGCCGTACTCACTGCCGATATGGACCATACCGATAAGGTGGTGGCCATGATCAGCGAATGCCGGCGTATGGGTATTTCGATACTGCCGCCTTGCGTGCAGGCCAGTGATCTTGCTTTCCGTCCGGATGCCGCCGGACTACGCTACGGCCTGGGTGCCATCAAGGGATTGGGACGGGCGGCGGTGCAGGCAATAGTCGAAGCCCGCGCGCGCGGGCCCTTCCGCGATTTTTTCGATTTTTTGTGCCGCATCGACGGGCAGCGCATTAATCGCCGCAGCCTCGAGGCCCTGATCAAGGCCGGAGCCCTCGATAGCTTTGCCGTACCCCGGGCACAATTGCTGGCTTCCCTCGATAGCTTCCTCGAGGCGGCGCAACAGCAGCAACGGCAAGCAGCCAGCGCCCAATCCTCTCTCTTTGGTGACGATAGTCCTGAGGAGTGGGCCAGCCCCGTGCTCCTGCCGGTACCCGTCGCGGCAGGTAGCGACCTGAATGGCGAGCGCGAAACCCTGGGTTTTTATCTTAGCGATCACCCCTTACGTGCCCTGCGCACGGACCTGCGCGCTCTAGGGGTGGAGGAAATTGCTCAGGCCAGCGCCGGGCAGCAGATTTTTCTGGCGGGCATGGTGGTGGCTCGGCGCAGTATGCGCAGCAAGCGCGGCGACCGCATGCTCTTTCTGACCCTGGAAGATGAATCCGGGCGCATAGAGGTGGTGATTTTTGCCGAGACTTGGAAGCAATTTCACGGCCAGATCCGCGATGATCAGCCGCTCTTGATTGTTGGCGAGACGAGTGAAGACAAATATGCCGGTGGCCTGCGCCTGACTGCCCAGCGCGTGCTCGAGCTCGACGAGGCCCGCGAACTGCTGGCCCGACAGATATTGCTGCATGTGGGGTCGGATACGTCGCTGGCGGTGGCCGATTTGGCGGCTTTGCTCCGCGCCCACCCGGGGCCAACACCCCTACGTATCGCTCTCAGCCTTGCCGGTGGGCGGGCGGTGGCGCTGCTCGAATCAACGGCGGGCGGTGTCGCCGCCAACGCCGTCTTTCGTACCGCCCTGACGGCACTGCTCGACCCCAGCCAGCAGGAATGGCAATATGCGCCTGCAGGCAACCTGCTCAGCGAGGCCGCTTCTTCCCGCGAAGAGCTGCGGCGTCAGCGTTCTGCGTAAGAGAGAGAAAGGGTGAAATTACAGTATCTCGATTTTGAACAGCCCATTGCCGAACTCGAAGGCAAGGTGGAAGAACTCAAGGCCCTCAATCAGCCGGGCATTCAGGAAGATGTCAAACGCCTGGAACTCAAGGCGCGCAAAGAGTTGCAGCGGGTCTATGGCAAGCTCAACGCTTGGCAGACGGTACAGGTGGCGAGGCATTCCCAGCGTCCCTACACCCTCGACTATGTTGCGGCATTGTTCACCGAGGTGGAGGTACTTGCCGGTGACCGCAGCTTTGCCGACGATGCGGCGATCATTGGCGGCCTGGCGCGTTTTCAGGGGCAGGGCGTGGTCTGGATTGGGCAGCAGAAGGGGCGCGACACCAAGGAAAAGATTCTGCGCAATTTTGGCATGCCGCGGCCCGAGGGGTATCGCAAAGCCCTGCGTCTGATGCGTTTGGCGGAGCGCTTTCACCTGCCGGTGCTCACCTTTATCGACACCCCAGGCGCTTACCCCGGTATTGGCGCCGAAGAGCGCGGCCAGAGCGAGGCCATTGCCCGCAATTTGGCGGTGATGTCCGACCTTGCCGTGCCCATCATCTCTTTGGTTATCGGCGAGGGCGGATCTGGCGGCGCCTTGGCGATTGGCGTTGGCGATCGCCTGCTGATGCTCGAGCACAGTGTGTATTCGGTGATTTCACCAGAAGGTTGCGCCTCGATTCTGTGGAAGGATGCCGGCAAAGCGGCAGAAGCGGCAGAAACCCTGGGCATCACGGCGCGCCGCTTACAGGCTCTCGGGCTGGTCGACGAAGTCATCGAAGAGCCCCTGGGTGGTGCGCATCGCGACCCCGACTTGGTCTATCGCCGCGTTGCCGAGAGTTTTGCCGCGCAACTCCAGCAACTGAACGGGCTGGAAATTAGTCGCTTGCTGAGTCATCGCTACGAACGCTTGATGCACTATGGTGTCGTTGGCGCCGCCTGAGCCCGAGGCTTGGCTACGCCACAAAGTCTGGACTGACTGGTCCCTTCCCCCAGAAAAACGTCTTTTTCTTGCCTTTAGTGGCGGTGGAGATTCCACGGCCTTGCTGGCGGCGGGGCAGGCCATCGGTTTGCAATTGCACCTGCTGCATGTAAATCACCACTGGCATTCCGACAGTGACCGCTGGGCCGCACACGCCGAGCGGCAAGCCGCGCGCTACGGCTATCCCTGTACCCTGCTCGATCTGCCCGCTGACCTGGAAGGGGAGGGCCCCGAAGATCGCGCTCGGCAAGGGCGCTATGCCCTACTGGCAGCGCGACTGCAGGCAGGAGACTGGTTGCTGACTGCACAGCACCGCGATGACCAGGCGGAGACCCTGTTGTTGCAGCTCCTGCGCGGCGCGGGCATCGATGGCTTGGCGGCCATGCCCGAGCGCCGTCCCCTTGGCCGCGGCACCTTGGCGCGTCCTTTTTTGGCCTTATCGCGGGCGCAGCTACAGCGTTACCTGCAGCAACGCGGGCTCGAGTGGATCGAGGATCCCGCCAATGGCGATCCGCGCTATGCCCGTGCTCGCGTACGTCAGCGCGTCTTGCCGCTCCTTACCGACTTGGGCTGGCCCAAAGCCGCGGAGTGCCTAGCGCGTAGCGCCGCCAACCTGGCCGATCAGCTCGCCGTGCAAGATGCGTGGTACGAAGCGCAAAAGCAGGAGATCTGGGCGACATCGAAGTCGCCTCCCCATTGGCTTCCCGTGCGGGCAGTGCAGGCCTTGTCCCCACCGTTGCAGCGGGTCTTGCTGCGCCGTTGGTTGCGCGATTTGGCGGTGCCAATGCCCGATCAGCACACCCTGCAGCGCCTTCTGCGTCTGTGCGGGCCGCAGCAAGGCGGCAAACGACTGCAATGGCAGGATGTTTTCTTTTGGCGCCAGGGAGAGCGGCTCTGGTTCTGGCGCGAGCTACCGGATTTTTGTCTCGATGAAAGCCCTTGGCTACCCGAGCTACCCAGCGGGGAGAGGTTCGGATTCCGCTGGGCTTGGGGCAAGGAGCGGCCGGTCGAACTCCCTGAAACCGCAGTGGCGGTGGGCACCAAAACGCAGCTGGCAGCAAGCCGACTGTACTGGCGCCGACGCGAAGAGGGGAGCCTCTATGGCAAGCGCAGCGGACAAAGACGGCCGGTAAAAAAACTGTTGCTGGAACTCGCAGTGCCGCCTTTTTTGCGCGACCGCATCCCGATCTTATGGACAGAAGCGGGGGAGATTCTTTGCATCCCCGGCTTTTACCCGCCGGCGGTCACAGCGGCCAGCGCGGAGGAGTGGCTCTGGGTAGATTGGACTGCTGCCCCCCGGTAGGGAGGGCAGGAGCATCAATCCTGCGCCATTTGCCGTTCGCGTTTTTCTTCCAGCGTCTTGCAATCGATGCAGAGGGTGGCGGTGGGGCGTGCCTCCAGGCGACGCAGGCCAATCTCCACCCCGCAGGCCTCGCAATAACCATATTCTCCCGCATCAATACGCCCTAAGGCTTGATTGATCTTGCGGATGAGCTTGCGTTCCCGATCGCGCGCTCGCAGTTCCAGGCCCATATCGGTTTCTAGGCTGGCGCGATCATTGGGGTCCGAGTAGTTGACGTTCTCGACCTGCAGGTTTTGCACCGTGCGATCCACTTCGGCCATTAGCTCGTTGCGCCAGTCGGTCAAGATCTTGCGAAAATGCGCAACCTGTGCGGGGCTCATGTACTCTTCGTCAGCCCCCGGCTGGTAGGGCTCAAAGGCCTGGATTTGGCTTGCATTGCCTGGCTGGAGGGCCGCAGCGCTGTCCGTCATGGTCTGTCTTCCTGTATTATGCCTAAAGAAAATCCGCCATGGTTTAGCAGAGATTACCGTCTTTGGCAATTCTCACATTTTCGGGTATAACTCCTGCAGCTTCGAGGAGACAGCACAATGCCGCGCCTGCGCGCCCTGATTTTTGATGTTGACGGAACCTTAGCCGACACTGAGCGCGACGCCCACCGTGTTGCCTTCAATCGCGCCTTTGGCGAGTTCTCGCTGCCGTTTGCATGGGATGTGCCCACCTACGGCAAATATCTCAAGATTACCGGTGGCAAAGAGCGGCTACGGGGCTTTCTCAACGATCATCCCCAGTATCCGCAACTCAGCGATGCCGAGATTCGCCAGATACATCAACGCAAAACGGCCCTGTACGGCGAAATCATTGCCGCGGGAGTGGCACCACTGCGCCCGGGCGTGGCGCGCCTGCTCGATGCTGCTCAAGCCGCGGGGCTGCGCCTTGCCATTGCCACCACCACGACCCCCGACAATGTTTCGGCCCTACTGCAAAGCACCCTTGGCGCCGGCGTTTGGGAGCGTTTTGATTACATCGGCGCGGGGGACATCGTGCCCCACAAAAAACCGGCACCCGACATCTATCAGCACGTTCTTGCCCAACTGCAGCTCTCTCCTGCGGAATGCCTGGCCCTGGAAGACTCCGAGAATGGTCTGCGCTCCGCCCTCGGCGCTGACCTCGGGGTAGTCATTACCCAGACCGAGTACACCGCCGACCAGGATTTTTCTGGTGCGCTGCGTGTGCTCGATCATCTTGGCGAGGCAGAACAGCCGGGTACCGTTCTTGCGGGCAACGAATCGGGGCAAAAGCTGGTGGTCGACCTTCCCACCCTCGAGGAGTGGTTTGCAAGAGGCAGCAATCGCAACGTGTAGGCTCAGCTTTCTCGCCGGGGTAATCAGCTCGGTAGGTCTGCGAGGGATTCCTGTTTTCAATTGTCCGAATCTGCCGGTCTTGGCGCGCGTGCTCTCGTATATTGCTTGCAAAGACAGTGTGTTTAGGAGGTAAGCGTGAGTAAAATATCTGCATACCACGCACAATTGAGTCCCAGAGATTCATCCAAGTCCGTATCTCTGCTCCCCATGTCGATGCGTGCAGAGTGTATTCCCAATAGTTTCCAGGGCAACACTTGATCCCCCGTAGAAACGCGCATCACTACCGGTGCGCCGCTACTCCCGCGATGAGTCCTGGCGTCGGTCAAAAAATAGCCTTGGCCTTGAAAGCGCAATCCGAATGAAGAAGATATAACCGCCTGACGTACCACTGGTAGATGGTGAAAGGTGTCATGAAAACCCAAGGGAAAGCCAACAATTAGGAGCAAACTCCCCACTTCTATTTCTGCGAGAGAGCTCTGCAAATGTGACGGCGTAAAACAGTTTATGACGGCAGAGCTGCGTAACCGCGAGTGATCGAGTTCGATGACTGCTACATCGACTTCACCGGCACTGTCGCACCCCTGGCGCCACTGGCTTTTACCATCCTTATATAGAAATACTGATAACGTATTAGATTTCGTCAGGTTTTGATTGTCGGTATGTAACTCTATCTCTAGGCGGTTTGGAAAGTGATTAGTTTGCTTGTCAATAATGACGTGGCGACTGGTAACAAAGAATAACCTTGTTCCGCGTGCAAAGAAAAATCCGCTGGCGCAGGTAAGAAGACGATTGTTGTCAAATGTCGATACGCGCGCTGTGGTTAGTAGCAATGATTCGATCATAGAGTTTCCTGAAATAGTTCGGTATCCGTTGATAGGGCTAATGGCGCGAAATCTGAAGTATCCTGCCTACCGGTATCGTTGTGAATCATTTCAATATTGATCATTGGTGGGAATGATATTACGTCACCAAAAATGGTCGCAAAAGAAACGTCGGCTGCATCTCGACCTGTGCCAAATCGAATCAACCCCAGTGGTATGGATGCGCCGGAAGGATCAAAGATGTACCACCCCCCAGTCAAATATACCTCAACGTATGCGTGAAAATCTAACGCGCCATAGCCCGGCGTTACGCCATAATTAATTCCTGTAGTAAAGCGTGCAGGGATATTGCTTGCTCTGCACAGTGCAATCATTAGATGTGCAAAGTCACGACAAACGCCGGCGGTTTCGATTAACGTATCAATAGCAGAGCTGCTCGCATCGGAGGTGTTCTGTGCATAGCTTATCCGTTGCTTGACCCACTCCAAAATCGCTTGGACACGGCAATAGCCGGATGATCTCTGACCAAATTCGCGCGTAGCCAATCGATAAAGGCGATCAGACTGACAGTACCGGCTCGGGTACAAATATGTTAACACCTGGGCGGGGAGTTGCGCGACAGGGATTTCTTCCACACTTGTAGAGTCAGCTAGGTAATGATGAAGATCTACCGTGGCGGAGTAAGAAATTTCTAGAGGTCCTGAGATAGCGCTGAGCCGTAGATAGCGATTATGGGTCATCGGGTCCGCATCAATTGCCCACCGGACGTTTTGATTGATCAGCAACGTCTCATTAATGACGGCTTGCCGCGGAGTATGCGCCGCATGAATATTAAGAATGAAGTCACTACCCAACGTTGTTACTTCATAGCGTAGTGCTAAGGAAAACCGCATGCGAATCATCCTCGAATCACCTCTCTGGAAATGTTGATTTCCTTCCGCACCTGGTCTTCTGCATCAGCACGTCACCATTGGTTGCGTCGTGATCTGTGTGCTGATCAGCAGCATCCGCTATGTAGTTAGTAGACGCAACTGCAGATTGCCCGTGCCGATCACTCGAATATTGCTGCGCCGGTGATCTGCTGTTTGGCGTTAGTGAGCTGGGCAGGGCATTTCGTCGCGGCGCTGGTCTCCGTACAATGCTAGGATCATGGTAGGTTCGCCTGCCGCAAACATCAGGACGATACGAATGCCCACTCCCTTTCCCTTTGGCCATGCGGCTGCTGCGCATTGGCAGGATGCTTTAGATCTGGCCTTGGCGAGCTGTGCTTGGCAGGATTTTCCGAGCACGCTTGGCTTTGTCTACGTAAACGAAGCTTTTGAAGCGGAGCTGCCGCTTCTTTTGTCTACCTTGCAGGAGCGCACGGGGGTAGCAGATTGGGTGGGTGCGGTGGGCATTGGTATTGCCGCCACCGATGCCGAATACCTCGATGAGCCGGCCCTGGCGCTGCTGTTCACCGATCTAGCAAAATCCGAGTACCGCCTCTTTGCGGGTATGGATGCGTACGGCGAGGGTGCTTTGACCCTGGACGACGGACGCGAGGCCGCCCTCGCCATTGTGCATGGCGATCCGCAAAGTAACGATTTACCCGAACAGGTGCAGCATTTGGCGGGACGTTGCAGCACTGGTTTCCTGATTGGCGGGGTTAGCAGCAGCCGCAGTCAGGGGGCACAAATTGCTGGGCGCGTGGTCCGCGGTGGCTTGAGCGGCGTGGCCTTATCGGATGTGGTGGCGGTGCGCACCCGCTTGAGTCAGGGCTGCACGCCCATTGGGCCGGTGCATCACATTCAAGAGGCCGAGCGTAACATTGTCGCCACCCTCGACCGGCGCCCCGCCCTGGCGGTCCTGCGCGAGGAGGTCGGCGAGATTTTGGCGCGGGATCTGCGCCGCGCTTCGGGCTTCATCTTTGCGGCACTGCCGCTACCGGGCTCGGACCGTAGCGATTATTTGGTGCGTAATCTCATTGGTGTGGACGAACAAAACGGGCTGGTGGCCATTGGCGACTATGTCGAGCCTGGAGCGGAGCTAATGTTCTGCAAGCGCGATGCGGAGAGCGCGCGGCAGGATCTGGAGCGCATGCTGACCGAGTTACGCGAGCTGACCGCCGGGCGGTCGATCCGTGGTGGGCTCTATATTTCTTGTTTGGGGCGCGGAGAGAATCTCTTTGGTCCGCAGGCCGCGGAGCTGCGGATGATTTCTGAAGTTCTTGGTGCCGTGCCCCTGGTCGGTTTTTTCGCCAATGGCGAGATCTACCACGACCGTATTTATGGCTACACCGGCGTGCTCACGCTCTTTTTGGGCTAGTCCATTAGCAAAGTCTGTATTGTGATATACTCGAACATCGCAGCGAAAAGGCGGAGACCGTGGCGAAAGCGGAACGCGTAGATCAACGACTCATGAAAACCGGCAAAGGGGCGCGAGGCGCTAGATC
>JAWNZB010000192.1:0-1899 GCA_038447835.1 Candidatus Igneacidithiobacillus chanchocoensis | reverse complement strand
CGTCTGCCATAGCAAAGACAACGCCACCAATCGCCGCGCCCGCGAGCAGGAGTGTCCCCCATATGGCGCCAGTGACCCGCGCCCGCCAGGTGACTTCTTTCATCTGCGAAAGAACCGCTTGCTCTGCCGCCTCAGCAAACTCCGACAGACCTCGAGAGACGATGGCCGACTTGGCCGCCTCGGCTTTGGCGACGAGATCGGCGGCGGCTGCGTTTAGCGCGTGTTGATGACTCGTCATGGTGGCGGCGATCTTTTGCACCACTCCGTCCCCACTCTTGCTCACAGCCGAGCTCAAAGCCTGCCCAATCTGGGCCCCCTTGGCCGCGATCGCATCCTGAACCTCTCCACTAGCCTGGACCGCACCCCGATAAATCTGGTCAGGGATGGCGTTAACATTCTTGCTGACCTCTGCCGCAGCCCTGCCCGCTGCGGCGGCTCCGGCCCATGCGTTGACGAATGACCCCACGAGCAGCCAGGCCACATCATCATCTGCCCGGATCCCCATAGCCGACGCCTCGGCAATGAGACGCTCGCGCCACTCCCCAGGCAGTCCCTGCAAGGCAGCTGCCTTGGGTGACACCCCTTGCCCCCGCGAGGGGGATCCAGTTTCTGCCATCAATTTGTCATCCATTACTGACCCCTATCAAAGAGCGAAACAGCCGCAAGCGACGGCTTGATCCATTTCGATTGCAAAAGCGCCTTTTCCATAAGCGTAAGTCCCGAAAAGTCTTTTTTAGTCATCGCCGAAAACGGCCCGCTCAAACTCAAAACCTTCATGGCTAGGGCTTCGGGCTTGATTGCAGGAATAACCACTTCCTGCATATTTCCAGCCTTTTCACGAGCACCGCTTTTCACCCAATCGAAACTATCCGGCGAGCCAAGAAACCCGGGATAAGCGATGCAGCGATTTTCCATGGGAACGGCACCCAGCAAGCCAGACTCGACCGAACGCAAAGCGTTTTTCGTTGCGCTGCTTTGATGGCCGAGCGAGTAAAACACGAAAACATCCAGACCCAGAGCATCCGCCACGGAAACCAGAGGTTCCGCAAAAGCCTCAAGGGTATCTCCCGCGCCGGACGGCAGATTTACGACAACGTCCTTGCCAGCCAAATTTTCAAGCGCTTCGGAAAAGGCCAAGATCGCCTCCTCGGCAGCGCCGGATCGGTTTAAGTTGGCCGCCGAAACATCCACAAGATCAGCAAAGCGGATCGCAATATCCGCCTGTGTATCTCCCTCGACGATACCAACATCCTTGCCGGACGACAGCAACTGATCCACCAACAGCGCAGACAAAACAGATTTGCCAACGCCCCCTTTGTCTCCATGACTAAAAAACAGACGATTACTCATGATTTCTCCTTTCCGTTACAGTTGAACATCTTACTTAAAAACAATACCCTTTTTTGCCAATGCTGCGATCCGATCATCTGGATCATCTGGAATCGTTCCAGGAACCGTAGGCAATGGCCTTTGCTGCCCTTGCGTTTGTGATTGTGCGGATTGCACAATCTTTTTGGTTTGCTCAGGTTCTGGTAAGGGCAATTGTTCAGCCGCCGGATACCTTGGCCGCTTGTGGTAAAGTGCCGCCACATACTTGGGCTTGCCCCCCAGAGCCGATGCAATCTGCTCCCAAGTGACCCCCGCCGCTCGAGCCGCCGCAATGGCCTCGCGGTACGATTCGATTCGAGCCGAGAGTTTTTTACTCTGGATCATGTGACCCCCTTTGAGGCTAGACTGGCACCATGCCAGTCTTTCATTGCCTCTCATATCTCTACTGCAAAAGGTCAACCAAAAACCCAAAGTTTGCCCACGCATCGCCTATCCTTTACCCAAAACGACCAGTTATTACCCACACATTACCCGCACCTTGCCCACGGAATACCCAAGGAACTCCTTTTT
>JAWNZB010000191.1:0-1909 GCA_038447835.1 Candidatus Igneacidithiobacillus chanchocoensis | reverse complement strand
TCTTGGAGGACTGGGAAGGGGACGATCCGGACGCTGAATGGGAGGAGGACGAGGCGTGAGCCGCGACCTGAAAACCGCACAGCGCTGGGTCATCAAAATCGGTAGCAGCCTGCTCACCAATAACGGCCAGGGGTTGGATCTCGCCGCCATCGAAGCCTGGGTCACAGAGATATTGGTACTCCGCCGTCATGGCATCGAGATAGTCCTTGTCTCCTCCGGCGCGGTTGCCGCCGGTATGGAGCGCCTCGGCTGGCAGACCCGACCTACGGCTCTGCACCAACTGCAAGCGGCTGCCAGCGTCGGCCAGGCGGCACTCATCCAGGTCTATGAAGATTTCTTGCGCCGCGGCGGTGTGCATGGCAGCCAGGTCCTGCTTACCCATGAAGATTTGCGAGATCGTCAGCGTTATCTCAATGCCCGCGCCACGCTGCGCATTCTGCTGGAGATGGGCGTAGTTCCCATCATCAATGAAAACGACGCGATTGCCAGTGCCGAAATCCGCTTTGGCGATAATGATACGCTGGCAGCCATGGTCGCCAATTTGCTGGAGGCCGACCTGCTGGTAATTCTCACTGATCAGGCGGGACTTTATGATAGAGACCCGCGCCACGATCCTCATGCTCGCCTTCTCACGGAAGCACAAGCGGGAGACCCCGAACTGCTGCGGATGGCGGGTGGGGCTGGGACAGCGCTAGGGAGCGGCGGCATGATCACCAAGGTCCGGGCGGCGAGCCGCGCTGCCCAATCGGGCGCTGCCACCCTCATCGCCCCCGGCAGTGCGGAAAACATACTGTTACGCATCTGGGCCGGGGAGGAGGTAGGGACGTATTTTCATCCGGGCGTCGCCAAACTGGCGGCCCGCAAGCGCTGGCTGGCGGGGCAATTGCGACCGACCGGCACCCTGCATCTGGACGCTGGCGCCGCGCGGGTGCTCAGGGAAAAGGGCAGTAGTTTGCTCCCGGTCGGTATCACTGCCGCCGAGGGCGACTTTCAACGTGGCGATCTGCTCTGCTGCATCGATCCGGAAGGCCAAGAAGTGGCCCGTGGCCTGGTGAACTTCGCAAGGCATGACGTTCTGCTTCGCCTGGGTAAGAGCAGTAAAGCGCTGAGCACCCTGTTCGGCGATGTGGATGAGATTGAGATCATCCATAGGGATAACCTGGTACTCAGCAGCAACCGCAGCTAATCCGTGCTGGGCCTGGGCAAGTCATCCCGCAGTGAACAAATCCCCGCATCCTGCATGCCGCGACAGGTGCCATAGAGATAGAGGCTGTGATCGCTGATAAAAAAGCCTTGATTCGTGGCGATTTCCCGCTGCCGCGCTTCCAGCGCTTCATCGAAAAACTCCAGCACTTTGCCGCAGGCCGTGCAGACCATGTGATCGTGGTGCCCCGTTTCGTTGAGCTCAAAGATCGCCTTATCGCCCTCGAAGTGATGTCTGCGCACCAATCCGGCCATTTCAAACTGGGTAAGGACACGATATACCGTGGCCAACCCCACCTCTTCACCGGCCTCCAGCAACTGCCGATAAATGTCTTCGGCCGTCAGATGGCGGGTGTCGCTGTCCTCGAAGAGGCGGAGTATCTTCAGCCTGGGCAGGGTCGCCTTGAGGCCAGCCCGCTTCAATTCATCGCTGCTTATTCGTTCGTCGTTCATTCGCTCGTAGCAATGGCCATGCGTAATGGTTTAGGATAGTTGCACCTGATGCCTAAGACAAGGACTATGAGAAGCTTCCGCCTAATTACCCTGCTTACTTTCTGCGCTCTGTTGCTCGGCGCCTGTAGTATTTATCGCGTCGATGTACAGCAAGGCAACGCCATCACTGCCAAAGAACTAGCCGAACTGCACCCCGGTATGGATGAACTGCAGGTACGTACTATTCTCGGTTCACCGCTCCTGCAGGATCCCT
>JAWNZB010000077.1:0-10481 GCA_038447835.1 Candidatus Igneacidithiobacillus chanchocoensis | reverse complement strand
CGCCTGACGCCCGCAGATCGCTAAGCCCTTTTGCGGGGAGCAAGGCTGTCACCTTTATACCCGCGCGCGATTATTCCCGAAACTGGCATATTGAATGCCAGAATGCCCAAAAAGTGGTGAAAAATCTCAAAGCTGCCGTCAGGGCATTGTAAATATGGCCAAATATCCGGTCTACCGGTCCAGCTATGACTATCCGAACTAGTTAACCCCAACTGACCGCACACCTAGGCTGCTCCCGCAAGCGCCTCGGCCGCGGCGGCGTCAAAGACCTTGGAGTCCACCTTGAGGTAGGCGAGCCCTTCCTCTCTCACGACCACTACCTCAGACACGCCTGGCATGCCCCGCAGCTTGCGCACCAGCGTATCTGTGTCGGCGGCCTGCGACAGGCGCAGAAGGCGCGTCGTCAAGTAATTTGGTCGCTTCATCGTGACGGCAATGATGAGCCAGATGACGGCAAGGGCTGACGTCAGTTCGAAGACGCCTGCATCACCGCCTGCCTGCTGGGCCCAGCCCCCAACTGCACCACCGAGGAAGATCCCGAGAAACTGCGAACTCGAATAGACCCCGGTTGCAGTGCCTTTGGCGTCAGGTGGAGCGGCCTTAGTGATCAGTGACGGCAGACTTGCCTCCATCACATTGAAGCCAGAAAAAAAGAGGGCAAGCGACAGGATCAGTACGATGGCGTTGCCGGCTCCGGACAAGAGCAGCAGCTGGCTCGCGGCAAGGGCCATGACCGCACTCACAAACACCATCTTCATGCGCCGGTATTTCTCGGCGATGATGATTGAGGGTACCATGACAATCACGCTCAGGAGCAGGACCGGCAGGTAGACGTACCACTGCTTGTGACTGCTGACCGAAAGGACTTGATGCAGCAAATGCGGCATCACGAGAAAGGTCGCCGTCAGCATCGCGTGCAGGGCGAAAATGCCGTAATCGAGGCGAAGCAGGTCGTGGTTGGCCAGCACCCGGCCCAGCATCGCGGGAACCGCCTCAGCGTCGCGGTGGCGATGGGGTGCTCCTGGATGGGGAACCACGAACAGCGTGATGAGGATGCCTACGACCGCGAGCCCCACCATCAGCCAGAATATGCCTGCAACGCCGATGAGGCCGGCCATCAGCGGACCGGCCACCAGGGCTACGACGAACGACATTCCAATCGTGATGCCCACCATGGCCATGGCGCTGGTCCGGTGTTCCTCGCTCGTCAGATCCGCCACGAGTGCGAGAACCACCGAGCCAACAGCACCTCCGCCCTGCAATGCCCGGCCGATCACGACACCCACGATGGAGGTCGCCAGCGCTGCCACTGCGCTGCCTGCGGCGAAAATCAGCAGACCTGCAACGATCATCGTCTTGCGACCGATCCGGTCTGACATGAGACCGAACGGAATCTGCAGCAGGCCCTGGGTCAGCCCGTAGATTCCAAGGGCCAGGCCGGTGAGCGCGGTGGAGGCGCCGCGGAGGTGCCCGGCATAGGCCGCAAACACCGGGTAGATCATGAAAAGTCCCAAAAGGCGTACGGAAAAGACCGCCGCCAGGGACAGCGCCGAGAGACGTTCCTTGCTTGTCATGGCCGGACCATACCAGCCGAAAGCAGAGGTGGAATAGCTTGGATGTCGCGATTGGGCGATAACATGTTAACAATTCGACATCTGGTGCCCGCGGGTGCGGGCACCAGATGCAATGCGCCTAGAATGCCTTGGAGATGCCGAAGAAGAAGCCCCGGCTGGCTCCCCATTGCGGAGCGCCAACACCGATGCCTGAGCCGTCACGGATTTCATAGCGGCGATCAAGCAGATTGATGACATCGAAGCGGACGGAGATGCCCCTCAGTGCACCATGGGTGAAGGCGTGGCTGGCGCCAAGGTTGACGACAACATAACCCGGAACATGTCCGCCGTTGGGGATGGTGGTGGTGCGACGAAGCCCCGAGCCATAGAGCATATCCATACTGATCCGGTTCATGTCCCAGTGATAGGCAGCTCCCGCGGATGCTGTCATGGCCTGATCATGATCGAGGTAAATATAATGGCTGGCGATATAGGCAAGGTCCGCGGCCGAGAAATTGAACTGACTGGTGATGATGTGCTTTCCGATCGCATGGGCAAAGGCAAGATTGCCATAGGCACTGAATCCTCCACGTGCATAGGAGCTCGTGAATTCGAGTCCGTACTGTTTGCCGCGGGCATAGTTGAAGGGGGTAAGGATGATCGGAGCTCCGAACTGCCCTTCGTCAATCAGATTGCGCGAGATCTTGTAATAGCTGTCAACTCCGACGTTAAGATGCGGAGAGAGCACTTGGCTTGCGCCGATATCATAGTAATTGGCGCGTTCAGCAACCGGGTTGGTATCGCTCAGGACTGCCGGCGCCGCCGTGGTATTCTGAAATTTAGCAATGGTTTCGCTGCCGATCAGCTCGAATGGCGGCGGCGAAAAGTAGCGTGCGTAACCGGCATGTATGGTGGTGCCAGCCAGTGGCGTCCATACCGCATTCACCCTAGGCGAGAGCTGACTGCCCGATGAATACTGTGCGTATTGATCATAGCGCAGGCCGTAATTGAGAGTCAGGCTTGGCAGAAGCTTCCACTCATCCTGGATATAGGCTGAGAATGTCGTGCCACTCTTCTGGCCGTTGTCGGCAATGCCAAGAGGTATATCACTGGTCTGGATACCGGCTGCGTTGACCGGTAGCACGTAGCTGAGGGTATTGCTGGTGGCGTTGTCGTATTCAAAAAACAAGCCGCTGCGCAGGGTGTGCGTGTCAGAAACATGCCACGAGCTGTCAGCCTGCAGCCCGTAGGCCATGTCGCTCTTGCGCGCCTGCTGGGCGATACCGTTGTAAAGTAGGTCGCCGAGCCGATCAGGTGAGAAATTGACGCTCGAATAGCGCATTACTCCCGAAACCTGAACGCTGAAGCGACGTGTGGAATGAAGATATGAGAGGATGCCGAAGTGGGTGATTTCCCGCTGAGTCTCGTTCAATTTTGCGCTGGGATAGGTTGAAACCCCGTTGACGGTCAGACCCAGCTGCGGCGACAGGTTCGGGGTATTGGGAATCTGAAAGAATTCATTCGAGGTTCCTGCCATGATGCTGATACGGCTGTTGGCATTGAGTGTATCCTCGGCGTAGCCGAAGAGGTGATATTGATCCGTATTGTCGTGCAGGGGATTTGCCGCTCCATTGGGCGATTCGATCCCTAACGTGTTGTGCAGATAGTCACCGGAGACGAAATAGTTCCAGTTTCCAGAGGTGCTGCCATAGGAAAAACTCGGCTCTAAGGTGCCGTGGCTGCCACCATAGAGCGAAACCTCGCCTCCCTGATCAAAGGCACCACTGCGCGTCGTGATACTTATGATCCCTGCAGTACGCAGGCCGTATTCGGCCGGCAGAGCCCCGGTGATGAGCTGCACGGACTGGATCAGCCTCGGATCAAGCGTCTGGCCAAATACCGAAATACCCTCGGGCAGGATGATTCCGTCGATGCGGTATTGCAGCCCATTGTGCTCGCCACGGACGTGCACCTGGCCAAAGCTGTCCATGGCCACGTCGGGGGCCTGTAGGACGACCTGATTGAGAAGGTTATTGGCGCCTCCTGGTTGGCTGCGAATATCCTGCGCCGTGATTTTGTAGGTTGAGGCACCGAGCTGGGTCTGGATCGAATCGCGGGCATGATCGAGGCGGGCGGTGACAACGACGGTCTCGATCTTCTTCGGGCTGCTTGCAACTGCGGCGCAGGCCAGTGGCGCGCAGGCATAGCCGGCAAGCAGCAAGATATGAAAGCGGCGAGGGGCAAACATATGACATCTCCAGCGCGCCCGTCAGAGGGCAGCGCAATATGCAGTGATGGGCGCACGCTCAGAGTGGCGCCACGGATGGGTATGAAGAGAAGGGAGCGCGGAGCTATGCGCGCGGAGGTGCCCGACCGTAAAATCCTGGACGCAGGCGACTGACCGGGCGGTCCTCGCTGTGGCAAATCAGCTTGGCAACCACGTCGGCAAAGGGCGCCAGGAACAGGATGGCTCCTGGTGTCGTATAATGGCCGGCGAGGGCCAGATCCTGGCAGAGAGGACAGGTGGCCGGATCATCCAGAGGGTTGGCTTTGGCTGGCTTGCGCCAGCTCGCAGGCGCCCGCGTTCCTCCCATTGCGGCGGAAGTCATCGCCGCAGGGGGGTGCACATGGGTCTGCAGGACATAGCTCTGTACAGTAAAGATAAGAAGGGCAAGCGCAGTGAAGAGCTGACGGGCACCTGGTGCCGTCCGTCTCTGTGCGATGATACGCAAGCCGCGCATTGCCGTTTGATGTTTGTAGAAGCGGCGGGACCATAGCCTCCCGCTCAGGCGTGGGCTAGCGCTATCTTGCGATCTACTGTGATCCGCGATTGCTGTATGGCGGTAGCGCCCCTAATCTGGGACTTGCAAATGACAAAAACATAATGACAGAACGTACACAGAGAGGGTTTTTGGTGCTTGGCCTGGTGGTGGCGCTCGTCGCCACCCTTGCGGCTTTTGTCTATCTGGCTTCCGAAGCGCGAATCACTGCCCGGTATACCCTGCCCTCATCGATCATGCGCCCGGCCTCGACGCCGGGCGCGGTGCAGCGTGGTGCACACCTGGCCATGATCTATGGCTGCGAGGACTGCCATACTGCACCTGGCAACCCTGCGTTCACTGGTAATATGCTTCATGTCCAGCCAGGCCTTACACTTGCCGCACCCAACCTGCGCCGCTTTCTGAAGCACCGTGGGCCCGGATTGTTTGATATAGCGCTCCGACGTGCCTTAACTCCCGGCGCGCAGGCAATCTGGGACATGCCCTCCAATGCCTATGTCTACATGAGCGATCAGGATATGGCGGCATTGCTTGCGTATTTTTCGTCTTTGCCAGTGATCGGAAATGCGCCATCGGGCATGCACTTCAGCTTCCGCGCCAGGCTTGCAGTTCTGGCCGGGACACTGCGGCCCGCCAATCCCTATGGCCTTGGGCTTATTGGTCCGCGTGAACTTGGTCCAGCCTATGATGGCGGTCGTTATCTGGCCATGATGAGTTGCAGTGGCTGTCATGGCACCGATCTCGATGGCAAACCCAATGGTGCCCCTGACCTGCGGGTCATTCAGGCCTATGACCGACCACAGTTCTTTGCTCTGCTCCGCCAGGGCGTCGTGCCGAGGGGACGCTCTGCACCGGTCATGGCAAAACTGGCAAGGCGACGGTTCCGGGCACTCAAGGATTACGAGATCAATGCTCTTTATGACTACCTGAAGGCGCGGGCCGAACCCTGACTTCGTGGGGATCGGGACTACCCGCCGTGACGATGAAACCGTTACGCCCGCATCGCTTCCATGCTAAGGCCCCTCAATGCAAGCTCCTGACCATTCCCACATCCCCTCGTCCACCCGCCCGGTGCTCCGCCTTAAACCTCGGGAAGGCCGGCGCGTGCGCGCCGGCGCACCTTGGGTGTTTTCGAATGAGATCCTGCTCAGCCCCGAGCACAAGGCGCTACAGCCCGGCTCGCTGGTCGAGGTGGTGGGCGATGATGGGCGCGCCTTTGGTACCTTCTATTTCAATCCCAAGACGCTCATCGCGCTGCGTCGCCTCGATCCTGATCCTCGTGCTGTGATCGATATGGCGTGGTTCATGATGCGTTTGTCCAGAGCGCTGGCCATCCGCGAGGCACTCTATGAGCGGCCTTACTATCGCCTGGTGCATGCAGAGGGTGATGGTTTGCCCGGGCTCGTCGTCGACCGGTTTGGTGATGTTCTGATCGTGCAGATCACCACCGCTGGCATGGACGCGCTTCTGCCGCAGCTGACCGACGCGCTGCGTCAGCTCCTTGCCCCGGCCCAGATCATGTTACGTGGCGATGCACAGGCCCGCCTTCTCGAGGGACTGAAGCCTGAAGTCCGTATGCTGCACGGTCCAGACCTGTCGGATCGGTTGGTGGTGGAAGAAAATGGTGTTCGCTACCGCGCTGACCTTGTCCATGGTCAGAAGACCGGTTGGTATTTTGATCAGCGCGACAATCGTGCGTTCATGGCTGGGCTCGCCCGCGAGCGCAGTGTTCTTGACTGTTATACCTATGCTGGCGGGTTTGCCCTTCTTGCTGCCAAAGGGGGCGCGCGCGAGGTCGTGGCGATTGATTCCTCTGCTCCTGCATTGGCGCTCGCAGAAGAGGCGGCCGTCGCCAATGGAGTTACGGAGCGCTGTCAATTCCTTAAGGCTGATGCGTTTGAAGAGCTTGACCGACTGGCTGCAGAGCGCGAACGCTTTGAGGTGGTGATTGCAGATCCGCCGCCTTTTGTGCGGGCCCGCAAAGACCTGGAAGCAGGGGCGAAGGCCTATCGCAAACTGGCGAGAGCGGCGGCTGGAGTTACCGCGTCCGGAGGGTTTTTACTGCTGGCCTCCTGTTCCCACAATATTTCCCTCGAGCGCTTTGCGCAGGAGTGCGCCATTGGTATTGAGCGTGCCGGGCGAGAGGCGGCCTTGCTGCGTCAGGCTGGAGCAGGCCCTGATCATCCCGCCCACCCCATGCTTCCGGAAACTGCCTATCTGAAGACACTGGTCTATGCCCTCAGCTAGACTGCTCCAGCGGGCCCTATCGGCCTGCACGGTGTCCGGCTCATTGTCCGTCCGCCCTGGTGTTCTGACCCGGCCTGCTGTTCGGCAGCTTCTGGTTCAGGCGGTTCAGTTGGGTATGCGCAGATGGGTCTGGGCGGTAAAGGCGGAAAAGGCTGAGGCCAGTCGGGTACCGTGGAAATTGTGCACGGCATGACTGCGGGAACGGATGACGAGCGTCACCTCATGGCCAGGACTGGTAGCTGGCCAGCGTGGCAATGAAGAGCCATTGGGGTTTCCGGTCTTGGCAAAATTTGTCCAGTATGTCTGAACCATGCGGCGAACAGCGCGGTCCTCAGCCGTGGTGGTCTGCTGCAGCTTCGCGGCAAACTTTGGATATCGGCCCCGGTAACCGCGGTTGCCAAAGACAAATGGAATTTCATAGCCATGGCCGACACCATGGACCCGACTGCGCAACTTTTGCGGCACATAGGCAAAATAGTAGACGTAGGCCGGCTCTTGTCTGCGCGCAGCATAAAGCGCAAGACCCTGTGCACCTGCCGCAAATACGCGGTCATCAAACAGCTCCTCTGCCAGCGCAGCATTACCCTTTATGCCGTGCTGCGCGTAAAGCGCGCGTAACTGTGGTAGTGACGGACCTGTTCGCGATAGCACTGTGGCGGTGTTAAGGCCAGTTGCGGCGAGCAGACTGGCCTCATTGCTGTTTGAGCCGGCAAGATAGGCAGCATGTGCGATATCACCTTGGGCGAAAGCCTCCACCGGCTGTTCACGCAAGACAGTCCCGTCGATCATCGGTGCCGGAGTTTCATCAAAGGGCTTTCCCTTCAGATCGGCAACGATCGCACGTACCGGAAGGCGGCGCATTTCCGCCAGAGCCTTGGGACCATCGCCCTTGATGTGCTCTCGTGCCAGAAAGGCCTGGGCTGCATGCTCTGCAGCCTGTGCACTTGCCAGAGGCACGAGCCCTAGCCCCGATTCGCTGATGGCGCGTATAAAAAGGCCGCGGGCAAGGGGGGATGTCATCAGATCATTGACACTCATCCCACCGGCCGACTCGCCGAAAATCGTGACCTTGCTCGGATCGCCGCCAAACGCCGCGATATTCTGGCGTACCCACTTCAGTGCAGCGATCTGGTCCATCAGACCGTAGTTGCCAGTTGCCTCACCCTTGTGAGCCAAGGCTGGATCATCGAAAAAGCCCAACCAACCTAGCCGGTAATTGAAGCTGACGACGACGACGCCGTGGCGGGCAAGTTCGCTACCATCATAATAGGGCAGTGATGATCCGCCCTCGACAAAACCGCCGCCATAGATCCAGACCATTACCGGTCTCAGCTTGGCGGGGTGGAGGCGCGCGGTCCACACATTCAGGGTCAAACAGTTTTCGCTTTGTGGCAAAGACGCCGCAAAGGGGCTGCTGACATTCTGTGGGCAGATAGGGCCAAATCGTGTAGCGTGGCGCAGTCCACTCCACGGCTGTGCTGGCGTCGGCGGCTGCCAGCGCAATTTGCCGATCGGAGGGGCGGCAAACGGAATGCCGCGAAAGACATCCACACCATGTTCGTGCCCGCCAAGGAGGGCGCCCTGGGCGATACGGGTTTGTGGTCCCGCGGCCCATGCCTGCGTTGCTGTGACGCCAAGGACGCACGCAAGCAGGATACCAAAAAATCGCATGATTGCCTCCGACGGCTGCATCAGAGGCAAGGTCGCTGGCGTCGTCAAGACCTAGATCGAAACCTGGGTGCCGAGCTCAACAACGCGCCCGGGTGGCAAGCGGTAAAACCGCACCGGCGACAAAGCCGAAGAGGCGAGCCACATGTAGAGCCAGGTCCGCCAGCGCCCAAGGACGGGGTGCTCGGACGGCACCATGGTTTCATGGCCGATGAAGAAGGTCGTGGTTTCAATATCGAGCGCAAGACCGAAGGGGCGGGCTTCCTCGAGGATCTTGGGGACGTCGGGAGTTTCGAAGAAGCCGTGATGAATATGCACGGTGAAAAAGCCCTTACCGAGCTTTTCTACCTCAATGCGCTTGTTGGGGGCGACAAAGGGTGTGTCTTCAACGCTGACATGAACCAGAAGGACACGTTCATGCAGAACCTTGTTGTGCTTGAGGTTGTGGAGCAACGCTCCTGGAACAGATTCGGCGCGGGCTGACAGGAAGACTGCCGTCCCTGCGACCCGTACAGGTGTCTTGTCGGCCCGCTCGAGAAAGAGATCGAGCGGCATTGATTCGGAGCGGATGCGGTCCAGGTGGGCGCGTCGGCCCAGACGCCAGGTCTCCATGACGATGAAAACGCAGGCGGCAATGAACAAGGGGAGCCAGCCGCCATCGACGATTTTCATCGTGTTGGAGGCGTAGAACATCAGATCAATCAGTCCAAAAAGACCGAAGAGCGGATAGACCACCCAAGGTTTCCATTTCCACTGACGTACCGCGACGATGAAGGCGAGTATCGTCGAGATCACCATCACACCGGTGACGGCAATGCCGTATGCTGCGGCCAGATGGCTCGAGCTTTTGAAGATGAGGACGATGAGCACTACTCCGACCAGCAGATAGCCATTGATGCGCGGTACGTAGATCTGACCGTAATCGGTGGCTGAGGTATGCCGGACCTCCATGCGCGGCAACTGACCAAGCTGCACGGCCTGCTGCGTGATCGAGTACACCCCGCTGATGACAGCCTGGCTGGCAATAATGGTGGCAAGAACGGACAGGAACACCATGGGTACATGCGCCCAGTCCGGAACTGCGGCATAAAAGGCAATCTCGGCATTGTGCGGGTTATGAAGTACTGCTGCGCCCTGGCCGAAATAGTCGATGATCAGGGCTGGCAAAACCAGTCCGAGCCAAGCGTAGCGGATCGGCTGTTTGCCGAAATGCCCCATATCTGCATAGAGGGCCTCGCAGCCGGTAACTGCAAGGACGACAGAACCCAGGGCCACAAATGCGGTCCCCGGTTCGCGGATGAAGAGATCAATCGCATACCAGGGACTGAGCGCCCACAGGATTTCCGGATCGCGGAAAATCGCAATCAGGCCGAGCACGGCAAGGGCAAAGAACCAGAGCAGCATGATCGGCCCGAAGAGCTGACCTATCTTTTCGGTGCCGCGGTTCTGAAACAGGAAGAGAGCAATCAGAATGGCAAGGGTGCAGGGCATGACAAGCCCGGTCAGCTGTGGATTGCCAACGGTGATGAGCTCAACTGCCGACAGCACAGAGATCGCCGGCGTCAGCATGCCGTCGCCGTAAAACAGGGCCAGGCCGAGGATCGCCATGAGTCCGATCAGCCACTTTGCGGTGCGCGACAGCCCGGGAGAACGGTGGGCAAGTGTCGCCAGCGCCAAGACCCCGCCTTCGCCCTCGTTGTCGGCGCGCATGATGAAGATGACGTATTTGACCGTAACGACAATGACGAGCGACCAGAAGATGAGCGATAGCGCTCCCATGATCGCCATCTGTCCCGGAACCTGACCACCGGTCGCGACGAGGGTTTCGCGCAGGGCATAAATCGGGCTGGTGCCGATATCCCCAAACACAACTCCAAGGGCGCCCAGGGTAAGAGCCGCCATACGCCCGGGGTTCTGCAGGGGCACCGCAGGGGCAATCTGCTCGGTTGTGGATGGAGGTGCGATCTTTTCGCCTTCCTCCAGCGGGTCGGTCGGTACGGGTTTTGGATCGCTCACTGTCGCTCGGCAGTTGGAACATCTGTTTAGGCTGTAACGAGATAGCCCAAATCCGGATCAGATGTCTCGCCGGTCCCCTCATGCGTTGGCGAGGGCCCCTCCCCCTGTCGCTGCGCGTGGAGGCCCTCCTCGGGGCGCGGACCATAATCTGCCCGGGCCGGCGGAAAAAAGGGGGCGTGGCAGAATGGCGCAGATCTCTGCCCTGGAGGAAGCTCAA
>JAWNZB010000190.1:0-1917 GCA_038447835.1 Candidatus Igneacidithiobacillus chanchocoensis | reverse complement strand
AAGTTAGAGAGCATGGTGAGGAGACTGAGCAGTGCGCCCCCGAGCATCCACCAGCGGTAGGGCGCAAAAAGACGCAGCAGGCGCCAGAGATCGCGGTTTTTATCCATGATGCCCCCGATAGGCATGTACGAGGCGCGCGTAGGCGCCGTTCTGGGCGAGCAGTGCTGCGGGGCTGCCCTCTTCCACCGCGCGACCGGCGTCGAGAACGACAATGCGCTCCGCCCGCTGCGCGGTGGCCAGACGGTGGGCAATGACGATCACCGTACGTCCCTGGCGCAAACGCTCCAAAGAATCCAGAAAGAGAGACTCGCTCTCCATATCGAGATTGGCGGTGGCCTCGTCCATTAGCAAAAAGCGCGGATTTTTGAGAAAGGCGCGCGCCAAGGCCAAGCGCTGGATCTGCCCACCCGAGAGACCTTGGCCAAGATCTCCAATGCGGGTATCCCAACCCTGGGGTAACTGCTCGATGAATTCGAGGGCATGGGCATCTCGTGCCGCCTGCCGCAGTTCAGCATCCGTGGCCTCAGGCTTGGCCAAGCGCAGGTTATCGGCAATGCTGCCATAAAAGAGCCGCGGATTCTGTGGAATCCATGCCAACTGGGCATGCCAGCTATCGCGATCGATTCTCGCCAGGTCTTCGCTGTCAATGCAAATACCGCCGCTTTGCGGCTGCAGGAAGCCCAAGAGGGCATTGGCCACTGTACTCTTACCCGCACCGCTGGCGCCAACGATGGCGGTGTAGCTTCCCGCCGGAAAGCTCGCAGAGAACCCTGCCAGCGCCTCGGCATCCTCGGGAGCGTAGCGAAAATGCAGGTCGTTGATCTCGATGGCGGGCGCCGTCGTCGATGGCGGCAAGGTCTTTTCCGCCGCCGAGCGCTCCGGCACGGGCATATCGAGGATGGCAAAGATGCGCTTGGCAGCCGCAATGGCACTCATCCGCGCATGATAATGGGTAGACAATCCGCGCAGCGGGGCAAAATATTCCGGTGCCAACAGCAACACAAAGAAAGCGGCATAAAAGTCGATAGAGGCATGCACCTGCAGCAAGCGTGCGCCAAGAGAGACCGCCACCAAAGCAATCGAGAGGCTGGCAAAGAATTCCAGCACCGCCGAGGTCAAAAAGGCAACGCGCAGACCAGCCATGGTTGTGTGACGATAGTTTTCGGAAATATGAGCAACGATCTCAATTTCGTCTTTGGCGCGGCCAAAAATCTTGAGGGTGGTGAGCCCCTGCAGAACATCGAGAAAATGCGCGCTCATCAGCAAGAGTTGCTGCCATTGCCGCTGATTGATGGCCTCCGCGGCATAACCAACGAGCACCATGAAAAACGGCACTAGGGGGCCACAAATCAGCAAAATCAGACCGCTGATCCAATCGACCGGAAAAATAAAGAGGAGAATGGCCAAGGGCACCAGACTGACCAAGGCCATCTGTGGCAGGTAACGGGAGAAATAGGGCTCCAGAGCTTCGACGCCCTCGATCAGGGTACTGGCGACATCACCAGCACGCTCACCTGCCAAGGCCACTGGCCCAAGACGGAGTAGATGCTGGAGCATTTCCTGACGCAACTGGGTTTTGATGCTGGCACTTGCACGAAAAGCCACCAATTCTCCCGCCCAAGACAGCAAGGCGCGAAGCAGAAAGAGGCCAAGTAGGGCGCCAAGAAGTCCCGTGACCGCGGCAAGACCCCAGCCCTTAAACGAGACATCGTTGACAATGTGGGCAAGTAGCCAGGCCTGCAGAATAACCAGGAGGCCAGCAAGTACTCCCAAGCCGATGGCAAAGTAGAGAGCGCCTCGCGCCCCTTTGCCGGTTTTCATGAGTCGTTGATCTACGCGTTCCGCTTTCGCCACGGTCTCCGCCTTTTCGCTGCGATGTTCGAGTATATCACAATACAGACTTTGCTAATGGACTAG
>JAWNZB010000076.1:0-10785 GCA_038447835.1 Candidatus Igneacidithiobacillus chanchocoensis | reverse complement strand
TCCTCGAATCGGCGCTCGAATCCGGGCTTGCGGCCGCTGGGGTCGATGTTCTACTGGTCGGCCCTCTGCCTACCCCGGCCATTGCTTATCTCACCCGCACCCTGCGCGCCCATGCCGGCATCGTCAACAGCGCTTCGCACAATCCCTACGAAGACAATGGCATCAAGTTTTTTTCTGCCGACGGCTACAAACTACCGGATGCGGTAGAGGAAGCCATTGAGGTAGAACTCGAAAAACCCATGGCCTGTTCCGCCCCAGATGCCCTCGGCAAGGCGCGCCGAGTCGACGACGCCTCCGGTCGTTATGTCGAGTATTGCAAGACTACCTTTCCCGTCAGTGCGGACCTGCGCGGTTTGCGGATCGTGGTCGACGCCGCCCATGGTGCCGGCTACAAGGTCGCGCCCATGGTGTTTAGCGAACTGGGGGCGCAGGTGGAGAGCATCGGGGTCCAGCCCAACGGGATCAATATCAACGATGGTGTGGGCTCGACGGCGCCGGCGGCCCTGATTGCGACAGTGGCCGAGCATCGGGCGGATCTTGGCATTGCCCTCGATGGCGACGGCGATCGTGTTCTGCTGGTCGACGCCAAAGGCAATGCCTGGGATGGTGACGCCATCCTCTGGCTTCTCGCCCAGGCCATGGCCGAGCAGGGCGCTCTGCCGGGTGTGGTCGGCACGGTAATGAGTAATCTGGGTTTGGAGCGAGCCTTGCAGAATGCAGGGATCCCCTTCGTGCGCAGTGCCGTGGGCGATCGTTACGTGCTCGAACGTATGCAAGCCCTGGGCTATCCCCTGGGGGGCGAAAATTCCGGGCATATCATTACCCCTGCCAACACCACCGGCGACGCCATTCTTGCCGCCCTGCAGGTACTCGCTTTCTTGCAACGCAAGGGACGGCAGTTGCACGAGTTTGCCGGCGCCTTACAGCTCTACCCGCAGGTACTTGTTGGCCTGCGCTTGGCAGACGCCAAGGGTAAACTCCAGCGCGCGGATGTCCAGGCGGCCCTGAAAAACGCAGAACAGCAGTTGGCTGGCCATGGGCGACTGCTGGTACGTGCTTCCGGCACCGAGCCGTTGCTGCGCATCATGGTCGAGGCCGAGGATCGACAGATTGCCGCAAGCGCTGCCGAGCAGCTACGCGAACACATCGCCGCTTGTGTTGCAGAGCCTGCCAGTGTTTGAGCGCTGGGCAAATTGACCCTTGCCGGGGGACTCTTTACACTCCCCTGCTCATTAGGATAGTCACTGGTAGAGGAAGAGCGACGTGCGCGCGATCATGGTAGCTGGCAATTGGAAGATGAATGGCCTGAATGCAGATGCCGAGCATCTCACCCAGGCGATTGTCGACGCAGGATTGGCGCCAGCCTCGCCGGAGGTCGTTCTTTTTCCGCCCTTTACGCTGTTGACGACGGTGCAGCAGGTCGCCAAGGGCGGCTCCCTACGCTGGGGAGGGCAGAATCTCTTCTGGGAGGCGCACGGCGCCTACACCGGCGAAATTTCTGGGGCGATGTTGCGTGATACCGGTTGCCGCTACGTATTGGTCGGTCATTCCGAGCGCCGACAGATCTTCCAGGAGAGCGACGAGATCGTCCTGCGTAAGGTCAAGGCTGCACTCCACTCGGGCTTGGTACCCATGGTCTGTATCGGTGAGACGGAGCAGGAGTACACAGAAGGGCGCACCCAAGAGGTGCTGCGTCGCCAGGTGGAGGCCATTTTGCCTGCCCTTGGCAGTGCCGGGCAGCAAGCCAATCTGATCCTCGCCTACGAGCCCATCTGGGCCATTGGCACGGGCAAGACCGCGAGTCCCGCCCAGGCCCAGGAAGTGCATGCCTTCGTGCGCAGTTTGATTGCTGCCAAGAGCCCCGATATCGCGCGCAAGATTTTGATTCTTTATGGCGGCAGTGTAAAAGCAAGTAACGCCAAAGCGCTTTTTGCCGAGCCCGATATCGACGGTGGTCTGGTTGGCGGCGCTTCCTTGCAAGCGGCAGAATTCATTCAGATCTGCCAAGCTGCCCATGCGGTAATCCGAGGTCTTTGATTATGTATACTTTGTTGCTGGTTTTGCAGGTTCTGATCTGCATCGCCTTGGTCGGACTGGTATTGATCCAAAAAGGGCAGGGTGCCGATATTGGCGCCGTATTTGGCGGCGGTGGCTCGCAGACGGTCTTTGGCGCCCAGGGGGCAGGCAATTTCCTTAGTCATGTCACGGCAGTGCTGGCGGCCCTCTTTTTCCTTAACAGTCTGGCCCTGGCCTATCTTTCGGAGCATGAAGTCCATCAGGTAGGAGCCGGTATCGCCTTACCGAGCGCCAGTCCCGTCGCCGCTCCGGCAGCTTCTGTGGCGCCAAGCGCGCCGGCGGCCAGCCCGGCAACAACGGCCAGCAGCAGCGCGCAGCCGGCTCTGGCAACGCCAAGTGCTGGTAAGGTGCAGTCCGCTGCGAATAAGCCTTGACGTCTTTACCAGGGCATGAGAGAGTTTTGATCCACTTGCCGAAGTGGTGAAATTGGTAGACACACCGTCTTGAGGGGGCGGCGGCGCAAGCCATACCGGTTCGAGTCCGGTCTTCGGCACCAAATCACAGCCCGCGTGGCTGTTTTTTTATCTCTGGAGTAGTTCAGAGAATTGATTATACAGATAAAATTATTTTTATAGCGACCCTGACGGGTGATGACGATAGTGTTGGAGGGGCCGGTTCGGTGCTTGGACAGTATTTGCCTGTGCTGATATTTCTGCTGGTTGCCTTGGTGGTCGGCGTGGTGCCCTTGGTTCTGGGTAGCAAGCTGGGCCCCAGTCGACCCGATAGCGAAAAACTCTCACCCTACGAGTGCGGTTTCGAGGCCTTCGAAGACGCGCGCGTTAAATTCGACGTACGTTACTATCTTGTCGCCATCCTGTTTATTCTCTTCGACTTGGAGATCGCCTTTTTGTTTCCCTGGGCGGTGGTCTTCGATGCTGTCGGAATGACGGGCTTTTTGGCCATGATGGTGTTTCTGGCCATTCTCGTTGTCGGCTTCATTTACGAATGGAAGAAGGGGGCCTTGGAATGGGAATAGAAGGGGTTCTCGAGAAGGGTTTTGTCACCACCAGTATCGATACGGTGGTAAATTGGAGCCGTACCGGTTCGCTCTGGCCCATGACCTTCGGCCTTGCCTGTTGTGCTGTCGAAATGATGCATGCCGGTGCGGCGCGCTACGACCTCGATCGCTTCGGTATCATCTTCCGGCCTAGTCCGCGACAATCCGATGTGATGATCGTTGCCGGCACCCTGGTCAACAAAATGGCGCCGGCCCTGCGCAAGGTCTATGACCAGATGCCAGAGCCGCGTTGGGTAGTGTCCATGGGTTCCTGCGCCAATGGCGGGGGCTACTATCATTACTCTTACAGCGTCGTGCGCGGTTGCGATCGCATCGTCCCGGTCGATGTCTACGTGCCGGGTTGCCCGCCGACGGCGGAGGCCCTTCTCTTCGGGCTGATCCAGCTACAAAAGAAGATCCGCCGCACCAATACTATCGCCAGGTAGCCCATGACCGAAATGCTCGAAACAATGCTCCAGCAGCTACAAGCTGGGCTCGGGGATCGCATCCGCCGCCACCGCCTCGCGTGCGGAGAGCTGACTCTGGAGCTGGCGCGCGAAAACTTTCTGCAGAGCTGTGCTTGGTTGCGCGACGCCGCGGGCTTCGATCAGCTTATCGACGTTTGCGGTGTCGATTATTCCGAGTACGGCGAGGGAAGTTGGGAAGACGAGCGCTTCGCCGTGGTGTACCACCTTGTCGGCATCGCCCATCGCCGGCGCTTACGGCTGCGGGTGTTTCTTGACGAAGAGTTGCCCATCATCCCCTCGGTCAACGGCATTTGGCCAGCGGCCAACTGGTTTGAGCGGGAGACCTTCGACCTCTTTGGTTTTCTTTTTGAAGGGCACCCTGACCTGCGCCGCATCCTTACCGATTACGGCTTTGTTGGTCATCCCTTCCGCAAGGATTTCCCCTTGGTTGGTACCGTCGAGATGCGGTATGACCCCGATCAGCGGCGGGTGATGTACGAACCCACTCACACCGAGGAGCGGGTCGTGGTGCCGCGCATCGTGCGCAGTGACGAGGAGGGACGCTTCGATGCCAGAAATTAGCAACTTCACCATGAATTTTGGGCCGCAGCATCCCTCGGCCCATGGGGTGCTGCGCCTCGTGCTGGAGCTCGATGGCGAGGTGATCGAACGCGCCGATCCGCATATCGGCCTACTCCACCGCGCCACGGAAAAGCTCGCCGAGCACAAGACCTATCTACAAAATTTGCCATACATGGATCGCCTCGACTATGTATCCATGATGTGTAACGAGCATGCCTACTGTCGCGCGGTCGAGGGGCTGTTGGGCGTCGAGGTACCGCTGCGGGCGCAGTACATTCGCACCATGTTCGATGAAATCACCCGGGTTTTGAACCATTTGCTCTGGTTGGGTGCCTATGCCCTCGATGTGGGGGCGATGTCGGTCTTTCTCTATTGCTTCCGTGAGCGCGAAGATCTCATGGACGTCTATGAAGCGGTTTCCGGTGCCCGCATGCATGCCGCCTATTATCGTCCTGGTGGTGTCTACCGCGACCTGCCGGATCGCATGCCGCAGTACGACGCCTCGCCATACCGCGACGCCAAGCGTCTTGACGAACTCAACGCCAATCGTCAGGGTTCGGTGCTCGATTTTATCGAGGATTTCACCCGCCGTTTCCCGGGTTATATCGACGAATATGAGACCCTGCTTACCGACAACCGTATCTGGAAGCAGCGCACCGTTGGCATTGGTGTGGTAACGCCAGAGCGCGCCATTGCCCTCGGCTTTACCGGGCCGATGCTGCGCGCTTCCGGGGTGGCCTGGGATCTGCGGCGCACCCAACCCTATGCCGCTTACGATGCCCTCGATTTCGAGATTCCTGTTGGCAAGGAGGGCGATTGCTACGATCGCTACTTGGTGCGCGTGGCGGAGATGCGCGAGAGCAACAAGATCATCGCCCAATGTGTCGACTGGTTGCGCAAGAATCCGGGGCCGGTGATCGTTGATGACTACAAAGTCGCGCCGCCGCCGCGGGAAGAGATGAAGACCAGCATGGAGGCCCTGATTCATCACTTCAAGCTCTTCTCCGAGGGGATGATCGTGCCGGCAGGAGAAATCTATGCGGCGGTAGAGGCGCCCAAGGGAGAGTTTGGCATTTACCTGCTCTCCGATGGAGCCAATAAGCCTTATCGGATGAAAATCCGTGCCCCCGGCTTTTCCCATCTTGCTGCCATGGACGAAATGGCCAAGGGACACATGATTGCGGATGTGGTGGCTATTTTGGCGACCATGGATATCGTCTTTGGGGAGGTCGATCGATGAGTGCCTGGCTGAGTGAAGCGGCCCTGGAGGAAATCGCCCAAGAGCGCAGTAAATATCCGCCGGAGCAGGCGCGCTCGGCGCTACTTGCCGCTCTGCGCATTGCCCAAGAAGAGCACGGCTATCTACCCGAGGCCTTGATCGAACATGTGGCCGAGTTACTCGGGGTGCCCGCCATTCAGGCCTTTGAAGTGGCAACCTTTTACACCATGTATGATCTGCAGCCAGTGGGTAAGCATCAATTCTGCGTCTGCGGCAGTGTCTCCTGTTTTCTCAACGAGTCCGACGCGATTCTCGCGCATCTGCAAAAGCGCTTGGGTATTGGTATTGGCGAAACCACTGCCGATGGCCTTTTTACCATCAAGGAAGTGGAGTGTTTGGGGGCTTGTAAGGACGCGCCCATGTTGCAACTGGGTGATCGCTACATCGAAAATCTGACGCCCGAAAAAATTGATGCGCTCATTGCGCAACTGCGGCAGGAGGTCCAACGATGAGTACCGAGGAATTCGTCAACGGTGTTACGCTCCGCAATCGCGGCATCCCTGATTCTCACCGGCTACGGGCATATCAAGAGACGGGAGGCTATCAGGCTCTGCGCAAGGTCTTGCTCGAAGGCATGACCCCAGACCAGATCATCAACGAAATGAAAACCTCTGCCCTGCGTGGGCGCGGGGGCGCCGGTTTTCCCACCGGCCTCAAGTGGAGTTTTATGCCCAAGGGGGTAACGGGCATGAAGTACCTCCTCTGCAATGCCGATGAGGGCGAACCAGGCACCTGCAAGGATCGCGACATCATGCGCTATGAGCCGCATCGTCTCATCGAAGGGATGATCATCGGCGCCTACGCCATGGGTGCGCGTGCCGGCTACATCTTTATTCGTGGCGAATTCATCGAGCCTATTCGCATTGTCGAAGACGCCTTGGCCGAGGCCTACGCGGCTGGCCTTCTTGGGGAGCGGATCTTAGGCACCGACTTTTCCTTCGATCTCTATGTGTATCGTGGCGCCGGCGCCTATATTTGTGGCGAGGAAACCGCCCTGATGGAGGCCCTCGAGGGTAAGAAAGGACAGCCGCGCTTCAAGCCCCCTTTTCCGGCCAGTTACGGCCTCTACGGGCAACCGACTACCATCAACAATGTCGAAACCTTTGCTTCGGTCCCCGATATCATCATCAACGGCGGCCAGTGGTTTCTCGACCTGGGCAAGCCCAACAACGGCGGCACCAAGATCTTCTCGGTTACTGGTCATGTGCAAAAGCCGGGCAACTTTGAGGTGCCGATGGGCACCCCCTTCCGCGACCTGCTCGCCATGGCTGGCGGTCTGCGTCCGGGACGCAGCCTCAAGGCCGTGATTCCCGGCGGCACCAGCACGGCGATGGTGGCGGGGGAGGTGATGATGGACTGCAGCATGGACTACGACAGCATCTCCAAGGCGGGCTCGGCCCTGGGCGCCGGTTCGGTCATCGTCATTGACGATAGCGTCTGTATCGTTAGCGTGGTCGAGCGAATTTCCCGTTTTTACATGCACGAATCTTGCGGACAATGCACCCCCTGCCGCGAAGGCATGGGCTGGCTGTGGCGAGTGATGCACCGCATCGAGAATGGCCAGGGCCGGGAGTCGGATCTCGAACTGCTGCAGAACGTTGGCAGTCGCATCGAGGGACGCACCATCTGCGCCTTGGCGGACGGCGGCGTGGCGCCGGTGACCAGCTCCTTGCGCCTCTTCCCCGACGAATATCTACATCATGTGCGGCACAAGACCTGCCTCGTTGGTGGCGATGCCAAACGGAGGGTTGCCTGATGCCACGCCTCGAGATCGACGGGCAGGAAATCGAGGTTCCTGCCGGTACGACCCTGATGGAGGCCGCGCAGCAGCTCGGTATCTACATCCCCTTCTTTTGCTATCACCCGAAGCTCTCGGTTGCTGCCAACTGCCGCATGTGTTTGGTGGATGTGGAAAAACAGGCCAAGCCATTGCCGGCCTGTGCGACTCCGGCAAGCGATGGCATGAAGGTTGCCACCCGCTCGCGTCGCGCCAAAATGGCGCAGCAGGGGGTATTGGAATTTCTCCTCATCAATCATCCCCTGGATTGCCCGATCTGCGATCAGGGCGGTGAATGTCCCTTGCAGGACGTCACCATGGGCTATGCCAATCCCCATAGCCTGTACACCGAAGAAAAACGGGTGGTCGAAGACAAAGACATCGGTCCGCTGATTGCGACCGAGATGACCCGCTGCATCCAGTGTACCCGTTGCGTGCGTTTTGGGACCGAAATTGGCGGTATCAGCGAGCTGGGGGCCACCGGTCGGGGCGAGAAGTTGGCCATTGGCACCTACGTTGCCAAGGCCGTACGTTCGGAGCTTTCCGGCAACATGATCGACCTCTGCCCGGTGGGCGCCCTCACCAGTAAACCCTTCCGCTACAAGGCCCGTTCTTGGGAGCTCAAGCATAGTAGTAGCCTTTGCCCGCATTGCTCTACCGGCTGTAACACCGATGTGCAAAGCCTGGGCAAAGAAGTGCTACGGGTCAAACCGCGCAGCAACGAGGCGGTGAACGAGGAGTGGCTCTGCGACAAGGGGCGTTTTGCCTACACCGGCCTGCAGGCAGCAGACCGCCTGCAGCAGCCCATGCTCCGGGTCAATGGCAAGTTGCAGCCGGCATCTTGGGCCGAGGCCTTGGATCTTGCCAGTTCTGCCCTGCAGCAGGTCATCGGCAAGCACGGACCAGATGCCGTGAGCGGTATCATCTCGCCGTCTGCCAGCAATGAGGAGCTCTACTTATTTCAAGCCTTGCTGCGCAGTCTTGGGGTGCGCGCCATCGATCATCGACTGCGGCAGACGGATTTCCGCGCCGATCCAGCCATGCCTCTCTATCCGGCCCTAAACATGAGCCTCGAGCAACTGGAGAGCGAGCCGTTCGTGCTGCTTTGCCATGCCTATCCGCGAGAGCAGCAGCCCCTTACCAATCATCGCCTGCGCAAGGCGGCGCGGGCGGGAGCGCAAATCTGGGCTGTGGATAGCGTCAAACGCGAATTCAACTATCCTCTCTGGCAAATTTGTGCCCCTGCGGGTGCCGATCTTGCCCTATACCAAGGGCTCGTAGCCATTTTACGTGATGGCGAGCAGACGCAAGACGCCGAACTCCGGGCGTTGGCAACGGCCCTGCAGCAGGCCACCAAGCCCCTCTTCATGCTCGGGAATGGTCTGCTGCAGCATCCCCAGGCTGCCGAATTGCTAGCCGCAATTGCATCCCTCGTGGCTTTGGTAGACGGGCGCATTTCCTGGCTCGCCGAGGCGGCCAATAGTGCCGGGGCCTGGCTACTCGGTTGTGTGGCTAGCCGCAAAGTCGGCGGGGCACAGGTAATCGATGCCCCGGATCTTTGGTCTGGCAAGAAGGCTTTTGTGCTCTATGGGGTCGAGCCGGAAGCCGACGCCATGGATGCCTTGCGTGCGCGTGCGGCTCTCGATGCCGCCGACTGTGTGATCAGCATTGCGAGCTTTTTGGGCGAAGCCGAAGAATATGCCGAAATCATCCTGCCACTCGCCAGTTGGGCCGAGAGCAGCGGCAGCTTCTTCAACAATGAAGGGCGCTTGCAGGAGTATCGGGCGGCCGTGCGCCCGGCGGGAGAATCGCGTCCGGGCTGGAAGATCCTGCGGGTATTGGCGGATCATCTCGAGGTGCCAGGGCTAGACTTTGACGATCTGCAGGCGGTGCAGGCGTCCTGGCAGGGGGCTCTTAGCGAGTTTCCTCTTGATGTACCGGGTCTGGGTGCCTTCCCCGAGCTACAGCCAAGCAGCGTGGCAGCCGAGGCGAGTTACTGGCTGCTGGGTGACTGGGGCATTTATCGGCAGGATCCCTTGGTGCGGCGCGCCCCGCCCTTGGCCGAGGAGGCGCAAGCCCGTGTGCATCCCGATACCCTGGCCGAACTCGGCATTACCGGGTCGACCCTTGAGGTGCTCGGTGGGAATGGCGCGCGGGTGCAATTGCCGGTGCTCGTCGATGCCGGCGTGCCGCGCACTGCCCTTTGGGTCAATTTTGGCCATCCCGAGACGCAGGCCTTGGGTGGGGTAGGTGGCGTCGTCCATCTCCAGCAGCCCTCCTTGCGGGCACGGGCCTAGAGGAGCCGCCATGCACGACTTACTTACAGCGCCTTGGTGGCCGCCAGTTTGGGCCCTGATCAAGATTATCATCGTCCTCGTTCCTCTCTTGCTCGGCGTAGCGTATCTGACCCTCGCCGAGCGCAAGGTCATTGGCTACATTCAGATTCGCATCGGGCCCAATCGAGTCGGTTTTCGTGGCGTGTTGCAGCCAATTGCCGACGCCTTGAAGCTGCTCTTCAAGGAAGTGCTGATTCCCACCAATGCCAATCGTTTTCTTTTTCTGGCGGCTCCAGTGCTGGCTTTTGTGCCGGCGATGCTGGTGTGGGCGGCAGTACCCTTCGGTCCGGATGTTGCCATCAGCAATATGAATGCTGGGCTGCTCTATGTGTTGGCAATTGCCGGTCTCGGCGTCTACGGCATCATCATTGCTGGTTGGGCCTCCAACTCCAAATACGCTTTTTTGGGGGCAATGCGCGCCGCAGCGCAGTTGGTGGCCTACGAAATCGCCATGGGCTTTGCCTTGGTTGGGGTGCTCATGCTGGCGCAGACTCTCAACTTGAGTAAGATCGTCGAGGCGCAGGCGGGCTCCGGTTTTTGGTCTTGGTACTGGTTGCCGCTCTTCCCTTTCTTTTTAGTGTATTTCATTTCTGGGGTGGCGGAGACCAACCGCGCGCCCTTCGACGTAGCCGAGGGTGAGTCGGAGATCGTTGCCGGTTTTCATGTCGAGTATTCGGGTATGGGCTTTGCCCTCTTTTTCCTTGCCGAATACGCCAATATGATTTTCGTCTCGATACTGACCACGGTGCTCTTTTTGGGCGGGTGGTATCCGCCGTTTCAAATTGCCCCCTTTACCTGGGTTCCGGGCTTGGTCTGGATACTGCTGAAGACCGCTTTCCTGCTGTACGTCTTCCTTTGGATCCGCGCCACCTTCCCCCGCTATCGCTATGACCAGATCATGCGGCTGGGCTGGAAGGTCTTCATTCCCATCACCATTGCCTGGATCGTGGTCGTGGGTATCGCCCTTGAGACCCCCCTGCGGGCCGTACTGCGCTGAGGAGATTGTCATGGCCAGTCCCGTCACACGTTGGTTCCGGTCTTTCTTTTTGCTCGAGCTTCTGCGCGGAATGCAGCTGACCGGTCGCTATTTCTTCGCGCGCAAGTTCACGGTGCAGTACCCCGAGGAAACGACTCCGCAATCGCCACGTTTTCGCGGCCTGCACGCCCTGCGTCGCTATGAGAATGGTGAAGAGCGCTGCATTGCCTGTAAACTCTGTGAGGCAGTCTGCCCCGCCCTGGCAATCACCATCGAAAGCGAGGAGCGCGGCGAC
>JAWNZB010000075.1:0-10790 GCA_038447835.1 Candidatus Igneacidithiobacillus chanchocoensis | reverse complement strand
TTGCTGGCGGAGTATACCGACCTCCTGCCAGAGCAAATCCTGAAGGTCGCGAACCCGCTCAGCCAGTCGCGGTAGCGCTGCGCTGGGCGCTGTGGCGGGTTGCTGCGCGGGCGTCGCGCTGCGGGCGGGAAGGGCGGCGGTACCGGCGAGGTCTGCATACACGGCGTGCGCTGCAACGACGCACTCGAGCAGGGAGTTACTGGCCAAGCGGTTGGCGCCGTGCAAACCGGTGCTGGCGACCTCACCGATGGCGTATAACCCGGGTAGCTCCGTTCTTCCCCGCGCGTCGACCAACACCCCACCACAGCTATAGTGGGCGGCCGGCACCACGGGAATCGGGCCGCGACCGAGATCGTAGCCCCGCTCCCGACAGTGCCGGGCGATGTGGGGAAAGTGCTGCTCTATCAGATGCCCAGGCGCATGACTGATATCAAGCAGAACATGGTCGAGCTGCTTGGCTTGCATCTCGCGAATGATGGCGCGGCTGACCACGTCGCGGGGTGCCAATTCTCCGCGCTCGTCGTGATGTGGCATAAAGCGTTCGCCATTGGGCAGGCGCAGCAAGGCGCCCTCGCCGCGCAGGGCTTCGCTCAATAAAAAAGCGGGTTCGCCCGGGCTGTAGAGCGTGGTGGGATGAAACTGCACAAACTCCAGGTCGCGCAGGATGACTCCCGCGCGCCAGGCGAGATGGATGCCATCCCCCGTGGCAACACTGGGGTTACTGGTGTGCCGGTATACCTGTCCCAAACCACCGCTGGCCAAGATCACTGCGCGCGCCGCAAGAAAGGTCCACGAGTCTTGCCCGGAAGCCTGTAGCCAGGCGCCAGTAATGCGCCCGTTATCTTCCTGTAGGGTGCCGACGAGGGTGTGGGGCAACAGCTGGATGCGCGGGTTGGCCTGCGCCGAGCGTAGTAGTCCTTCTATAATGCTGTGACCGGTCCGGTCGGCACGATGCAGGACGCGCCGAGCCTGATGTCCTCCCTCACGGGTGAGCTGCCAGTGCTCGTCTTGCCGATCAAAATGCACGCCCCAATGGAGAAGGCGCTCAATGGCTGCCGGTGCCTGCGCCAAAATTTGGGTCGTGGCAACGGGCTCGCAAAGCCCAGCGCCAGCGCGCAGGGTATCTGCCACATGCTGGTCGACGCTATCGTCGCTCTCTGGCAATACGGCGGCAATGCCGCCTTGCGCCCAATCGCTCGCCGAGAGGGTCAGTGCGTCTTTGCTGAGCACCGTTACCCGTCCCAAAGCAGTTAGCTCCAAGGCGCAGGCAAGGCCGGCGCTACCGGCGCCGATGATCAAAAAATCGGTCTCTAGCATTTGGGGAATTGCCCTTACGGTTGCGCGACTACGGACCGCTCATGATACGATGATGAATGCACTGGTGAAAGGCACGCCAACCTTTGCCGCTGCATGGGCCAGCAGATTTTTCCAAAAGGAAATGCCGAATGAGCAAACCGTCAGGGACGGCTACCGACAGCAATGCGGATGGTAGCGCCCAGACCGATCTTCTCCTTGTCCAGCGGGTACAGAAAGGCGAGCGGCACGCCTTCGACCTGCTCGTACGCAAGTACCAGCACAAGGTTGTTGCCCTCATCAGCCGTTACGTGCGCCAGCCCGAAGAGGCCGAAGACGTGGCGCAAGAGGCCTTTGTAAAGGCATATCGCGCTCTGCACAATTTTCGTGGCGACAGCGCTTTTTACACCTGGCTCTATCGCATCGCGGTCAACACCGCCAAAAATCACCTCGTTGCGCAAGGACGCAAGGTCAGCATTGCCGATGTCGATACCGATGAGGCGGAACAATTTGACAGTGCCGATGGACTAAGGGAGTACGATACCCCCGAGGGCATCTTGCTGAGTAAAGAGATCGCGCAGCACATCGACGCAGCCCTCAAGGCCTTGCCGCCAGATTTGCGCGAGGCGGTCAGCCTGCGGGAGTTGGAAGGCCTGAGCTACGACGAAATTGCCCAGGTAATGGATTGCCCGGTGGGGACGGTGCGCTCCCGAATCTTTCGGGCGCGCGAGGCGATTGCCAAGGTCTTAGCGCCTTTGTTGGAGCATAGTAGTCATGAACGATGAAACGAAATCGGCCTTGATGGCATTCATGGATGGCGAGTTGAGCACCCTTTCGGCGCGGCGGATGGCCAGCCGCCTGGAGCAGGAAACAGCGCTGCGCGATGCCTGGGAGGCACAATATCGCGTGTCATTTTTGCTGCATGCCCGTGGTATGGGGGGCGTACTCGCGAGCCCGGATTTTGCCGATCGCGTGCAACAGGCCATTGCCGCCGAACTACCGGCTCTACCCCGAGGACGGCGGGTTGCGCATTGGTGGGGATGGTCTTCCGTGGCGGCCGTGTCGTTACTTTCGGTGTCGCTACTCGTGTTTACTCCCTGGCAGGATGGGGCAAGCACCGGAACCAAAGAGCTTGGCGTTGCCCCTGCTGCAGCCCTCAACCAGCCGGTAGCAGAACATTTTCATCTGCGTCCAGTGCGTTTCGCTACCTCCTCGGGACCACTGCTGCATGCCGATGTCACCATTCAGCGCGATATACAGCGGATCTGGCGGCCGGCACCAGAGCGCTACCTGCCGGGCTCTTCTGCTCAGGTTGCGGGGTTTTCTTCCGCATCCGCAGGGCTCTTGCCGGTCAGCTATCGTTCTCAGGAAGGTATCTATGCCGGCCTGGATGCCGCTTACCATCATTGATAGTTCCAGTTCTGGACAAGCCCCACTCTCCTCGCTACCCTCTGTAGCGCATTGATCGATGGCGGGAAATCCGCCCTCGATTGAAAAACTACCGCAGGGCGCCTTGGCGTGGCGCAGTGGTTTACCCATAAGAATCGGCTCGGGTGCCGACATACTGGAGGTTCTGTGCAAGGGAATAGATGGCAGTTGCGGCGCTCGGTTGCCGCTTTTGGTGTGGCTTTGGCGTTGGCAGGTATGGCAATTTCGCCCATTCCGGCACTGGCGGATACGGCCAATTTGGTCGGACTTCCGGATTTTACCCCAATCGTTAAGCACTTCGGCCCGGCAGTGGTCAACATCAGTACCACCGAAACCAAAGTCGCCAAAGAACCGCAATCGCCTTTCCCGCCCAATTCGCCCTTGCAACAGTTCTTCGGCCCTTTTGCCGGGCCCAACCAGGGGCCGGCCCAGAAGTATCAGGTGCAGTCCCTTGGATCCGGTTTTATCGTTAGCCCCGACGGCTATATCGTTACCGCCGCCCATGTGGTGCGGGGTGCGCAGAAAATCATCGTCAGCCTAACCAACCACCAGCAGTATCAAGCGAGGCTTGTTGGTCTCTCTAACCGCATCGACGTTGCGCTGCTCAAGATCGACGCCCAGAACCTGCCGACGGTGCAGCTCGGCGATTCCTCCCGCCTGCAGGTGGGGCAGTGGGTGCTGGCGGTAGGTGCTCCCTTTGGCTTCGAGAACAGCGTCACCCAGGGGGTGGTCAGTGCCACCTCGCGGCCCTTGCCGGATGATCCCTATATTCCCTTTATTCAGACCGACGTGCCCATCAATCCCGGCAACTCGGGCGGCCCCCTCTTCAACATGAAGGGCCAAGTGGTAGGTATCAACGACCAGATTTACACCAATAATGGTGGATACATGGGTTTGTCTTTCTCGATTCCCATCAATGTCGCCATGGACGCCGTCAAGCAACTCAAACTGCACCAAAAGGTGCATTTCGGTTGGTTGGGAGTCATGGTGCAGAACGTGAGCATGGATTTGGCGCGCTCTTTCCACATGAAGGAGCCGATGGGAGCCCTGGTATCGCAGGTGGAGCCTGATGGCCCTGCGGCCAAGGCCGGCCTTAAGCCCGGCGATGTCATCGTGTCCTTTGACGGGCAGCCCATCTATAACTCGGCGCAGTTACCGCCCCTGGTAGGTGGCTTGCCTGCTGGCTTCCAGGCCAAGGTGGGTATCATCCGTAACGGCAAATCGATGACGGTTCCGGTCACCGTCGAGAGTTTGCCCTCCAGTGCCGACGATCAGGGTGCAGCAGCGCAGGCAGGACAGGCGCCGGAGCAGAAGGGCACTGTGGCGCGGATGAAGATCCAGGTTGGCCCGTTGAGCGCGGCAGCGCGCAAACAACTTGATGTTTCCTCTGGCGTGCTGGTGCTGGGGGTTGCCAATGGTCCGGCGGCAATGGCGGGGATTCGTCCCGGCGACGTCATTCTCCAGGTGGCCCAGCAGCCCATCGATAACGTCGCGCAGCTGCAGAAGATGGTATCCTCTCTACCGGTTGGGCAGCCGATCCCGGTACTGATTCACCGTCGTGAAGGGAACTTCTACGTGGTTCTCTCCTTGCCCCGCTGAGTTCTGGCGGTTTCCGGGGGGTTGGCGTCGCGCCACCCCCCTTTTGTATTGAGATTTGGGTGCATGAGCACAGAGCAAGAACGAATTCGTAATTTTTCCATCATCGCCCATGTCGATCATGGCAAGTCTACCCTCGCCGACCAATTCATCCGGCTCTGCGGTGCCTTGACGGAACGCGAAATGGAAAGCCAGGTACTCGATAGCATGGATATCGAGCGCGAGCGCGGTATCACCATCAAAGCCCAGAGCGTGCGCCTGCAGTATCGTGCTGATGATGGCCAAGACTATGTTTTTCATTTGATTGACACCCCAGGGCATGTAGATTTTTCCTATGAGGTCAGCCGCTCTCTTGCCGCTTGCGAGGGCGCCTTGCTAGTGGTCGATGCCTCGCAAGGGGTGGAGGCGCAGAGTGTGGCCAATTGCTACACCGCTATGGAGCATGACCTCGAGATCATCCCGGTACTCAACAAAGTGGACCTGCCCGCAGCGGATCCCGAGCGGGTAAAGCGCGAGATCGAAGAGATAGTTGGTCTACCCGCCGCCAACGCCATTCTCGCCAGTGCTAAGGAAGGTATTGGTATTCGCGAAATTCTCGAACAAGTGGTTCGAGACATCCCCGCCCCCCAGGGCGATCTTCAGGCGCCTCTGCAAGCCCTGATCATTGATTCCTGGTTCGATAATTACGTGGGTACGGTAGTGCTGGTGCGGGTGGTGAACGGCAGCCTGCGCAGTGGCCAGCGTATTCGGACCATGGCCGGTGGCAAGGAATACATAGTCGAAAAGACGGGTGTTTTTACCCCCAAGGCGCTCATGATACCGGCTTTGGATACGGGAACCGTGGGCTTTGTGATTGCCGGCATCCGCAGTATTGAAGGGGCGCGAGTGGGCGACACCCTCACCGATGCCGCCAAGCCCGCCAGCGCGGCGCTACCCGGTTTTCGCGAAGTGCAGGCGCAGGTTTTTACCGGTCTCTACCCTATCGATTCGTCGGATTACGAACGCTTCCGCGAAGCCTTGCAAAAGCTGCGTCTCAATGATGCAGCCCTGCAATTTGAGCCCGAAGTTTCGCAAGCCCTGGGCTTCGGTTTTCGCTGTGGTTTTCTTGGTCTGCTGCATATGGAAATCATCCAGGAGCGCCTGGAGCGGGAATATCAGCTCGAATTGCTGAGTACGGCGCCGACAGTGGTGTATGAGATCGAGACCACCGATGGCGAGATTGTGCATCTTTCCAACCCAGCAGATTTGCCGCCGGTTAATCGTATTCGAGAAATTCGCGAGCCGATGATCCGTGCCAATATCTTGGTGCCGGAAAAATATTTGGGGCAGGTAATCACCCTTTGTGAAGAGCGGCGCGGCCGGCAGGTAAACATGCAATTCACCGGTGGTCAGGTAATGGTAACCTATGAGCTGCCCCTCAACGAGGTGGTGCTGGATTTTTTTGACCGGCTCAAATCGGTAAGCCGCGGTTATGCGTCCATGGATTATGATTTTTCTCGCTTTCAAGCTGGACCCTTGGTAAAGATGGATATTCTCATCAATGGCGAAAAACTCGATGCACTGTCGTGGATCGTGCACCGAGATTTTTCCGAGCGGCGCGGCAGGGAACTGGCGGGGCGTTTGAAAGATCTCATTCCGCGGCAGATGTTCGAGGTGGCCATCCAGGCGGCTATTGGTGCCAAGATCATCGCTCGCGAAACGGTCAAGGCCATGCGCAAGGATGTGCTTGCCAAGTGTTACGGTGGTGATATTAGCCGCAAGCGCAAGCTCCTCGAAAAACAAAAAGAGGGGAAAAAGCGAATGAAGCAGGTGGGCCGCGTGGAGATTCCGCAGGAAGCCTTCTTGGCTATTTTACAGAGCGACAAGCGCAACTAAGCGCGTACCGACGGAGAACAGGGCATGGATTTTACTCTCGGGTTATTTTTGGCGGTGGTGGTGACCGGCCTGATCTGGTTTGTCGACCGATTCTTTTTGCGTCGTCGCCGTGCCGCCGACGAGCGCGTGCCCGTGGTTATTGACTATGCCCGCAGTTTTTTTCCTGTACTGCTGGTGGTGTTTCTGATTCGTGCCTTTCTTTTTGAGCCCTTTCAGGTTCCCTCGGGTTCCATGTTGCCAACCATACGGGTAGGCGATTTTTTGCTCGTTAATAAATTTACCTGGGGCCTGCGCCTGCCGTTGATTCATACGGAGCTGACCCAGGGCAATCCGGTGCAGGCGGGAGACATCATGGTCTTTCGCTTTCCCAAAAATCCCCGCATCGATTACATCAAGCGGGTCATCGGTCTGCCCGGCGATACCATCGAAGTGAAGGGTAATGATCTGTACATCAATGGCAAATTGATTCCCCAGACCTATATCGGCACCTTCAATTATCGTCCCGAGGGTCAGGGGGAGAGCGGTATGGTCATTCCCACCAAGGAATATGCGCAAACCATTGGCGGTCATACCTTTCACATCATCGAATTCAATACACCCGAGGCGCATATGGACTTTGGTCCGTACAAAGTGCCGCCGAATTGTTATTTCATGATGGGAGATGATCGCGACAACAGTGATGACAGCCGTTTTTGGGGCTGCGCGCCGCGGCGTAACATCGTTGGCAAGGCCCTGTTCATTTGGTTCTCCTGGGATGCCGAGACTTGGTCTGTGCGCTGGCATCAGATTGGTCGTGCCCTCGACGGTGCCAATAACTGAGATTTTGCGGCCGATAACAAACTTGCAAATTGGCGTTTTTCGTCTAGCTAGTAATACCGACGGTGTTTACACGGGGTAGGAGATGGTGCGTACGCAGAGTCGTCAGGCTGGCATTGGCCTCATCGGCGCCATTTTTTGGATTGTCGCTTTGGCGGTGGTCGTTGGCCTGATTGTGAAGATTGGGCCAATCTATTACGACAACTCGTCTTTACAGAATATCTTGCAGGATCAGGCCCGCCACATCCGCACTGGCGAGTCCGACGGGCAGATCATCTACGATCTGCAGGATCGGCTGCACGTGGCCATGATCAAGATCAATTCTGAGGATATCCATGTCGTCAAAAATGGCGATGCGCCGCCGCAAATCGTCGTCGACTACCAACGGGTGGTGCCGTTGATTGGTAATACCAGTCTGCTGATCCACTTCCATACCCATAGTTAACGATTTATTCCTCTCTTTTGGTGGCGAGGGTATACTATGCCCATGAACGCCCTCGACCATCTGCAGATTCGTATCGCCTATCGCTTTCAGGACCTCGCTCTACTACGCCAGGCCCTTACCCATCGTAGTGCCGCAGCCCTGCACAATGAGCGTTTGGAATTTTTAGGTGACGCTGCCCTCAATTTTGTTGTCGCGGCGCGTTTGTATAGCCGCTTTCCCCGGGGTAGTGAAGGCGATTTGTCGCGGATGCGAGCGCGACTGGTTCGCGAGGAGACTTTGGCGCAGGTGGCGGAGTCGATTGCGGTTGCCGATGCCCTCATTCTCGGCGCCGGCGAACTGCGTAGCGGTGGATCTCGACGCGCTTCTATCCGTGCCGATGCAGTTGAGGCCATCATTGGCGCCGCGTATCTGGATGGCGGCATGGCGGCGGCCGAGGCGATTGTCGATCATCTGATCGTCCCGCTGATTACCGATACCTTGGGTGCGGAGGAGTTGCGCGATCCCAAAACGCGTCTGCAAGAGTTTTTGCAAGGGAAGGGGCGGGCCCTGCCCAGCTACGAACTCGTCGAAGAGAAAGGGCAGGCGCACGAGCGACGCTTCGTTGCTCGTTGTAGTGTAGAGGGGATGCCGGCAACAGAGGCCGAAGACGGTAGCCGTCGTAAGGCGGAGCAGGGAGCAGCGCAGTTGATGCTGGCGCAACTGCAGAACCGCTTGGGCGGTCAGCGCCATGTCGGCTGAGGAGCCAGTTACCGCGCATCGCTGTGGCAGTGTCGCCCTAATTGGGCGACCCAACGTCGGTAAATCGACCCTGCTCAATCATCTGATTGGCCAAAAAATCAGCATCACTGCACCGCGGCCGCAGACTACCCGCGACCAGATTCTCGGTATCTACACTCGCCCCTCGGGGCAGATCCTTTTTCTTGATACGCCAGGGGTACACCAGGGCCACCGCCGTCTCAATCGTCATATCCTGCGCGCCACCCGCTCCGCCCTCGATGCCGCAGATATCGGCGTGCTGGTGGTCGAAGCGCCGGTATGGACGCCCGGCGATGCCGAGGCCTTGCGCTGGCTGCAGCAGCGGGAGCTGCCTCTCCTTGCCGTCGTCAATAAGATCGACCGCGTTGGTAACAAAGAGCGTCTGTTGCCTTACCTGCAGGAGCTGGCAAAACGGGCATCGTTCGCAGAGATCGTTCCCCTTTGCGCGCGGCGGCGGGATGATGTGGAGCACCTTGCCGACCTTCTCTTACCGCGCCTGCCCGAGGGGCCGGCGCAGTTTTCTGCCGACGAAGTTACCAACCGCCAGATGCGTTTTCTTGCCGCCGAGGCGGTGCGGGAGCAGCTATTTCGGCAATTGAGTGCGGAGCTTCCGTACGAAACCGCTGTTGCCATCGAGAAGTACCATATTGCGCCCGACGGCGGTCATGAAATCGAGGCCACCATTTACTGTCGCAAGGCCGGACAAAAGGCAATTTTGCTCGGCGAAAAGGGGCAGCGACTGAAGCGGATCGGTACCCGGGCGCGGGAAAGCATTTCCCAGCAGACGGGCACGCGGGTTTGGCTAGGACTCTGGGTGAAAGAACGCGAGGACTGGGATCGCCACCCCGGATTGCTGCGCGAAATGGGTTATGGAGCGTAATCGCGGCGAGCGGGCCTGGATCCTCCATCATCATCCTTTTGGCGACGGCGGTTTGATTCTTGAGGTATTTAGCGAGGAGCACGGCCGCCTTGGGGTGTTGGCGCGTGGGCAGCGGCGCAGCGGACGTCTCGAGGCGGGGCGCCCCTACTGGTTACGCTGGGCAGGGAGGGGAGAATTGCCTGTGCTGCAGGGTGCCGAGGAAATTGCCAGCCCCCTTACCTTGCAGCCTGTGCCGGCCTTGCTCCTGTTTTACGTGAATGAATTGCTCTTGCGCCTGACCGAGCGCGGTGATCCGCAGCCGATGCTCTTTGCCGAGATGGAGGATACCCTGCAGGCCCTTGCCGCAGAGCCCGAGGCTTACTGGCGCTTACGTCGCTTTGAGCGGCGCCTGTTAGAGGTTCTGGGCTGGGCAGCCGATTTGCAGCGTTGCGCGGAGTGTGGTGCCGCATTGGAGGAAGGATACGCGCAGCCGGGTTCTGGCGTGTTTTGCGCTGCCCATCGGCGATCGGGCGCTATGCCCCTTTCTGCGGCTGCCCGCGTCTGGCTCGTGGGAGCGATGCAAACGTCGCCACCGCGCGGGCTCGCCAGGGAGCTGCGTGCCTATCTTGCCGCGGAGCTGGATCAGCCCCTGGCGGGGCGAGCACTGGAGAGTCGCCGTCTTCTTGCGGCATACTTGCGCCGAGATCGGAAGCGGCAAAACGGAGAGGAGATGCAGGTTCGATGATAGCCTTGGGAGTCAATATCGACCACGTTGCGACCCTGCGTCAGGCGCGCGGTACCCTCTATCCAGACCCTTTGGAAGCTGCTTTTGTAGCTGAGCGGGCGGGGGCAGATGCCATTACCGCGCATTTGCGAGAGGACCGGCGGCATATCCAGGAGCGCGATGTAACCTTGCTACGGCAGGTTCTCCGCACCCGCCTCAACCTGGAAATGGCGGTCAATGAAGACGTTCTTACCATTGCCGAACGCCTGCAGCCCAGTGACTGCTGCTTGGTTCCGGAACGTCGTGCCGAGTTAACCACCGAGGGTGGCCTCGATGTGCGTGGTCAGCAACAGCGCATCGTCGCCGCGACCCAGCGACTGAGCGCCGCTGGGGTGCGGGTTTCGCTCTTTATCGATCCTGACCCGGAGCAGATTGCGGCGGCGGTCGATGCCGGTGCCCCGGCCATCGAGCTACACACCGGCAGCTATGCCAACGCATCGAGTCGGCAAGAGGCCCAGGTGCAGTTGGCGTTATTGCAGAAGGCGGCGCAGCAGGCACATGGCTTGGGGCTGCAGGTCAATGCCGGGCATGGTCTGGATTACACCAATGTTGCGGCGGTGGCTGCCATTCCCGAAATTGCCGAGTTGAATATTGGTCATGCCATCGTTGCCCATGCGATCTTTGCCGGCTTGGAGAATGCCGTGCGGGAAATGAAACGGATCATGGAGCAGGCACGCCAGTGATTGTTGGCCTGGGTACCGATCTAGTATCGGTAGAACGCATGGCGGGCCTGCTCAACCGTTGGGAGGATCGGCTTTTGCTGCGCATCCTCGGCGAGCAGGAGCGCGAGGAGTTTCCGCAAAGCCAAGGGGCGGCCTTTTTGGCGCGGCGTTTTGCCGCCAAAGAGGCCACCGTGAAAGCCCTGGGAACGGGCCTGCGCAACGGCATCTGCTGGGGCGACATCCAGGTGGGCCACGATGCCTTGGGGCGGCCCTCCC
>JAWNZB010000189.1:0-1975 GCA_038447835.1 Candidatus Igneacidithiobacillus chanchocoensis | reverse complement strand
CGGTTGCACCTGCGCCGCAATGCCCAGACGCTCGAAATGGCGCTGCAGCGCCGAGTGCCCGGCTTGCAGAATCTCGGGCACCGACTTTTGCGTATGCCCCGAACCCTGCAGCCGGTGATAGAGCACCTCGGGTACATGGCCGATGGCGGCTTCTCCTGCCCCCGTGCGCTGCAGATGCTCCCACGTCCGCAGCATCAGGTCGTAGTCTTCCGCGCCTTCAGCCTGCGGGTCGAAGCCGCCAAGCGCCTCGAACAGATCGCGCCGAATCAGCAGCAGCCCGCCGACATAGGGCAGGCTGCGCAGATAGTCGAGATTGAAGTCAGGCTTGCAATGCGGGTTGGTGTGCTGACCATCGGCGGTGATCTGGTCTTCGTCGGTGTAGACGATCTGCCACTGCGGATGCTCGCGCACGGCATGCGCGATGCGGAACAGCGCATCCGGCGCGAGCTGGTCGCCGGCGTCGATCAGGCCGAGCCACTGGGCCTCGGCACTGCGCAGCTCGCGATTACCCATGGAAATCAGCTGTTCGGAGTCGGGTTGGGGGGCGATCTGTAGCAATTGGCCGCTTAGCCATTGGACATTGAGACTGTCGGTGGTGGGCTGTACCGGCAGTGTAGTGTGCGGCAAAAGGGCTAGTGCGATGGATGTCAAACCATTGGGCTTGCCAGCCCACAAGGACAATGCAGCTTCGGACCAAATTTTCTCCGCTGGCAACCATCGCCCAGCGGGCAGCCAAGGAAGGGGGGTGGCTGCAGATGACGACAAAGCTGCTGCTGACTTTGCGTGAGACACAGCGTCGGCGTTTGCCCCAGGGCTTCCTAGAGGACGTAATTGTGCAAGTTCTTTGGTGAGGTCATCAATTTGCTGCCGCAACTTGACGATGACATCCTGCGCCGCTTGCTCTGGAGGATGCTCCCAAGGCGAGGACTGCTGTGCAGGCGCGCGTTGCAGCGTACCGGACAGGCCACCGACCTGAGGCACCACGGCACATTGAGTCCCAGAAATGATGCGAGGTCCGAGCTCATTCGCGGCGTTGGACTCCTTGCGCACGATGCACATCGAATTGACGAATGCAATGGAATGAATCTGCGCAAGCGCATGATCGTCCAGAGAACAACCGTAGTGGGTGAAGAACGGCTCGAGCACTGCTTGCCGTTCCTTGTCCAGCCCCCAGTTCTCCTGGTTAATGACGTCGACCAACGCTTTGAAGAACGCGATCGAAGAATATGGGAAGTACAGGCCGCCTTGATACTCCTGCCAATAGCTACAGTGCAGATCTTCCGCGATGTAGGTTCCACCCGGACGCAACGCACCAAAGTAGCGGCAGAAGCTCCGCACGATGTCCTCAGAAGCGTGTGATCCGTCGTCAATGATCAGATCGAAATCGGGGGTGACGCGTCGAATAGCTATCTCGGTTGCATCATCATCCGCGTTGCCGATCACAATGCTGATGGCCTCTTGTACGTAATGAAGCTGTCCGCAGACAGTATTGATATCACATCCAACGAGATGCTTTGCGCGCTTGAAATACTGCGACCAGATTTCTAATGAGCCTCCATTTTGCACACCGATTTCGAGTAACGAAATGGGTAGCTCCCTATACTTTTCGAGTACCGTGGAATAGGTGTCGAGGTAGATCGACCACTTGTCGGAAACTTTGCCGCGGTGTGAGCTGTACAGGGTGCGCAGGTTTGATTCGCGAGGGAGTGCGTGCTCGGGCATGAGGGGCAGTGATTAGAGATACTGGAACAGACTCAACCCCTGCACCTGCGTAAACGCCTTTTGCGCGGCCTGCAGGGCGGTGAGGCTGGACTGGTATTCGGTGATGACCTGCGGGTAGTTGATGCTGGTGAGCTGGGTCTGCTGGGTTTGCAGTTGCAGGGTGAGGCTGGCGTTCTGCGTCTGCACGGCCTGCACTTGCTGCAGGCGGCTGCCGATGCTGGCTTGGGCGCTGAGCAGGTTGGTCTGGCTCTCG
>JAWNZB010000188.1:0-1994 GCA_038447835.1 Candidatus Igneacidithiobacillus chanchocoensis | reverse complement strand
TTCTTGTCCGAAGCCCAGGGCTAATGTACGAACACGGCAACTACGTCAAGCGGGTTGTGTTCCCCCTGCAAGTGCTACCGCTAGTACCGTGCTGCTCCGCACTGTTTCACTTTTTTATCAGCGTTGGCATGCTGCTACTGGTTATCCTGCTACTAGGCCATCCGGTGCACGCCACACTGTTATGGCTACCGGTAGTGATTGCGCCGCTGATGCCCATGCTAGCGGGGCTGGCGTGGCTACTGTCTGCGCTAGGCGTTTATGTGCGTGATATTAGCCATGTTTCCGGACTGATAGTGACCGTATTACTATTCGTATCACCCATTTTTTTCCCAGCCGACGCGCTTGGCGAAACGTTCCAACGCTTCATGTACCTCAACCCACTCACCGTGATCATTGAACAAGCACGAGGCGTACTGCTTTGGGGGCAAACGCCAGATGCCCTCGCGCTGATTGGCTACAGCGTTGTCTCGTGCAGTGTTGCCTGGCTAGGCTACACGGTATTCCAAAAAGCGCGGGGAGGCTTTGCCGATGTGCTCTGACCAAGCGACCAGCCATACCGCCACGCAAACCGCCAGCAAGGGCAACATTGCCATTCGGGTAAACGGCGTTACCAAGCGTTACCGCCTATACCCCTCCACCAAGGCACGCCTGAAAGAGTGGCTATGGCGGCCGCTTAAACGGCGGCTAGGTCGTCCGGCCCCCCCGTATTACCGCTCTTTTACAGCGCTTGATGAGATCAACTTCGAGCTGCCCAAAGGCCACACTATGGGGGTTATTGGCCGCAACGGTTCAGGCAAATCCACCCTGCTACAGCTCATCTGTGGCACGCTGGAACCCACTGCTGGCAACATAGAAATCCGTGGCCGCGCTGCTAGAACTAGGCGCTGGCTTTAACCCCGAATTTACCGGTCGCGAAAACATCTATATTTACGCCGCTGTCATGGGGCTAAGCCGCGAGCAGGCAAGCAAGCGTTTCGATGACATCGTCGCCTTTGCCGATATTGGCGACTTTATCGAGCAGCCGGTCAAATCTTACTCTAGCGGTATGCTCGTGCGCCTAGCCTTTGCCGTGATAGCCCACGTTGACGCCGATATCCTCATCATTGATGAAGCGTTAGCCGTCGGCGACGCCTTTTTTGTGCAAAAGTGCATGCGCTTTTTGCGCCGCTTCATGCAAACCGGCACCGTCCTGTTCGTTAGCCACGACAGCGCCGCCGTTACCAACCTCTGCGACCGCGCCATCTGGCTGGAGCAAGGGAAGCTACGCATGCAAGGCAGTGCCAAAGAGCTAACCGAACACTATCTCGCCGCACGCTATGCCACGGCCGAAAAAGCAGAAGCAGAAGAGAGCACCATGCCTGAACAACAGGCACCTAGCAGGGCACCCAAACTGCCCAACATGCCCTCTAAACTAGACTATTACGACCCGCGTCAGGCACTCATCAACGCCAGCCCATTGCGTAACGAGCTAGAAATCTTTGCCTTCGATGAAACCCAGGAAAGCTTCGGGCAGGGCGGTGGCAGTATCACCCAAGCCATACTGCGCGATGCCCAGGGCAGGGCGCTCAGGTGGGTGATTGGCGGTGAGCCGGTATCGCTGCGCGTAGACGGGGTAGCACACCGCGCCATGCAAGGGCCCATTGTCGGCTTTCTGCTCAAAGACCGGCTAGGGCAAACCCTCTTTGGCGACAACACCTTTCTCACCTGCCAAGATCTAACCCTAAAGGCCGGGCAAGCGTTTGTGGGCGAGTTCAACTTTGTTATGCCTACGCTACCCCGAGGGCAGTACAGCATCGCCCTAGCACTTGCCGAAGGCACCCAGCAAGATCATGTCCAACACCAATGGATACACGATGCGCTGCTGATTGAATCGCACTCCAGCTCAGAGTCCACCGGCTTGGTGGGTATACCCATGCACCACATTGCACTGCAAGGCGTGGATGAGAACGCCGATGCAGGCCCCATTCAAAAGTGAGAACGCCATGACCGCCCAG
>JAWNZB010000187.1:0-1994 GCA_038447835.1 Candidatus Igneacidithiobacillus chanchocoensis | reverse complement strand
AGACCCGCATGTCAGATATGCCGCATGAAAATTCAGACTTCACCCGGCCGGATCAATAGGTAGCAGCCTGGTCATGACTTTATGGAATGCGTGCAACACGTCAGGCTTGTGCTCTTTCATACGCTTTTTCCAGCGGCGCCAAGCGATGGTGGCCTGGGTAGGGTCTAGTTCAATCAGATCGAGCAATTGGCGGGTGGGGCCGCGCGCCATGTCGGGGGCGTGGAGCATGTCTTGCAAGGACTGCAGATCGGCCAGACGGGGGAGTGGGGAATGCGCCGCAGTGCCAGCAGGCTGGCTGTCGTCGAGCAGGGCGTAGGCGCCCAAGGTGTGGATATAGCGCTGCCTGCCATGCTGATGGCTGAGATCTGTTTTTAGCGCGTCGGCGTAGTCGCCAGGCAGAGCGGCGGTGATGCGATGGAATACCACACTGGACGGGGTGGGAGTCCCGGCCGCGACATTTTTTTTGGCCTGCGATTTGGCGGCTTCCATGAGTGATTCGGCCAGATTGACCGCCATGTAAAAAGGCTGGCTTGCACGCATGTAGGCGATGCCAAAGCCGATGGTGAGTTTGCCGGGCAAGCCGTCGATGCCCTGCTTGCGTAGTTTGGCGAGTTCTGTCGCGCTGCGGTGCTCGAACGCTTGCGCAAAGCAGCGCGCGTAGGCCAGCGCCAGATCGGCGCGAACGATGACGGTGACGTCATCGCCTCCCAGCAGAATGGGGCGTGCGGGCAGCATGCCGCTATCGTCGCGCGCGGGGATCAACACCTGGCGCGCGGCCTCACGGGCGGCATGCTGGGTGCTGGCGTCGAGCGCCTTGGAGAAGCCCTTGTAGTAATTCAGAAATCTATCTGGACTTTTCTGCACAGCCTGTCTGATGTTCATCAGTGTCTGGCCCATGCCGTTGCCGTCGGCATGCAGCACAGCGATGAAGCGACGCTCACCTTTGAACGGAAAATCGCCGCCATCCTCCGAGTGTTCCAGATTGCGAGGCCAGTCTTTCCATCCAAGCTCGGCTTCCGGCGGGGAGAAGCGGCCAACAAAACCGGCATGCGCGAGATCGGCAAATGCTTTTTTACGCACGGTAGCGGCATCGATCGGGCCATCCTTGCGATGGAACTCGACTGCCACCGACCCAGTGCGCGGCGCGCGCTGTGCAATTGGGGCACCGAACGGCAGTGCGGGGATGGGCACGCTGCTGCGCTTTTGCAAGTCCCTGCGCGCGTTGTCGAATGCGTCCTGCAAACCTAGGCCTTCTCCCCAGCCCATCGCATAACCCAGCCCTGGAGCCCAGTTCTGCATGGAGAGGGTCCATAACGCGGCGAAGCGGCGCAGCAGCGCCTCATCCTCGCTGAAAGCATAGAGAGCGCCTCCTGCGCGGCGGGAAAATTGAATCATCTCCTCGGCCTCAATGCTGTGCAAAACAGCATCAAGCAGGTTCTCGGGTGCTTGGTCATTCGTTAGCAGATCGATGAGTTCACTGGCTCCGATGATGTCACGCAGGCGTCCCGAGGAAAAGATGTAGGACTGGATGGATTTGATCTCGAAACAAAGGCTGGTCCAGGCGGGCATGATGGGGTGTCGTCGTGTTGGGGATCCGCTAAGGAGTGTGGTTTACTTGTTGAGGGTATATTTGATTAAACCAGCATGTTATGCGCTGAACAACAGGATGTGTCTCGTGCAAACTTGCAATTACGATTTATTTCAAAAGAATTGTGCTTCGCGAAAAATCTCGCTTGCTCGCGGCTTACAAGCCATGCCTCGAGCCCAGCGGTCATCGCAGCGATGTGTGCGTTTTTGAGGTACCTCAAATGGCCGCCATTTGACCTGACCTTGCCGCGATGATGCCGCGGCTGATCCTGTTTGCGAGTACCGCGATGCGTGAAAGGGCGATTTATTCCCCCTTCGGTGCCCGGATTCGGTCGATGTAGCCTATGGGCTCCAGCAGGCGCTTGGTGTTGAACCACGCCACCCACTCCAGTACGCCCCGTTCGCCC
>JAWNZB010000001.1:0-51888 GCA_038447835.1 Candidatus Igneacidithiobacillus chanchocoensis | reverse complement strand
CTGGTGTTCCGGTTGTTCTGCCAAGGGCATTGCCGGGTAGCTATGTACGGAAGGGATAACCGCTGAAAGCATCTAAGCGGGAAGCCTACCCCAAGATGAGATCTCCCGGGGCATAAGCCCCCTAAAGGGCCGTCGCAGACGACGACGTTGATAGGCAGGGTGTGTACGCACAGCAATGTGTTCAGCTAACCTGTACTAATCGCCCGTGTGGCTTGACCATATATCACCCCAATACCTTCCCTTCCCTTCTCCACGCCCACAAGGCAAAGTTTCTTTTGTCTGGCGGCCATAGCGCAGTGGAACCACCCCTTCCCATCCCGAACAGGACCGTGAAACGCTGCAGCGCCTATGATAGTGGGGGGCCTCCCCCCGCGAAAGTCGGTCACCGCCAGACGCCTACACCGAAATCCCCGCTTCCTTGGAAGTGGGGATTTTTTCTTGGTCTGCGCCCAAAAGACGCTCATAATGCGCGTATGCAAGCAGAGCAAGAGCAGATACGCGCAGCCCTCCTGGAAAGCGACCTCGAGGCCAAGCTGATGGCGGTGGGGGCTTTGCCTGTAGTGGTTGCGGCGCAAGACTGGGTTGGCCTGCCCACACCCCAACTCCCAGGAAGGCCTGCGCATCTTCGCCTGGTAGCACCCCGGGATGTACCGCGACGCCGCAATATCGGCTCGTCGGCCGGACGCTTTGCCCTTTTACATGCCTTGGCGCACATTGAATTCAACGCGATCAATCTCGCTCTCGATGCCGCCTGCGCCTTCCCTGGATTGCCCGACGCCTATTACGCCGATTGGCTGCAAGTAGCCAAAGAAGAGGCTGCGCATTTTGCGGCATTGCGCGCGTTGTTGCGGGAGATGGGCGGCGATTATGGTGACTTGCCGGCGCACGACGGTCTCTGGGAAATGGCGCTCGAGACAGCAGACGATCCGGTAAAGCGAATGGCACTCGTGCCGCGGGTGCTCGAGGCCCGTGGACTCGACGCTACACCGGGTATCCGCGCGCGTTTGCAGGTCCTTGGCGATCGTCAGGCCGATGCCGTTCTTGCGGTCATCGAGCGCGAGGAGGTGGGGCATGTGGCCGTCGGTTCCTACTGGTTTCGCTGGCTCTGCAACGAGCGTGGTCTAGACTCGGAGCAGCATTTTTTTGCGCTGCTCGATCGCCACTATCGCGGTCGCCCGGGTGGCGATTTTGCCGTTGCCGCCCGCTTGGCTGCGGGTTTTTCGGAGTGGGAACTGCAGACCTTGCGCGCGCGGGCGGCGGGAGAGGTGGCAAGTGGCTGATCTGGTGCTTGGCGTAGAGAGTTCTTGTGACGAGACCGGCCTCGCCTTTTACGAAAGGGGAGTCGGTCTGCATGCTGAAGTGCTTTTTAGTCAAACGGAAATCCATGCCCCCTTTGGCGGGGTAGTTCCGGAATTGGCGGCACGCGATCACGTGCGACGCTTGCCTTTACTGTGGCGCGAACTGCAAACGCGTAGCGGCTTGGCGCGGGCGGATGCAGTGGCGGTTACTACCGGGCCGGGCTTGATCGGCGCTTTACTTGTGGGAGTGAGCTTTGCCCGCGCCCTCGCCTTTGCCTGGGGCGTGCCCCTAATTTCGGTGCATCACCTCGAGGGGCATCTTTTGGCGCCCCTGCTCGAAGGCGAGCTGCCTTTGCCTGCCGTCGCTCTACTGGTGTCTGGTGGACACAGCCAACTCATTGCCATGCGCGCCTTGGGAGATTACCAATTGCTTGGTGATACGCTGGATGACGCTGCGGGCGAAGCCTTTGATAAGGCAGCAAAGATTTTGGGGCTACCCTATCCTGGCGGGCCGGCGCTTGCGGCCTTGGCAGACCAGGGCGATCCTCGGCGGTATCCCCTGCCGCGACCAATGCTGGATCGGCCGGGCCTGGATTTTAGCTTTAGTGGTCTGAAGACGGCCTTCCGATTACAGGCAGGGAAGTTGTTACCAGACGATATGCAAAGCCGGGCGGATTTGGCCGCGAGTTTTCAGCTGGCGGTGGTCGAGACTCTGGTGGAAAAGTGTCGGCGCGCCCTCGAACAGGCAGGTTTCGAGCACCTTATCGTTGCCGGTGGGGTGAGCGCCAATCGTCTCTTGCGCGAGCGGTTACGGGAAAAATTGCACGGTGCGGTAGTCCATTTTCCGAGTATCCGCCACAGTACCGATAATGCGGCCATGATTGCCCTCGCCGGAGCCGTGCATTTGGCCTCTGCCGGCAACGCCACGTCGCCCTGCCGGGTGCGTCCCCGTTGGTCTTTGGAGGAGTTATGAAGACATCACAGGAACCGCCGTTTTCTCTGGATGCACAGATTCAGGAGGCAGCCGAGCGCAATGCAGACTTTGTCGAGGGCTTGGATTGGCAGCAGACTGGGCATTTTGCCGAGGCCGTGCAGTCCTTTCGCAAGGCTCTCGAGCAAGAACCGGAGCTGCCCCTGTTCTGGACCTTCTATGCTTGGGCCTTGGCGGCTTCCGGCGACGTGCACGGAGCGATCTCGGCCTCGCGCAAGGCCATCGCCTTCGATCCAGAATGGGGGGTCGCTTGGAATGATCTCGGGGAATATTTGATGGAGAGTGGGCGAGTCGAGGAAGCACTTTTTCCCATTCGCCGAGCATTGCGCAGTCGCCATTTTGATCGCGCCCACTTGGCCTACATGAACCTGGCGCGTTATTACCTGCATCTTGGACAACTGCGTCGTGCTCGTCAGGCCGCCGAGGAGGCCCATCGTCTGGTGCCGATCTTTCATCCGGCCAAGGAATTGGCCGAGTGGATTCGTGAGCGCCAGGAGGCCTGGGGTATCGACGACTGAGGCGCTGGAGCGCAGTTGCTTTCCTTGGCTATACTGGCGCCCTATCCCAGCACTGAGGATCCTGATGAGCACCGAATTGTGGTACACCGAACGCTACGAAGAACACGGCGCGGCCTTGAGTCTCAAGGTGCGGGAAGTCCTGCACCGGGAGCAGAGTCCGTATCAGACCATCGAGATTTTCGAGACCGAGCATTTTGGTACGCTGATGACCCTGGATGGCCTGGTTATGCTTACCGATCGTGACAACTTTCTCTACCACGAGATGATGACGCATCCGGCGCTGTTTACCCACCCCGACCCGAAGCGGGTGCTGATCATCGGTGGCGGTGATTGCGGCACCCTGCGCGAGGTGCTGCGCCATCCTACCGTTGAGCTGGCAGAGCAGGTGGAACTCGATGAGCGGGTAACGCGAGTGGCCGAGCGCTTTTTCCCGCTACTGTGTGAGCGCAACGACGATTCGCGGGCGCGCTTTCATTTTCAGGATGGTATCGCTTGGGTGGAGCACGCCAAACAGGGTAGCTATGATCTGATCATCGTCGATTCTACCGATCCGGTGGGTCCTGCGGCAGGTCTTTTTGCCGAGGAATTCTACGCCGCCTGTTGGCGGGCCTTGGGCGAGCAGGGGGTCTTGGTAACACAGTCGGAGTCACCGCTGTTGCATGCAAACCTCATCCGCCAATGCCAGCGTCGCATGAGTGGCGCCGGCTTTGACTCCGTAGACACCGTCTACTTCCCGCAATTTGCCTACCCTTCCGGCTGGTGGAGTGCGACCCTGGCGCGCAAGGGGATCGCTCGCGACGCCTTCCGGCGCCAGGACGCCGAGCAGATGTCGGGGCTGCAATACTACCATGCCGGAATGCAGGCCGCTGCCATGGTGGCACCTGCTTTCCTTCTGCCTACCAGTTGAGGCCGAGAGGTGGCGCTGACTCTCTGGGAGGCAGCTTCAGGCCTCGCGCAGATCCTCAGCGCCGCTGTACTCGTAACGGAGGACACCTTCTGGCACATCCGTTGCCTCCGGGAGCAGTTTACGAAATTCCGCACCGGCAGCACCGACGATTTTGGCGTTCTTCTCCAGTTCGACAGCAATTTCTCGTGCCTCTTCCAAACTCAGCTCGAGGGTGGCGCCGCTATCCGTTTCTGTAACGATTTTCATGATGCCTTACCTCCGTCGAAAATTCCTTCGGGTTGCTGAAAGTGATCGTCAATCCGATAATTTTGCTCGGCCAATAAATAGGCCATATCGAGTGGAGTTGACGAAAACTGCTCGGCATTTTTGATGATCGGCTCAACAATCTTGTCGAGATCCTTTTTATCAAACTCGATTCGAATATTCTCGCTAGGAGAATCGATAAGCTTCATGGCTTTTTCCTCTGTTCTGACTAATACTATAAAAGTATAGTACAAGAACCCATCGGTTGCCGGTGCGGGATAATGTTAGCGAATCGTGCAGGGGCAGTGATTCCACAGGGTAATGGCGGGGGTACTGTGCTCCCAGCCCAGGCGCGAGATGCTGGCGGCATCGAGGTGCAGGTGATCACCGAATTCGAGACCGAGGCCGAGCCAACAGCAGGCTAGGGCACGCAGGATATGTCCGTGGGCAAAGCAGAGGATGTGCTCGTGGCCGGCGTCTTCCCAATCCTGCAACAATTGTTGGCAGCGCTCCTGAATATCCGCCCCGCTCTCGCCTTCGGGCGCACCACAGCGGAAGATCGTCCACTGCGGGTTTTCCTGATGGATTTCGGGGGTGGTCTTGCCCTCGTAGCGTCCATAGCGCCACTCATGCAGGCCGGGGTGGGTGTGCGGATCGAAGCCGGCGAGGATGGCCGTATTCCGCGCCCGTCGCAGGGGGCTGGTATAAATGCCGTCGAAATGGTGCTCGCGGTCGATAAAGTAGTGCCAGAGGGCCTTGGCCTGGGTACGTCCGGTCTCGGTAAGGTCGATGTCGGTAATCGAGGTATGCTGGCCGCTTGCCGCCCAGGCGGTCATGCCATGGCGCACCAGGGTGATGGAGCGGATCTGCCGCTGGCTCATAGATCCCCCCAGTCCGGTTCGGCGAGGCGAAAGGGATCGTTATCGAGATACTGGTAGCGGCGCTCCCAGGGGCGGGGCGTGAGCTCCTCCCGGCTTTGTTTGACCGCCAAAACCTGATGCAGGGCCGACCAATTGCGCCAAAAGCCATAGGCGCAACCCGCCATATAAATGGCCCAGATACGAAAAGTTTTTTCGCCAACGAGGGCGATGGCTTCTTGCCGATGGGCTTCCAAGCGCCGCACCCAGTGGATGAGAGTCTGGGCATAATGGGGTCGGAGATTTTCGACGTCCAGCACTTCGAGATTGGCGCTACCCATATCGCGGACCACACGCCAGAGGTGCGGAATCTCGCCGTCTGGGAAGACATAGCGGTCGATGAAGTCGCTGCCGGAGTGATGTTTGCCTTCGTCATCAGGGCTGGCGGCGGTGATGCCATGGTTCATGACCCAGCCACCCTCTTTGAGCACTCGTTGGATGACGTCGAAGTACTCCGGAAGCTTGGCCCGCCCGACGTGTTCGAACATCCCTACCGAACTGACCTTGTCGAAATGCTCGCGTTCAGGGATGTCGCGATAATCCTGGAGACGGATTTCGACGCGATCGGCGAGGCCTTCCCGCTCCATGCGCTCCTTGGCAAAAGCGTACTGCTCCTCGCTGAGGGTGACGCCGACGCCGCGAATACCATAGTGACGGGCCGCCCAGCTCAGCAGGCCGCCCCAGCCACAGCCGATATCGAGTAGTAGTTCTCCGGGCTGCAAATGCAGCTTGCGGCAGATATGGTCGAGTTTTTGCTCCTGGGCCGTGTCGATGTCTTCCGCACCGGTCTGGAAGTAGCCGCAGGAGTAGACCATATTCCGATCCAACCAAAGGCGATAGAAGTCGTTGGAAACATCATAGTGATAATGGATGGCTTCTTTGTCTTTGGCTTTGCTATGCAGCGCCTTACGGATGAGCCCACCCTTGGAGGATTTTTTGCGGGGGAAGGCATTGCTGAGTCCTTCGGCAACGGCGAGGATATCCTGGTAGCGACCCTCGAGGTCGAGCTCTCCCTCCACATAGGCTTCGCCCAACACGTCCAGGGTACTGCCGGTGAGCAGACCGGTAATGATCTTTGCGGATTTAAACCGCATGGTTACCAGGATTTGTGCGGCGAAATCGTAGGAATGCCCATCCCAAAATACCACGCGTAGGGGCAGGGTATAGTTGTTGAGGCCTTTTTTGACGTGATCGAGAAAATTATTACGTAAGTCCACTCGCTTCTCCTCGGGCAAGTCTGCAAAATGGTCGGAACGTAGAGCGTTTGCGCAACGCTCACTCTTTCAGTATAGAACCCAATCGTTTTTTCCATTCGGCGCTGTCTCGATCCCCCGCGGACCCAGCGCTTTCGAGCGACGCATACTGAGCTGCCTCACGCACGCTGTGGGCGGGGTGTCGGCGCCGCAATTTCAGCGCGCATTGGGCAAGGGGTAGAGCAGCCTCACTACGCCCCTGGTGCTGTAGGCTGAGGATGGCGCCCATAAGCACCTCGGGGTGCGGATTGCGTAAAGCCCAAAGCAGGCGATCGAAGTAAGGGGTGTTGCGCTCCCAGCTCTCGATATCCCTCCCGCAGGCGGGACAAACCTCCGCGCCGATCGGAATTTCGGCGTAGCAGCGCGGGTAGTAGTGGTGGTTCACTAGCAGCCGCACTCCGCTTCCCAGCGCAGGATATGATTGGCGGGCACCAACTCCTGCAAGTGCGGCATGACCGCATCTACGGTCCCTGGTTCGTCGAAGAATTCCAGCACCAAGGGCAAATGCACGTTCAGGCGCAGAATATCGTCGGCATGAATGGTTCCCTTGCTGCCAAAACCGGCAATACCGCGAAAGGCCGTAACTCCGTGCACTTTGTACTGATCATGCAACATGCGGAAGATTTCTTCCATGAGATTGTGGCCATCGTGTTTATCGCCTTCCTTGATATATACCCGCACTACGGAAACGGTCGTCATGTTTCACCTCTCAAATGCTGCGCGATATCCAGGCACCGGCAAAGGCCGCTGCCACACAAAGAAATAGGGAAGAAAACATATATAAAAGCGCCTTGGCGGGCTCGCCATTTTCAAATAACACTAAGGTTTCCAGGGAGAAGGTGGAAAAAGTGGTATAGGCACCGAGGCCGCCGGTGAGCATTCCCGTGCGCAGTTCTGGCGCTAGGGAAATACGCTCCAGGGTCTCAAAAAAAAGAAAGCCCATGAGAAAGCAACCAAGCACATTGATGCTCAGAGTTGCCCAAGGAAAATTGCGGCCAAACACCGTTTGCACCAACAGAGACTGGCCATAGCGAGCCCAGGCACCAAGCACGGCGAAGAGCGCTATGAAGCCGAAAGTGGCAAACATCTATTTTTCTCCTTATCCAATAAAGAAAACACTCGCAAACAGCAATAGCAATATAATCCCGATATAGGCCAAGTAGGCATTGAGGGAGCCATTTTGTAGCACAAGACCGATACGGTCTGCCAAAATTTGGATCAGGCGCACGCTGGGGCGAAAGAGCCAAGGACCAAAAAAGGGGGCCTCACTATAGTTAAAATGTAGCTCGCGAACGAAATACTCGCGTTCCTGATAGGCGCGCTGTACTTGATTTTTTGGTCGATAGACGAAGCTATAAAAGACCCGCAAGGCATTGGCAAAAGCCAGCGCGGTGACCGCATTGTCGGCGGGAACCTGGCGCAAACCGTGGGCCCAGACCGGTACCCGCCGGCGCCCTTGCCGCCGATGGCTCCAAGCCAAAAGACCCAGAGGCAGCAGGGAGAGGAGCAGACCGACCAGCAAGAGCAGCGGCGGCGAGATGAAGGCAAAGTGAAAATGCAGGGGGACGAGGAAGGCACCGCGGGTCATCGCGCGCACCGCCGCTGGATCTGCCGGCCAGTTGGCAAAGCGCAGCCAGTGCAGGGTCCAAGGCAGAGCAACAGCATAGAAGAGGACCAGCAGACCGAGGAAGAGCACCCCCCAGCTCCCCCGCGGCCGTCTCTGCATCTTTTCTGTTCTCCCGCCAAGCAGACCAATGCCAAAGACCTTGATCATGGTTGCCAGGGCGATGGCCGCCGTCAGGGCCAATCCTGCTCCGCCCAGGGCGAGGGCAAGTCGGGCTGCCGTATTCTGCAAATGGAAATCCTGGAAAACGGTCTGGAAAAGATACCATTCGCTGGCAAATCCTGCGGTTGGTGGCATTGCCGCCAGGCTCATCGCCCCCAACGCCGCCCCCAGGCCCAGGGTCCAGGGGGCCAAGGCCAGGAGCCGACTTTGGGCAATGCGATAGTCGCTTTGGACATCGGCAGCGCGATCCGCCGCCAACATCATGCTACCTTTGGCAAGGCTGTGGCCACCCAGGTGGATCAGACCGACGGTCCAGGCCAGGGTAGAGAGGTCGACAAAGCCTTCGGCGCGAAAGAGGGAGGCGGCACCGAGGGCAGCTATTGCCAAATTGGCATTTTCCGCGGTCGAGAAGGAGAGGAGACGGCGCCAGTCGTTCTGCTGAAAGGCATAGAGGATGGCAAGGATGGCGGAGACGCTTCCGACAGCGACGAGGAGGATGCCGGTGCTGGTGGCGGCAGACACGGGCAACCAAGCGAGCAGGCTGCGTCCCAGGGCAAAGTAGGCAACGTTGAGGACGATGCCGGAGAGTATGGCTCCCGAGGCACCGCTGCCGCTGCCATACGCGCCAGGGTACCACTCATAAAAGGGCAGGACGCCGAGCTTGGCGCCAAAACCGATCAAAAAGAGCACGGCAATGCCAAAGCTGCTGCCACCATACGCTGCCCAACTCTGCGGCCAGGCAGAGAATTGGGTGTTGCTGCCGCCCAGTAGCAGAAGAGACAGCAGCAGGGCCACGGCACCAATCTCGAGGAGAGCGAGCATGTAGAGATTGGACTGGCCGGAGCGTTCTGTTGGCGCCGCGCCGTCGGCGAGAAGGAGGATTGCGCCGCCGAAGCTCAAGAATTCCCAGGCGATGAGGAAGGCGATTCCCTCCTGCAGACCGGCCACCCCAAGGCTGCCGAGGAGAGCGACGGCGGCACCGGCATACCAGAGGCCGGGACGATGGGCGCGACAGGGCGAAAGAAAGGCGGCGAGGGCGGCCAGTGCGCCCCAGAACAAAACCCAAGCGGCGGCGGCATGCAGATGCCAGGATACCTGCTCGGCGCTCAGCGACCACAGGACGGCGGTCGCGTGCGTCTCTGGTACGGCCAGGAAGCAGCCCGCGAGGACGGCCAAGGTGCCTGCCACCAGACTCAGGCGGGCGACTCCGCCCAGGCGCAGAAGACCCAGGGGAATGGTGAGAAGCAGGAAAACCACGGCGACGGCAAAACTAGTCAACATAGCGACCTCCTTGCACTCGCTGCGGCTGCCGCGCGAGCAAAAGCAGCAGCGCATGGATGAGGGCCGCCGGGTTGGGCGGGCAACCCGGCAGCCAGACATCCACGGGCAAAAGGCCGTCCAGCCCGGTACCGCCAGCATAGCCGGCGTCCATCGGCGCCCCGGAGACCGCACAGGTCCCGACGGCGAGCACCAGGCGCGGTTCGGGCATCGCCTCCCAGGTAGCCAGTAGGGGGTCGCGCATGGTCGCCGTCACCGGCCCGGTTACCAGGAGCAGATCGGCAAAGCGCGGCGAAGGGGTAAAGAAAATGCCAAGGCGGTGGAGATTATAAAAGGGATTGTCGAGGGCAGCGATTTCCGACTCGCAGCCGTTGCAAGAGCCGGCATCGACATGCTTGATATGCAGGCTACGCCGCAGACTCTGGACGATTTTTTGCTGTAGCATCCGACCGTCCTCACTTTCGACGGCAGCCTGCCATTGCAGATCCTCGCGCCGACGAACGGCAAAAGCCCAGTCTCCCGAACTTTGCAGGGCACCCTCGGGGCAGCTCTCCACACAACTCTGGCAGACGATGCAGCGGCCGTAATCGATGACAATGTTTTCTCCTTGCCGCTGAATGGCTTGGGTGGGGCAGCTCTCGGCGCAGCGCTGACAGTCGCTTTGGCAGGCTTCAGGTTGCCAGCGCGGCATGCCGAGCACCCCTTCTTGTCCATCGGAGCCGCGCATTGGCCATTGGGTGCTCGCGCGCCCTGCCTTGATTCCCGCCCAGGTCCAAAATGGCATCTCGTCCCCCTCTAGCGATCGCAACCGGCTATGGTCAAGCCAAAGCTGGCCTCGTTGATGGCGTAGTCCATCATGTTGGTGTCGTGTACCGTCAGGGGAAAGACCCGCCAGTTGGAAAACGAGGGCGATTTGATCTTTACCCGCTGTAGTCGTCCGTCACGAATCCGTACGGCATAGAGCAAGGAGCCGCGCGGTGACTCCGTCCAACCAAGCCCGGCCTGTTCACCGACGGGCGCGGCAAACTCGGCGCGGATCGGTCCCGCTTTGAGCCGTCCCGCCGCCTGCACGATGAGGGCGAAGGCCTCGCGCAGGGACTCGGCACGCACCTCGGCGCGGGCCATGGCATCGCCTTTTTCGCGCACCGGGATGTTGAATCGGAGCTTGCCGTAGGCCGCGTAGGGGTGATCCCGGCGCAGATCCCGATCGAGGCCGGAAGCACGGGCAACGGGGCCGGTGGCACCCTGGTCGAAGGCGGCTTGCTGGGGCAGCACACCGGTCCCCATCAGGCGATCTAGATGGCTAGCGGTGCCGTGCAGCGCCTGCAGGTAGGCGTCGGCTTCGTAGATGAGCGGTTCGAGTTCGCGTCCCAAATGTTCTGCAGCAATGTCTCGGCGCAATCCGCCCACACAGAGCAGGCTACGGAGGAAGCGGGAGCCGGTGAGACGTCCGTTTAGCTGTTTTACGCGCTCCTCGAGGAGCAGCCCCTCGGCCGATGCCACCTTGAGGGTAGTGGTCTTGGCCAGGAGTCCGAAGTAGTGAAAATGATTGTAGAGGCGCTCGAGCTCCGCGAGGATCACCCGCAGCAACTGCGCTCGGGTGGGGACCTCGATGCCCCAGGCGGCCTCGACCGCCTGACAATAGGCGAGGGCATGGCAAACACTGCCCACCCCGGAAACGCGCTCGGCGAGGAAGACGGCCTGCTCCGGGCGCAGCCCGACAAAGTGCTTTTCCAAGCCGCGATGCTTGTAGAAGAGCCGCGGATGATAATGGAGGATGGCCTCACCGATATAGGAGAAGTGAAACTCCCCGGTCTCGACGAAGTCGGCGCGCACCGGCCCCCAATAAAGATCCTGTACCTGATCGTTGCGCAGCTCCGGCATGGTGGGGGGCGCATAGGTACCCTGTATTTGGCCGCTTTCGGCTTCGGGCCCCAGGGGTGGGGAATCGATTCGGTAGCCCTCGTGAATCAGCAAAGGATAGGGCTCGGGATGATCCGTGAATGTTACTCCGCCCAGCTCCTGCATTTCCCGCTCGTACCAGCCAAGCAGCGGTACGCTGCGGGCCAGGGAGGGCAGCTGCCGGTGTCCGCGCAGTTCGAGCAGGTGAAATTGGGGATCCTTGGGGCGGCTTAGCAGGTAGCGCAGCACGCAGAGATCATCTTCCCAGTCGTGCCAGGCGCAGAGGAAGCGCATGCCCTGCGCAAGGCAGTCCTGCGCCGTCGCCTCGAGTTCGGCGGGCTGCACTTGGCGGATTTCTGCCGCTGGAGCAAAGAGTGCCGGGCTCATGGGGCTACCCGAAAGGCTGCGGCAAAGAAGGTCCACAGGCCGTTGGGCCACCAGAGCCCCAGAACGAGGATGGGAACAAAGGCCAAGAGCATGGGCAAAACATTCCATGCCGAAAGGCGAAGGGTAGGTGTGGCGCCGGGTTCCGGCTCTGGGCCCCAGATCATCCGCCGAAAATGGTTCAGAAAAGCGGTAAAAATGAGGATTAGCAATGCCGCCATGACCCAGACCGCCCACGGGTTTGCGCTCAGGATGCCGCCGCGGAGGATGGTCAGCTCCGACAAGAAGAGGCCGAAGGGCGGGGCGCCGGTGATGGCGACGGCGCCAAGCAGCCAGATACCCCCGGAGAAGGGATAATAGCGCAACACCCGGCGCATCTGGCTCATGAATTTCGTTCCGTAGGCGCGCATCATGTTGCCAGCACCAAAGAACATCAACGACTTGGTGAGGGAGTGATTGAGCATATGGTAGAGGGCTCCGGCAAAGGCTAGGGGCCCGCCAAAGCCAAAACCGATGGCCAGTACCCCCATATGCTCTAAAGAAGAATAGGCAAGCATACGCTTCGCGCCATCCTGGCGGACGATGAAAAGCCCGGCAACAGCCAGGGAAAATACCCCCAGCACCAATAAGGCGGAATGACCAATGCCACCAGAGCCGCCGGCATCGACAATGGCCAAAAACCGGTAGATGCCCAGTAGCGCGATGTTGAGCAAGGCGCCGGAAAGCATGGCCGAGGCTGGCGCCGGGCCTTCACTGTGGGCATCGGGCAGCCAGGTATGCATGGGCGCAAGGCCAACTTTTGTGCCAAAGCCCACCAAAGTCAACAAAAAGGAGAAGAAGAGCAGCGTTTCTGGCACCTTGGGAGCCGTGGCGCGGAGATTTGCCCAGGTGAGGGCGTAAGTCGGCCCGAGGCTAAAGGTGCCGCCCCAGTAAAAGAGGATGATGCCGAGGAGGGCAAGGGCGAGGCCCGCCGAGACCACGATAAGATATTTCCAGGCCGCCTCGATGCATTCCGCCTCGCGTTCGAAGCCGACCAGGAAGGCGCTGACGATGGTGGTGAAATCGATGGCAATCCAGAAAATACCGGGGTTGTTCATCAGGGGTGCAACGAGCATGGTGAGGGCAAAACCTGCCTGCAGGGCATAGAACTTGTGCAGGCGCGGCTCTTCTTCGGGCAGCAGCCGCATATAGCCGATGGCGTAGATGGAAGCGAGGAGGTACACCACCCCCACACAAAAGAGCACCCAAGCCCCAAGCGGGGTGAGGAGGAGATATTGACTGCCACCCACCCAGGCCGCATCGGGGGCGGCGACGAGGATTGCGAGGGTCAGCGCAAAGACAATGAGGGCGCTTAGCAAATTGAGAAATTCTCCCCAACGCGGGCGCCGAATCGCCAGTATGGCGCCGATGGCCGCGCTGGGCACGATCCAGAGGGCGGCGATCAGGGCATCAAAGTTGACCATGGCTCAGCCCACCAATTTTTGCAGCCCGCGGCTGCTGGTAGTGCCGGCATGGCTTTGCAGATAGCGCACCAGCATCCCGAAGGCCATGACGATGGTCACCAGATCAAAAATGATCACCAGCTCGAGCAAGGCCGGCATGCCTGGTACGATTATTTGAGAGCCCAGGAAGATGCCATTCTCGATCACCAAGAGGCCAAGGATATGGCTGATCGCCTCGGAGCGCAGGATCATCAGCAAAAAGCCAATCAGCTTCAGGCTGAACATGCAGGTGAGGGCAAGCACGGCAATGTTGTCGACCAAGTTCAGGGCAATGCCCAACCGCCGGGCGACTTCATAGGAAAAGATCACCATGACCGCCCCCAAGAGCATGCTCGACGAGGGCTTGAGCAGAGGGGTGAACTCCCGGTTGATGTTGAGGCGCCGCACCAAGCGCAGCACCAGGTAAGGCAGCAAGGTGCCGCGAAAGAGGGCGGAAAGGGCGGCAATCAGGTAGAGCTCGGGGTAGTGCCCGTAAAAGCCGACGGAGGCGGAAATCGCGGCAATGACCCAGGACTCGGCGGCAAAGGCATAGACATGATTTTTCAACCAGTGGGAGCCCAGCATTACAAACGAGAGCACCAAGGCAAGAATGGCGAGCAGGCTGAAGAGGGAGCTGGCCAAGGGGTCGAGATGGAAGATGAGCATGGCCGGCTCCTACAGTTGATCTGCCACAATGGCGAGTACGGCAAAGAGAAAAGAAAGCGCCAGAGGCTCTTGATAGCGATAGAATCGCAGACGCGATTGCATCGTATCGACCACTACCATGAAGAGTCCAAGCAGCCCGTATTTGCCCAGAATGATAAGCAAGGCGAGCACTACCGAGCCAAAATTGCCATGCACCGATAGTCCCCAAGGAAACAGAAATACATTGAGAAAAATGGTGTAGAGAATGAACTGCTTCATCCAACTCGCCCATTTGAGTAAGGCGAGCAGCGGCCCCGAGTACTCCAGGATTCTCGCCTCGTCGATCATGTAGATTTCGTAGGGGATGGTGGAATGGATTGGCAGGCGGTCGGTCTCGACGGTGAGCAGAATGAGGAAGGCAAAAATCAGAAAGATATGCGCTGGGCTCCAGTAGGCTACAGAATTTTGCGCCAAGAGGTGGTTGGCGACGAAGGGCAGCATCGAATGGTCGAGAAAGGTGATGCCAACAAAGACCAGGATCAGGGTCGGCTCAGCGAGAATGCCGAGCATGACCGCCCGGCTTGAGCCCAAGCCGCCGAAGGGTTGGCCGGTATCCAACCCGGCGAGGAGAATAAAGAAACTGCCTAGCGTAAGGATTAGTCCGCCACCGAGGATATCGCCCATGTCCGAAAGCGGCAGCGGGAAGTTGGTCAGGACCGGGATGAGCATGGGCACGATCATCATCGCCACAAAGGCCAGCACCGGTGCGGCAAAAAATACCCAGCTTGCCGTCTCCGGCACCAGTTGCGTTTTGTGGAAGAGTTTCCAGAGATCCCGGTAGGGCTGGAAGATGGAGGGCCCCTGGCCGCGCTGGACCTTTTCTTCCATCTTGACGATGAAACCGTGCAAGAGCGGGGCAAGGAGCAGGACCGTAAGAACCTGGGCCACTTGCAGCACGATTTGTTGCAGCATACCTCCCCCTTGTTTCGGATAAAAACAATCTACCTCCCGTTTTGCGGGATCGGTAGAAGTCATTAGCCACAGGGGGCGGTTCCAGGCGGACTTCATCGCCTTTTTTTATAGGCTAGGCGAGGGGGTATGCTTTGTCAATTGCATCGCTTGCGCCGCCAAGCCAGGTTCGACCGTACGCTAAGCTATAAGCTTTGCTAATCGCGCTAGCGACGCTTCGGCTAGAAGGCCCAGTGGCCGGAAACAAAAAAGGCGGACTGCAGAAATAGCGCTACGACACTGGTGCCAAGCAAGAGGCGTCCCCACAAGGGGCGCCACGGGAGCAAGCGCCCAGCGAGCAGGAAGACTGGCAGATTCAGGTAGAGCAAACGGTAGGTGGAAACAGGGCCCTGCGAGGCCCCCTGAAACCACAAATACGCAGCAATCAAGACCAGAGAAATCCAGGCCCAGGCCCACTCGCGTCGCCAAAGGAAGGTGAGCAGGGCAAGCAAGTTGGCCCCCAAACAGAAGGCATTGAAAAAAAAGTACACCGAGCGTGCCGGATTGAGAAGGGTATTCTTGCCTTGCAAGGCCTGCCACAGGGGGGTGAAGTCGCCGCCGTAAAAGGGATATAACTGCAGAATGTTCAGGAGTTTCTCGCTGGCGCTCAGCTCGCCCAAATACGAGGCATGGCCCTCGATGAAGGCGAGGGAAGTATGAAAAACCACTGCTTGGTAGACGATGAAGGCCAAAAGCCCGCTACAAGCAAGGAAGCCGCGCAGCAAGGAGGGCAAGAGACTGCGCCAATGGCGCGCTTGCCAAGCCTGGGCAGCGAGGATCACCCAGAGGGCGAGGGCAAAAAAGACCGATAGAGGGCCGCAGGCGCTCCCGAGGCCCAGCCAGAATGCCGAGAGATATGACCGTTGTCGATGCCAAGCAAGGAGGGCGAGGAGAGCGAAGACATTGATCAGCCCTGTTGGATAGACGCTTGCAAAGAAAAAAGCACCGGGGTAAAGAGCGTAGATCCAAGTAGCCGCTATCGCTTGCGAGCTGTCGAGATGGTCTTCGGCAAAGCGATGGAAGAAAACGAGTGACAACACACCACTGCCAGCGGCGAGGCAAATTCCCAGAGGGGCGAGAGGAAACGGTAGGATTTTGCCGAGTAGCGCGAGCAGGAGGGGGTAGAGGGGGAAAAAGATGATGTTTTGCCCAGCCGGAGAACTTGGTTGATAGCTGTAACCATTTTGGGCAATGTCGAGATACCACTTGGCATCCCAGTTTACCAAGGTGCCCGCGAGGGTGTTGGAGCTGGGGTCCAGACCACGGCTAAAAAAATAGTAGCCGCAAAAAATTCCAAACCAAATCAGCAAGGCCGCGCCCAGCCCAATGGGCAGCAGCGGCCTCGGCCAACGGTCCACAGCGGGCATTCTCATACGGAAAAAAACAACGGCAACAACAGCCACCCCAAAGCGAGCAGGAGCATACCGGCGGCAGCATACAGGCGTAACCCAGGACTTTGCCAGAGGGCGAGGCTGCGTTGTTCCGGTGGATGGCGCCAGAGGCTCGGCAAGTAGTAGGCAAAGGAGAGAGCGCTACCAAGCAGAACGAGGATGGCGAGCCCCCAGCGCCGCGCTTCGACATCCGCCACCAGTACCCCGAGCTTGACAAAAAAGCCCAGAGTGGGCGGCATTCCCGCCAGGGAGAAGAGACTCACGACAAGAAGGCCCGCAGCTAGCGGGGCTTGCTGGCGTAGATGGCGCCAGGGCAGTCCCTGCGTATCTTCGGGGAGGCTCAGTAGGGCACCGAAAGTGCCAAGATGCGTCAGCCCGTAGACCAGAGCGTAGAAAGTGGCAACGATGAGCCCCAGGGGGCCGGCCGCCAAAGCGGCGAGAAAATAGCCGGCATGGGCAACGGCGGAATAGCCCAACATGCGCCGTGGCGTTGTGCTGCGCCAAGCGAGGAGGTTGCCGACGATGATGCTGAAAGCGGCGAGGACGAGATAAGGCAGCAACCAAGCCCCGGAAACCCCGGCAAGATTGATCAACAACCCCATGATGGCCACCTTTGCCACTGCCCCCAAATAGAGCAGGGCAGGGACTGGCGCTCCCGCATAGATGTCTGCGACCCAGGCGTGAAAGGGCGCTACCCCCAACTCGAATCCCAGGGCGGCAAGGAGCAAAAGAAAGCCCAGACGGGCAGCAAAGGTGCCTTCCAAGGGGCCAAGGGGCGGATTCAGAGCGAGGTCGCCATTACCGAGGTAAATCAACGCGATACCGAGGCCGAAAAAGGCCGAGGCGAGGGCGGCGAGGAGGGCATATTTCATTGCCGCTTCGAGGCTGTGCCGCGCGCTGCCAGGCCAAGCAAAAAGAGCAAAGAAGGGCAGCACCTGTAATTCCAGGCCTACGAAAATGCCCAAGAGCTCGTCGCTGCCCACCAACAGCAAGGCGCCGAGCAGCACACTCAGGCAGAGGCCGGTAAATGCCCCGGGTAGGCGCCGCAGTGAGGGGTGGCGGGCTAAGACCAAGAAAACGGCGGCGCTGGCCAGGCCGAGATAGCTGCCGAGAATGCTGGCGCTGCTGTCCCAATAGAATCCCGCCCCCAGTTGCAGGCGGGCATGTAGCACCAAGGCGGTGGCGGCGAGGCTGGCTAGCGCCCCCCAATAGGGAGCGAGGCGCCCGAGTGCGGGGTGTAGGTCCAGAAAAAAGGCCAACAGGGCGGTGAGGGCGACGGCGATGGGGGCCCACAGGGTGGGGTCAAGCGCCATGCGCGCCTCCTAGCACCAGCGGGGCATGCACCGGTAACAGTTGGGTAAAGTCGGCAAGCAGGCTCTGACTATGCAGCCCGAGATACAGGCTGGCGACGGCCAGGAGTAGAAAAATCCAGTATTCATGGCGATCGAGGTCGGCAATCGCTAGCGGCAGACGTGGGTTCAGATGACCAAGCATGCTGCGCTCGTAGGCGCGCAAAAAAACCACGAGATTGATGATCATGCCGAGGGTGGCGATGCCGGTCCAGAGGGGAGAAACCTGAAAACTACCGAGCAGGGTAAGAAATTCCCCAGGAAAATTGCCCAGGCCCGGCAGACCCAAGGCCATCAGAAAAAAGAAGAGGGTCCAGGCACCCAGGCGCGGTAGGGGACGAAAAAGTCCACCGAGCTCCTCCCAGTTGCTTGCCAGCCCGCGGGCGGCGAGCATCGCCAGCAGGGCAAAGAGGCCACCGGCAAGAATGGCATGGGCGATGCTCAAGAAGAGCGCCCCACTCCAGGCCTGCTCCTGCAGCGCAAAGAGCCCGAGGGCGACGAGATTCATGTGGCTGACGCTACCGTAGGCGATGGTCTCCCGCAGATCGCTGGTGCTGAGGGCGAGAAAGGCGCCGTACAGGGTACCGATGCTGGCGAGGACGACGCCATCTGGTCGAAAGAGCAGGGCGCCCTCGGGCAGCAGAGGCACCGCCCAGTGGCAGAGGCCGTAGACCCCCGCCAATACCGTTGCACCAGAAAGAAAGAGCGCCGCCGCCGGCGCGCTCTGCACATAGGCGGCGCGCGCCCAGCCATGCAGCGGAAAAAGGGGAAGCTTTACCCCGAGCCCCGCCACCATGGCCACAAAGAGCAGCCATTGCGTGGGCGCGGCCAAGGTGCTGCCGGCCAGATGCAACCACGAGAAATCATAAAAACCGGTGCGGCTACCGCTATCCAGGTACACCGGCAAGACGGCCAGCAGCAGGAAGAGCGAAGTCGTTACGGTATAGAGCAAAAAGGTAAGGGCAGCACGGCGGTCGTGGGCGCCGCTGCGCAGAATGAGCCAGGCAGCCGCTACCGCGACGATCTCATAAAACCCATAGAAGCTGAGGAAATTGTTCGCAAAAAAGGTGCCCATCAAGGCGCCTTGCAGTACCGCCAGAATCCGCGCCAGATGCAGATCATTGGTCTGACGCCGCTCTAGGCTGAGGGAAAGGGGAAGCAGCAGCGCCGTCGTCAGGGCAAAGAGGTTGGCCAGCGGGCTGCTCTGCAAATCCCAGAGATCGCCCAGTAGAGGCAGGTGGATAGCGACGATGTCAGAGGCAGTACCGGCGAGCAGCGGCAGACAGAGGAGGATCTCTGCCAGGGCCGCGGCCATGCTCAAGGCCCAGGCCGCCCGCCCGGCTAGACTGAGCCCGAGGGCAACGGCCCAAGGCAGCAGGATGAGCAGAGAGACGATCATGCCGGCCAAGTCCAGATTAGGAGCAGCAGAAGGAAGAGGCCAAGAACCATGCCGAGGGCATAGCGACTGACTAGACCATTCTCCCCCCGCGCCAATCCGTTGGCGGAGAGAGCGAGAACATCGCGGAGCCCCCCCTGCGCCAAGCCATGGATCCCGACCTCCTCGACGCCGCGACGCAGAAATTTGCCCAGGGCATAAAAAGGTGCCGGAAAGAGACGCAGAAAGGCGGCATCGATGCCCCAACCCGTGTCCAAAAAGCGCCAGCGGCTGAAGCCCCGACCGGCGCGCTCGCGTTTCGCCGCCCAGTAGCCGATACCGATACCGAGGAAGGTGACGGAGGCGCCAGCCAGGGTCAGCAAGAGGCCCTCGAGACCCGACGGGCGCGGCGGCAGGCCCAGTTCCGGCGCCAGCCAGGGCACCCAGAGATGTGGTCCAGGCCAGCCTGGCGGGAATTGCAGCCAGCCGATGCCGATACTCGCCGCCGCCAAAATCGCCAGGGGGAGCTTCATGCCCCAACCCATCTGGTAGGGGCGCTCGAGTTCCACCGGCTTGCCCTCGAAGATCATGAAATACAAGCGAAAGGCGTAGGCCGCCGTCAGCAGTGCGCCGGCCAGGGCGAGGGCGTAGGGAAGGCCGCCACCGGCAACCAGGAAACTGGCGTCGATGATGGCGTCTTTGCTGTAAAATGCTGCCGAAACCAACGGTACCGCCGCCAGACAGAAGATGCCGGCAAGAAAGGTCCAGCGCAGAAAAGGCTGACGGCTTTTGAGACCACCCATGTGGCGGATGTCGTGGTCATCGGCATAGATCAACAGGATGCTGCCGGAGCCCAGAAAGAGCAGGGCCTTGAAGCAGCCATGCACGAGCAGGTGAAAAAGCCCGAGGCTGGGCGCACCGATGCCGACGGCAAGAAACATATACCCCAGTTGACTAATGGTAGAATAGGCAAGAACGCGCTTGACGTCGACTTGGGCAAGGGCACAGGAGGCAGCATAGAAGGCGGTCCAGGCACCAAAGAGCGCGATGAGTTCGAGCATGCCGGGTACGGCGGCGAAAAGCCCCTGTAGACGAATACAGAGATAGACCCCGGCAGTGACCATGGTAGCGGCGTGGATCAGGGCTGAAACCGTACTCGGCCCGGCCATGGAGTCGGGTAGCCACACATGGAAGGGAAATTGTGCCGACTTGGCATAGGCACCGATGAGGAGAAGCAGGCTCGCTGCGGGCAGGAGAATCGGCGCCGGGCTTGCCTGCAGCAGCGGCAGCAACTGTGGGATGCTGAGGGTATGGTAGCGGGCAAAGAGCAGAAAGATGCCCAGCAGCAGAGCGGTATCGCCAATACGGGTAACGACAAAGGCCTTGCGCCCCGCCCAAGCGTTGCCCGGCTCCCGGTACCAATGGGAAATCAGGGCATACGAACAAAGCCCCACGGTCTCCCAGCCGAGATAGAGCAGGAGCAGATTGTTGGCGAGCACAAGAACGAGCATCCCCGCCACAAAGAGATTGAGATAGAAATAATAGCGTCGCTCCCCGTAATCCCCGCGCAAATACTCCTGGGAAAAGAGATGAATGAGAAAGCCGACGAAGCTCGCGATGCTGACCATGACCAGGCTGACATCGTCGAGGCGTAGGCTGATGTCGATGTGCAAATCCCCTACCGCCATCCAGGTCCAGAGATGCTCGACGATGGCGGGTTGGGTGCCCCGGAACCAGAAGGCGAGGACGAGGAGGGAGGAGAACAAGGGCATGGTGGCGGCCAAGCGCCCGCACCAGCGCGGCCCGAGCTGTTCGCCGAAGAGGGCGTTGAGGAGGGCGCCGAGGAGCGGAAAGCCCGGCACCGAGAAGAGCCATTCAGCCATCCTGCGCCTCCCGCTCCCGCAGCAAACGCAGGCCATCCACCTCGAGCGTGCCAAGTTCGCGCTTGACCCGCAGTAGCAGGGCCAAACTCGGTGCCAAGGCAGCCCCGCTCAAGGCCATGAGGAAGAGGGCGAGGACCTGCCCGCTTGGCGAATGCCAGCGTGCCGCCCCCGCCAATGCCACCACCAGGGCGGCATTGAAGAGTAGCTCTGCGCCGAGGAGCCAGACGATCAGGCTGCGGCGCAATAGAATGAGGGCGAGGCCGGCAAAAAAGAGTAGCGTGGCAGCGGCCAGCGTGATCTCAATCATGCTTGTCCTCCCCGGCATGCAAAACCAGCACCGCCGCAATCACCACAAAGAGCAGGACGGCCACCGCCTCGCTCCACCAGAGGAAGGGGCCGAAGAGGGCATGGCCCAGGCGTGCCGGGGCAATGGCCTGGATCGGCTCGTCGATGACCAGCGCCTGCCAGAGCAGAGCGGCCAGCGCCAGGGCCAAGGCCAGCAGTACCAGGGCAGCCCAGGGCCAGCCGCGCCGCCAGCTCCGCTTGGCGCTTGCCGCCCGCGCCTCGGGGCCGAGGAGCATGAGGGCAAAAAGAAAGAGCACGAGGATGGCGCCGAGATAGAGGAGGATTTCCATGGCTGCCAAAAACGGCGCACCGAGCAGATAAAAGAGGATGGCGAGGACGCCCAGGGCGGCCGCCACGGCAACGACGGCATGGAGGGTATCGCGCAAGAGCAGAACGCCGAAGAGCAAGCCAGCGAGCAGAACGAGGAGCAGCAGGCCAAGAGCGATCATGGCAGATTGCTCCGGGGCTCGACGGCCGGCGCCGGCGGCAGGGCGCGGATGCGCACCCCGGCATGGTCGTAGTAGCGATAGTCTGGGTGCTTGCCCGGGCCATCGATGAGCAGGGCCTCCTTGCTGTAGACAAAATCGCCGCGCTCGCTCTGCGCAAAGGCAAATTCCGGCGAGAGCTGGATGGCTAAGGTCGGGCAGGCCTCCTCACAGAGCCCACAATAGATGCAGCGCGCAAAATTGATACGAAAGCTCTCGGCGAAGCGACGGCCGTCGGGGCGATCCGCCCCCTCCAAGGCGATGCACTGGGTCGGGCAGACGGCAGAGCAGAGCTCGCAGGCCACACAGCGTTCTTCGCCGTCGGCATCGCGGGTGAGCACCGGCCGCCCGCGCCAGCGTCGGCTGAGTTGGGGCTGCTGCTCCGGGTAGGAGAGAGTATCGCGGCGCGGCAGCTGGCGCAGGGTCGTCCAGAAACTGGCAAAGAAGCGGCGCCAGAGCTTCATGGCGTCCCCCACCAGGCCGCCGCCAGGGCGGTCAGCAATAAATTGAGGATGGCCAGGGGCAACAGCGCATTCCAGCCCCAATGCAGCAGTTGGTCGTAGCGCGGCCGCGGGAGGCTCGCGCGCATCCAAAAAAAGACCAGGATCACCAGCGCCGTCTTGAGGAGCATCCAGCAGCACGCGGGCAAGAAGGGCCCGCTCCAGGCACCCAGATAGAGCAGGGCAATGAGGGCCGCGATCAGCACCAGACCCAAATACTCGCCCAAAAAGAAGAAGCCGAAGCGCATGCCGCCATACTCGGTGTGGTAGCCCGCCACCAATTCGCTTTCGGCCTCGGCAAGGTCAAAGGGCAGCCGCTGGGTTTCGGCCACCCCGGCAATCGCAAAAACAAGAAAGCCGAGGGGTTGATAGACGATGAGAGGGAGCCCGCTGCCGGCCTGCCCGAGCCCCTGCAGGGAGAGGCTGCCGGCAAGGAGGACCAGGGCAAGGAGAGCAAGACCGAGGGGGAGTTCGTAGCTGATCAGCTGCGCCACCGCGCGAATTGCCCCGTAGAGGGCGAACTTGTTGTTGGACGACCAGCCGCCGAGGAAGACGCCATACACATGCAATGAGCTAAGGGCGAGAAGCAGCAGCAGTCCAATATTCCAGGTGCCGGCCCAGGAGACTCCGGGCGCCAGGGGCAGTACGGCAAAACCTGCCAGGGCGCTGGCCGCGACGAGGACCGGAGCGCCACGGTACAGCCAGTTATTGGCAAAACGGGGAACGAAGTCCTCCTTGGCGAGGAGCTTGATGGCATCGGCAAGGGCCTGTCCCACCCCGAAGGGCCCCAGGCGATTCGGACCCAGGCGATTCTGGAGCAATGCCAGCACCCGGCGCTCGGCAAAGACCAGAAAACCGGCAAGGCCGAGGAGGGCGAGCAAGGTCGCGAGCATGGCCAGGACTTGGAGGGCGATCAGCATAGGTCGAGCCACTCCGGTGTGAGGCCATCGCCGGGGCGCAGGCCCAGATCCGCCAGAAGCTCCCCGGGAATGGCGAGTACTTCCGGGCACATATCCGGAACTTCCCGCAGCGACAGGGTGCGGTTTTTGCCGTCGGCGGCGTGCAGCCGTACCGTCTTTGCCCGAACTTGCCCCGGCGCCAGCCAGGCTGCCGGCATGGGCGCCAGGCTGTGCAGTTCGCGGGCGCCAGCGGCCAGGGTTTCTTCGCTGTAATGACTGCAGCGCGCCAGGGTCCAGCCCCGGTCTGCGGCCCGCGGCGGCGGCGCGGAGTGCAGGCGAAAGCGAGCGCGCAGGTCCTCCGGGAGAAAGCTCTCCGCCCCCGCCGCGCCCACCAGAAAATCGCGGTAGAAGCGGTACCGCTCCTGCCAGGCCGCGAGCTCGCCCAGGCGCTCCGCCAGGGCTTGGCAAAGGGCCATAGGCGAAGGCAAGGCGCTACTTTGCAAAATGCCGCCGGCGGCCAAGGGAAAAGGCCCAAGCTCCGGGCGCCAACGGCGCTGTTCCTCGGCCGGGACGTAGGCTTGTTCGCTCTGCTGCAGACGCCCCTCACCGTTGTAATACCAGCCCGAACGCTCGCTCAGGGCACTGCAGGGTAGGCTCAGCCAGGCTTCGTCCCAGGATGGGCTGCGGCGCTGATCGATGAGGCTCAAGTCGAGATCCGGGTGGGCGCGCCACCAGGGGCCGTCCACTTCCTGCGGATCTTGGGCGAGGCTTAAGAGATGATCGCAATGCCCTGCCGCGATGCTGGCGCGCAGCCGGGCACTGTGGCCATCGACGGCATAGAAAGAAGCCCCGGGTAAGTTGGCCTGACGGTAGACCGGGAGGATGCCGCTGCCGGCGGGCCAGGTGGGTATCTCCCGACGCAGCAGGTGCAGCAGCTCGGGGCCGATGGATTCGCTGTCGACGAGGAGCAGAAAGGGATGCTTATGCGCCTTGGCGAGCCAGTCCCAGGCGGCGTCGAGGAAGGCCGCCGGGGGCAGGAGCTGGTCGCCTTGTACGAGCCGGGCGAGGGCGCTGGGCAGGCAACGCAGGAGATGCAGTTGCGCGCCGCGCTCCCGGGCCTGGCGCAGAAAGAGGGGCAGGGTGGGTGCAACCTGCTCCACGGCACCGATGAGGAGGATTTCGCGGAAGTTCGGGATCTGCGCCGGGGCGGGCGGGCGTGGTAAGGCGAGAATCTCGCGCGCGAGGGCTTCCTGCCAGGGATCGAGAAAGGCGGCAAAGGGGCCGCCGCAGAGATCGGCAAGGGCAAGGAGTCCGAGATTGCTGTCGAGATCCTCCCGGGCGGAACCGAGAAAGGCCGTGCGCCCGTCTGCCAGCCGTGCCGCCAGCCGATCGAGGGCGTCGTCGATGCCCAAGCTTCGTCCTTGCGCCTGGGCCCTCCGCGGCCGCTCGGCGGCATCGACATAGCGAAAACCGAAGCGACCGCGGTCACAGAGAAAGTGCGGGTTGATCTCGGCATGGGCGCGTTGGCGAATGCGTCGCAGCCGTCCGCGCCCAGCGCCGGGGCGGGTGTTGCAGCCGAGGCTACAGTGCGGGCAGATAGCGTTGCTTTCCTCGAGATCCCAGGGGCGCAGGTAGGCCTGGTGATAGACCTTGTCGGTGAAGACCCCGGTGGGGCAGACTTCCGCTAGATTACCGGCCAGGGGGCTTTCCAGGGGGCCGTCTTCGAGGCGCCCAAAAAAGACGCGGTCGCGCGAGCCAAACACGCCAAAATCCTCACCCCCGGCAGCATCCTGATAAAAGCGCACGCAGCGGTAGCAGGCAATGCAGCGGTTCATCTCTTGTGCGATCAAGGGCCCGAGCTGCTGGCTACGATAGCGCCGCTTCTCGGGCGAATACGCGCGGTAGGCATGGCCGCTGGCCACGGTCATGTTCTGCAAGTGGCACTGCCCGCCTTCATCGCAGACCGGGCAGTCGTGGGGATGATTGCGCATGAGCAGTTCGCTGATGAGGCGATGCTCCTGCTCCACCTCGGCCTCGGCGCGCGCCAGTTGCAGACCGCGGCTGGCAGGGAGCAAGCAGGCCATGGTCAGCCGCGGCGGATGCTTGCCGTCGTGGGGAAAGACCTTGACCCCGCACTGGCGACAGGCCCCGAGGCTGCCAAGGGCGGGGTGGTAGCAAAAATAGGGGATGGGACTGTTACCCTGAGCCAGCAGGGCCTCGAGGACGTTCTGCCCGGCTCGGAAGGGAATGGGCTCGCCATCCAAGTAAAAGACCTCAGCCATGCCGGTCTCCGTAGGGGCAGCGCCCTTGCTCGACGTGGGCGGCAATCTCGTCGCGAAAGATCACCATTCCCGAAAGCAGGGGCATGAGCGCGCCCGGGGCGAGGGCGCAGAAGCTATTCGGGGCGATCTCCTTGCCCAGGGTCTCGATATTATCCAGGTCGCGCATTTCGCCTTCCCCCGCCTCGATTTTTTCCAGGAGCCACAATAAAAAAGGTAGACCCTCCCGGCAGGGGGTGCAAAATCCGCAGGATTCCCGCGCGTAGAAGCGGGTGGTGGCGATGAGAAAATCGAGGGGGCAATGCCGATCGTCGAGAACGATGCAGCCGCCGGTACCCAAGCGCGAGCCGATCTTGGCCATGGCATCGAAGTGCATGGGGGTATCGAAATCTTTGGGCAGAACGAAGGGGGTGGAAGCACCGCCGGGCAGGACGGCGCGGATCTGTCGCCCGGGTAGGGGGCCTCCTCCATGTACGTAGAGGATTTCCCGCAAGGAGGTTCCCATGGGCAGTTCAAAAACCCCGGGCCGCTGCACCGGCCCACAGACGCTGTAAAGCTTGCTCCCCACCCCGCCAGCTACGCCCCAACTGCGGTAGGTCTCGCTGCCGGCGCGCAGGATTCCCGGCAGCTGTGCCAGGGTTTCGGCATTGTTGACCGTGGTCGGCTGTTGCCAAAGCCCTTTTTGCGCAATGTGCGGGGGCTTTTTGCGCGGATTGGGGCGGCGTCCTTCGATGGCGTTGAGGATGGCCGAATCCTCGCCGCAGATGTAACGGCCCAAAGAGAGATGCATGTCGAGGCGCAGAGGTCCCGCGGGCAAATCGAGCAGGCCTGCGGCCTCGGCAGCCTGCAGGGCGCGGGCAAAAATTTCGGCACCGGCGGCATATTCGCCGCGGACGAAGAGGGTGGCCTCGCGTACCCCGAGGGCATGGGCGGCAATCAGCATCCCCTCGAGGATTTGCTGCGGGGCACCAAAGAGCAAGGCGCGATCCTTGAAGCTGCCGGGCTCGGTCTCGTCGAGGTTGCAGACCAGGTAGCGGGGCTCGGGTGCATCGAGACCGCGCAGGCGCCATTTGACCCCGGTGGGAAAACCCGCCCCGCCGCAGCCGCGCAGGCCGGATTGCTCCACCAAAGCAATGAGCTCCTCTGCTGTCATGGTGAGGGCCTTCTGTAGCCCCTGGTAGCCTCCCACGGCGCGGTAGGCCGCCAGATCTGCCGGGTCGGGATGCGCAAAGAGCAGACTCAGTGGACGTTCGCTCATGGCTCCGCCTCCCAGGCGTCGAGCTGTGCGGCCAGGGCCTCGGCACTCAGGGGAGCGACCACGGTGTGGCCGTCGACAAGGGCTGCCGGTGCCCGGTCGCAGAGCCCCAGGCAAACATGGGGCAGGATGCTGTAGCGGCCATTGCTCTCCCCCGGGGGTACGCCGCTTTGCGCCTCTGCCTGCGCCAAGAGCTTGCGGGCGCCGGCCAAATGGCAGGCAACGCTATCGCAGATGCGTAGCACATGGCGCCCGGGGTCTTGGCGTAAGACCAAGGGATAGAAGGTGCAGAGTTCCTCGACCCGCACCGGGCTGATGCCGCAGAGGGAAGCGACCAAGTGCAAACGGGCATCGTCGATCCAGCCGTAGGCCGCCTGTAGAAGGCGCAGCAACTCGCAGACGGCCGCCTCGGGATGGGCCCCGGCCTGGCGCAGGGCCTCCTGCAGGCGGGCCTGCAATGGTTCGGGGAGCGACTCAGCGATCGAGGTCGGCGAGGACATAATCCAGAGATCCAATGGCGGCAATGAAATCGGGAATGGCGAGGCCCTGCCCGAGTTCCGCAATCATCTGCACATGGGCAAAGGAGCCGGTGCGGATGCGCAGGCGTTGCGGGCGCGGGCTGCCATCGCTGCACACAAAGTAGCCAAGCATGCCGCGTGCCGATTCGCCGAGGCCGAGAGCGACCCCGGGCGGCGGGCCAAATTCCGCCGCCATCTGCTCGAAGTGATGGATCAAGGTCTCGATGTCGCGCAGGCTGCGCTCCTTGGGCATCAGGGCTAGCGGTGAGTCGGTGGCGAGGATCGGCCCCTCGGGCATCTGCGCGCACAGCTGCCGCAGCATGCTGATACTCTCGCGAATCTCCTCTAGGTGCAGCCAGGTACGGCTCCAGGCATCGCCTTCGGTCGCGGTGGGCACGGTAAAATCTAGGCGCGGGTAGAGCCCGTAGGGTTCGGCCCGGCGCAGGTCCCAGGCCGTACCCGTACTGCGCAGGACGATGCTGCTCGCGCTCCAACGCTCCGCCATGGCCGGACTGATTTTGCCTACCCCAACGGTGCGGGCACGAAAAATGGCATTGTCGACGCTCAGGGTCTCGGTATCGCGCAGTCCCGACTCGACCTGGCGCAGCACCGCCTGCAGGGCATCCTGCCAGCCCTCGGGGAGGTCCGCCGCCACCCCGCCAATGCGAAAAAACTGCGGATGCAGGCGACCACCGGTAAAGATCTCCATGAGGTCGAGGAGTAGGGCGCGATCGCGAAAGGCATAAAAGGCCGGCCCCATGGTACCGAGGTCGTTGCCGTAACTACCCAGCCAGACCAGATGCGACTCGATGCGACAGATTTCGGCAAGTAGCGTGCGAATGCCCTCGGCGCGCTCGGGTACCTCGATCCCCGCCAGGGCCTCGACGGCACGCAGATAGGGCCACTCCCCGAGGACACCGCCCAAATAATCGACGCGGTCAGTATAGGGAAGAAAATTGTGATAGCTATGCCCCTCGGCAATCTTCTCCACCCCGCGGTGGTGGTAGCCGATATCGGGGTCGACCGCGACGATACGTTCGCCGCGCAGGCGCAGTCGGTAGCGCAGAATGCCATGGGTGCCGGGATGATGCGGGCCGACATTGAGGAGCATCTCGCCCTCCCCCGGCGCCTCCTTGGGCGCGTAGACCGCCAGGGCCTCCTGCAAGGAGCCACGCTCGACGCGTAGGGGCGGGCGCTCGGTCGCACGAATGGGCTCGGCTTTGCGCAGGGGGTGGCCCTGCCAGTTGGGGCTCAGCAAGAGTCGGCGCAAATCGGGATGGCCAGAAAAGCGGATGCCGAAGAGATCATACACTTCGCGTTCATACCAATTGGCGGCGGGGTAAATCTCCGTGCAAGTCGGCGCTTCTGCGGCGGCCAAGGGCACGCGCAGCCGCAGCCAATCTCCTGGCTGCAGACTATGCAGGTGATAGAGCAGGGTGTACTGGGCTTCGCCCGCTGCCGTCTCCTCGCGCGCGCTCAGGTCGAAGAGCATGGAGAAGGGCGCTCGCCGCTCGGTGCGTAGGTAGCGCAGGGCGGGCAGGATCTGATCCACCGGCAAGACGAAATCGGGCAGGCCATCCCGAGCATCTGCGGCGGGCTGGGCAGCAAAGCGGCGTTGCAAGACCTCGGCGAGCAGCATCAGCTCTCTCGCGCCAGAACCCGGGCGGGTCGCTGGCGAATCTTGCGTTGGAGCAGCGTGAGCCCGTCCATCAGGGCCTCGGGGCGGGGCGGGCAGCCCGGCACATAGACATCCACCGGTAGAATCTGGTCGAGGCCCTGAATCACGCTGTAGACGTCATACATGCCCCCGGAATTGGAGCAGGAGCCCATGGAGATCACCCACTTCGGTTCGAGCATCTGCTCATAGATCTCGACGATCATTGGCGCCATTTTGGCAAAGACGGTACCGGAGCAGATCAAAACATCGGCTTGACGCGGCGAGCTGCGCAGTACCTCGGCGCCAAAGCGGGCAAGATCATGGCGCGGGGTAACCGCGGCCACCATCTCGATAAAGCAGCAGGAAGTCCCAAAATTGAGGGGCCAGAGAGAGCCCGCCCGACTCCAGGCGAGAAGCTCATCGAGGCGACCGGCAAAAAAGGCCAGCGGTCCCTGTCTCATCGCCATCGCAATCCTCCCATCGCCCATTCGTAAAGCCAGCCGAGGGCAAGGATGAGCAGAAAAACGATGCCGCCCCAGATTGCCAAGCGTCCCAAGGAGTGAAAGGCCACCGCCCAGGCGTAGAGAAAGGCGCCCTCGAGTTCAAAAACGAGAAAGGATACCGCCAAGAGATAGAAGCGCACCGGGGTGGCCGGGTGCACCGCGGTGCTCGCCCCGAGGCCGCTTTCGAAGGGGATATCTTTGTTGCGACTAGGATGTCGTCCACCAAGGACGCGCGCCAAGGTCAACAGTCCCAGCAATAGCCCCAAGGCAAGCAGAGAAAAGACGGCAACAGCGGCGGCGTTGGTGAGTGGCATCCGGCCCTCCTGGCTCTGCTGAGAGTATAGGTCAGGAATCTCGGGCGCGACTGCACTATGCTAAAGGCAGGGCAGGCACGGAGCCGCCCGAGGAGAGGATGATGGCCGTTTGGGAAGACCCGCAGGTACAGGAAAAAATACTCGACTATCTGGATGCCCAGCAATTGCTGGCGAGCTTTACGAGCATGGGTGGGCTGGCGCGGCGCGACGGCGCCCACTGCCAATGCCGCTTGGTAGAGGCGGGCAAGGAGGAAAATCTCGTCAGTTGCCTGGTAGATTTTGAGGAAGAACTCGGTTTTGGTGCGGCGGCACCGCAGCGGTTACGCCAGCAGGGCGAACTGCATGTGCTGCTCGGTGCCGATGGCCAAGTACGCGACGCCTGGCTCTGCCGCGGCCAGCGCTGCTGACCTCAGCGATACAAACTCGCCTGGCCCGGGCGTTGACGGGTCTGACTTGGGCGCGCTCCTTTGTCGGCCGCCTGCCGCACCACTTCATCGATATCGTTAAGGAGCAGCTGCCGTTGCGCGGCGCTAAGTAAGGGGTTGCGGGCAATGGCGTAGCGCACATTAGGGTCGCGGTCGATACAGAAGGCGGCGACTTGCTCCGGGCTGAGGTCGGGGCGCTTGGCGATGCATAGCCGGATCACGTAATCGTCATCGTTGGCGAAATGCGCGACCTCCTCCGGCCGCAGATCCTGACGACGAGCAAAATAGCAGCGCGTCTGGACCCATTGTTCGCGGGCCAGGGCATGACGATAAAGGGTAGGGATTTCTGGGCTGAGGGCCCAGCGCAGCCGGGCCTCGAGGTCCAGACTGCGCCAGGGAGATAGTTCGGTATCTACCGTCATCCCTTATTGCGGGTTACAGGTATAGCCCGGGGGGCAGCTGGGCGGTGGGGTGTTTTGGATACAGTTGTATCCGGGCGGGCAATTGGCGGGCTGCTGCTGGTTTTTGGACAGGGCATAGCCAGCAAGACCGCCTAATCCTGCGCCAATGGCCGCCCCAGACAATGGGCTACCGGTTTGGTTACCGACTACAGCGCCCGCTACCGCGCCCAAGGCGGCGCCAGTGGCAGTATCGGTAGTCGTTTTGTTGCCACCGAGCGGGCTGCTACCGAAACCATAGGAGTTCCCGTAGGGGTTATTGGCACAGCCGGCCAGCAGCAAGATGCCGAACAGGGCGGCAAGGGCTTTGGGTGTCGTCTTCATTTTTCCATCCTCGTCAGAACAACCGGGAGATAGGAAGCAGAAACTGTGCCCAAAGAAAATCCCTTGTAAAACCGCGTGTTGGCGAGTCTGCCAGCGCAAAACTGTCGGGGGCAAGCGACATTAACCGGCTGCCGACGCCATGCGCTTACGATACTGGCTGAGATCCTTGGCATTCTGAATGGGAATCTCCAACAAGGTGGACAGGTTGCGTAGGATGCCGTTGATCACCTTGCCTTCCCAGATACTGTCGAAATGGATCTGGGTATCGAGCCAACGTTCGAGCCAGCCGGGATCGGGCAGGTGACTTTGGACGCTGTCGGCGGGATACATCTCTTTATTGACGTGCAGGTTGGTAGGGTGCAAGGCCTTGGCGGTCTTGGTGTTGGCCATGAGTACGCCAATCTTGGCAAAGGCCAAACGGGCAGAATCGCCCAGGCGATCGACGGCACGGCGCATGTACTTGAGGTAGACGCCAGCATGGCGGGCCTCATCGCGAGACAGGGTCTCGTAGATGAATTTGATCACCGGTTCCTGATGCCACTCCGCCGCAGCCTTGTACCAGTGGGTGAGGCGAATCTCGCCGCAAAAATGCAGCATGAGGGTTTCCATGGCCGGTGCCGGATCGAACTCGAAGCGCACTTGGTGCAGCTCTTCTTCCGTTGGTAGATATTCCGGGGCAAAGCGGCGCAGGTACTCCATCAATACCAAGGCGTGCTTTTGTTCTTCGTAGAACCAGATCGACATGAAGGCCGAGAAGTCGGAGTCGTCGCGATTGTCGCGCAGAAACATTTCCGTGGCAGGCAGGGCCGACCACTCGGTGATGGCGTTCATCTTGATGGTTTGCAGATGTTCAGGGGTGACCTTGCTGGCATCGAACTGATCCCAAGGGATGTCCTTCTCCATATTCCAGCGAGCCGCTTCCAGGGCTCGGAACAACTCGGGGTATAACATGGTGCCACTCTCTCCAAAACGGGACGCAAACACGTCGGGGACTACTTTCCTGTAAAACAGGATTATTTCTCATTCTACGGCAAAGTAGGGGCAAGAGAATACCCCAGCCCGCAAATCGTCACCGCGGCAGCTCCAAAAAAAGCCCCGCGAGGAGCGGGGCAGCGGCCGGCAGTGGGAGATCAGTCGGCTTGGCGGCGCAAAAAGGCGGGAATGTCCAGATCGGCATAATCGGCCACCGGGCGAGCGGGCCCCGTGCGGCCGTCGTTGACCGCCTGCGCACGGGTCGAGGACTGGCGCAGGGCCGCCGGGCGATCGAGCTGTCGCCAGTCGATGGCATTGGCTGGGGTGGTAAGCTCGGGCCGCAGGCGATTGTTTTCGACCGCCAGACGCACCGGCTCCCGCTGCAGTCCGGTGGCAACCACGGTAACCCGCAGCTCGCCTTCCAGGCTCTCGTCGATCACCGTACCCACCTTGACGTTGGCGTCGTCGGAGGCATAGCTGCGAATCAGCTCGCCCACTTCCTCAAACTCGCCCAAGGAGAGATCGTTGCCAGCGGTGATGTTGACCAAAATACCGCGGGCGCCCGAGAGATTGATGTCGTCGAGCAGGGGGCTGCTGGCAGCACGATTGGCAGCGTCTCGGGCACGACTCTCGCCGCGCGCCGCAGCCGTGCCCATCATCGCCAGGCCCATTCCCGACATCACCGTGCGGACGTCGGCAAAGTCAAGGTTCATCAGGCCGGGGCGGGTGATGAGTTCGGAAATACCTTGCACCGCCCCCATGAGGACGTTGTCGGCGGCCAGGTAGGCATCGCGCAGGCTAATTTGCTTGCCGAGCACGGCGAGGAGCTTCTCGTTGGGGATGATGACCAGCGAGTCGACATGTTGCGCGAGTTCATCGATGCCGGTGAGGGCGTATTGCTGGCGCTTTTTGCCTTCGAAATTGAAGGGCTTGGTGACCACGCCAACGGTAAGAATGCCCATATCCTGGGCAATGGATGCGACCACTGGGGCGGCACCCGTGCCGGTGCCCCCACCCATGCCGGTGGTAATAAAGAGCATGTCGGTGTTTTCCAGGGTAGCGCGAATCTCCTCGCGGCACTCTTCGGCGGCCTTGCGGCCGATTTCCGGGTTGGCCCCGGCGCCGAGGCCGCGGGTCAATTCGCTACCCAGCTGCAGGGTGCGTTGGGCATTGGAATTGCGCAGGGCCTGGGCGTCGGTATTGGCGCTGATGAACTCCACCCCCTCCAGACCCGTCTGCGCCATATTGTTGATGGCATTGCCGCCGCCGCCACCCACGCCGATGACCTTGATGACGGCCCCTTCCTGTTCCATTTCGTTCAATTCAAACATAGTCGATTCCTCTCGTGAGATGTGGGGGTGGCTCAACCGAAACTGGTCTGGACCCAATTACGCAGTTTGCCAAAGACGCTGCCGAGGGCCGCCGGACGCTGTGCCTCGGGCCGTCCGTTAGCGGCCGGAAGGGGCTGCTGCACGGGCTCGGCCTGGCCAGCGAGACCGTTGTGCAGGCCATACATCACCAGTCCGACGCCGGTGGCATGCCAGGGCGCGCGCACCACGGTTTCCATCCCGGCCAGATGCATCGGCTCGCCGGTGCGTACCGGCAGATGCAGGATCTCTTCCGCCAGCTCGGCCATGCCCTGCAGGCGACTCGAACCGCCTGTCAGCACCACGCCAGCGGCAACGAGGTCCTCGAAGCCAGTGCGGCGCAGTTCGGCCTGGATGAGCTCGAAGAGTTCGCGCACCCGTGGCTCGATGATGTCATTGAGAACGCGGCGGGAAATGGTCCGCGGCGGGCGGGCACCGACGCTGGGCACCGGGATATCGTCATCCTGCTCGATGAGATCGCCAAGGGCGCAGCCGTACAGCTTTTTGATTTGCTCCGCCTCGATCGGCGGCGTACGCAGGCCGAGGGCAATATCGTTGGTGATCTGGTCGCCGGCAATGGGAATCACCGCCGTATGGCGTACCGCGCCGTCGCGGAAGATGGCGATGTCGGTGGTGCCACCGCCGATGTCCACCAAACACACCCCGAGTTCCTTCTCATCGGCGGTGAGAACCGCATCCGCCGAAGCGAGTTGCTCGAGGACCATGCCCTGCACCTGCAGGCCGCAGCGCTCGACGCACTTGGCGATATTCTGCGTGGCGCTGATCGAGCCGGTAACGATATGTACTTGAGCCTCTAGGCGCACTCCCGACATGCCGATGGGCTCGCGTACCCCCTCCTGGCTGTCGATGGTGAATTCTTGGGGCAGCACATGGAGCACGTTTTGGTCTTGGGGAATGACGATGGCGCGGGCGGCATCCATGACCCGACCCAGGTCATCATTGCTCACCTCTTTGTTTTTGATGGCGACAATGCCATGGCTGTTATAGCCGCGGATGTGACCACCGGCGATGCCGACCACGGCGCCGTGGATCTGCACTCCGGCCATGAGTTCTGCCTCTTGGACGGCACGATTGATGGCCTGGACGGTGGATTCGATATCCACTACCACACCCTTCTTCAGCCCCCGGGAGGGATGCTGACCAACGCCAATGATCTCCGCCTCGCCCGTGGAGCGCGCTTGCGCCACGATACAGGCGACCTTGGAGGTGCCGATGTCCAACCCTACGATAAGTTCCTGATTGCCGCGTTTCATTTTCCTTCACTCCTTGGGGCTGCCGGCCCCTCACTGACACTCGTGGAAGCCGCCTTGGGCAAGGCGACTGCAAAACCGTTGTTGTAGCGCAAATCCATGCTGGCTCCGGGGACCAAATATTGCTGGATTTCAGGTAGTACCGAGACCCAACGCCGCACCCCGCTCTGGATGTCCTGGCGGCCGAGGACGAGGCGCACGCCATTGGTGAGAATGCAGCGCCAGCCGCCACGTTCGTCGAGCTCGAGGGCCCGCACCTGGAGATGGACGGGTGCCAGGGCCTGATCGATCTGCTGCCGTTTCTGCAAAATCTGCAGGCCCGAGTCGCTCGGGCCAAAGACCGCCGGCAGCTGGCTAGGCAACTCCGCCGGCGGCACCTGATAGACCTTGCCATCCTTACCGAGCACCTGCCCCGCACCACCCAGCCAGCGGGCTACGGGCTGCACCCCTTGCAAGTCGATCTCGATGCGGTCCGGCCAGACACGGCGGACATCAGCATTGGCGATCCAGGGAACGCCTTGCAGGGAGTGGCGCATGTCTTGTAGATCGACCCAGAGAAATCCTTGGCCGAGATAGGGAGCGATGGCGCGATTGACCTGGTACAGCGGAATATTTGGGGCCAGCCCGTGCACCGTGACGCTATCGATGGGAAGCAGCGAGGGCGCACGCAAAATCTGCCAGCCCTGCCAGGCCAAGACACCCAGGGCAAGTAAGCCCGCACCCCAGGCTGTGGCGCGAGCCGTCTTTGCCCAGGGAAAGGGAGACGCTGCTCGCACCTCTTCTTGCGCTTTTGTCTTCGCTGCTGGAGCTGGACGACGCGCGGCTGGCTCGTGGCGATGATGCTGTAGATCGCGAATGGCGCTAACCATGTTTTTTGCTCCTCTCTGCGGCGCCAACGATGCGCCGACATAATTGCGGAAAACTCCAACCGATGGCGCGCGCGGCCATGGGCACCAAGCTGTGACTGGTCATGCCGGGAACGCTATTGATCTCGAGCAGGGCCGGGCGCGCCTCGGCATCGAGAAGAAAATCCACCCGTCCCCAGCCGCGCCCGCCAATTTCCGCAAAGGCCTGTAGGGCAAGGGCCTGTACCGTCGATTCCACGGCGCTCCCCAAACCGGAGGGGAGAAGGTATCGGGTGTCTTCGGCAAGGTATTTGGCTTGGTAGTCGTAAAAAGCGCCACTGGCTTGGATGACGATGGGCGGCAGGGCCTCGCCATCGATGATGCCAACGGTCACCTCTTGGCCGGTTACCGCTGCCTCGACCAGGACTTCCTCGTCGAAGGTAAAGGCCATCTGCAAGGCGGCATCGAGTTCGCCGCGGCTCGTCACCCGACTGACGCCAATACTCGAGCCGCCACAATTGGGTTTGACAAAAAGCGGCCAGCCCCAAGCGGCAACGGCCTGCGGCAGTGCCTCCTCCTGGCGCAGGAGGATGCCCTTGGTGGTAGGCAGTCCAGCAGCCTGCCAGAGCCGTTTGCAGCGCCATTTGTCCATCGACAAGGCGCTGGCGAGGACTCCGCTGCCGGTGTACGGAATCTGCAGCGCATCGAGGATCGCCTGCAAGTGACCGTCCTCGCCAAAGGCGCCATGGCAGACATTGAAGGCAAAGTCCGCACCTTGCTCCTGCAACTGCGCCGTCAAGCGCGCCGGGTCGATATCGATGCCGCAAACATCGAAGCCGGCCTCGCCAAGGGCTTGGAGCACCGCAGCCCCGCTCTGCAGCGAGACTTCGCGCTCCGCCGAAGGGCCACCGTAGAGCACCGCAATCCGCATTTGTTCAGTCATCTTGATGCTCTCCCAATACCCGCATCTCCGGTTGCAGCAGCACGCCAAAGCGGTTGCGCACCGTTTCCTGCACCTCCATCACCAGGGCCTCTACCGCCCGCGAACTCGCCTGGCCACGATTGATGATGAAATTGGCATGCTGTTCGCTCACTTCGGCATCGCCGATGCGCCGGCCCTTCAATCCCGCCGCTTCGATCAGCCGTGCGGCAAAGTCGCCAGCTGGATTGCGAAAGACCGATCCGCAACTCGGCCAGGCCAGGGGCTGGGTGGCGGCGCGTTGGTTTTGCCAGGCGCGTAGCTGTGCGCGTAGTGCCTCCGGTTCTCCCGCCGGCAGGCGTAGGCCGGCGCGCAAAAAGCAGGCATCACCGTGGCCGCGTGCCGAGCGATAGCCGATAGCAAAGGCGGATTTGGGTCGACGCTCGATGTCGCCATTGGGATGCAGGAGTTCCACCCACTCCACCAACGACCAAGTCTCGCCACCATGGGCACCGGCATTCATGGCCAGGCATCCACCCAAGGTGCCCGGAATGCCTGCCAAAAACTCCGCCCCCGCAAGGCCATTGCGGGCCGCAAAATGGGCGAGCTTGACCGCCGAGATCCCGGCCTCGGCAACGATCTCCCCCTCTGCTCCCAGGGTCAGGGTGTCGAGGCCATGGGCCAGACAAACGACCGTGCCGCGTAGACCGCCGTCGCGTAGCAGCACATTGCTGCCGAGCCCCAGCCAGGTGATCGGTGCGGTGGCAAACTGCCGCAGAAAGCCCTGCAGATCGGCGATCGTTGCCGGCAGATAGAAACGCTCCGCGGGCCCGCCGATGCGCCAACTGCTGTGCCGGGCCAAGGGTTCTCCCAAGCGCAGGCGTCCGCCAATCATCGGTCGCCTCCTGCGCCGAACACGTCTTCCCACTGCCCGGCGAGCTGGGCGATGTTGCCTGCTCCCATACAGAGGAGCACGGCATTGGCGGGTAATTCCGCGCGGATACCCCAGGGCTTCTGCAATAATTCCGGGCGATACTGGGCATCGGCACCACTCTCCTGCAGACGGCGGCAGAGAGATTCGCTATCGGCGCCAGGAATCGGGGCTTCGCCAGCGGCGTACACATCCAAAAGGATGCTGCGATCGGCCTGCGCGAGCACGGCAACGAAATCGTCGAAGAGATCGTGGGTACGGGTAAAGCGATGCGGCTGAAAAAGCAAGGCCAGGGGGCGCTGGGGCCAAATACCGCGCGCCGCAGCGATGGTGGCAGCGAGTTCCCGCGGGTGGTGACCGTAGTCGTCGACGATGGTATGACCCTGCCACTCGCCGACTACCTCAAAGCGCCGTGCCACCCCATGGAACTCCGCCAGGGCACGAGCGATGACTTCCCGGTCGACGCCAACCTTGCTGGCAATGCCAATCGCGGCGAGGGCATTCAGCACATTGTGCTCGCCTGGGATGTTGAGCTGCAGATCGAACCAGCGCACCGCCTGGCCATCGATGCGGCGCCAAATTTCGGCAGTGCTGCCCATGCCCTGGTAGCGGATATTGCGCGCCTGCAGGTCGCTGTCGTCTTGCAGCCCATAGCCGAGCACCGGCGTGCGTAATTCCGGTAGGAGACCGCGCACCATCGGCTCATCGGTGCAGAGCACCGCCAAGCCATAAAAGGGCAAGCGCTGCAGAAACTGCAGGAAAGCGCCGCGCAGCTCGCTCATGGTATTGCCGTAGGTTTCCATGTGGTCGGCATCGATATTAGTGACCACCGCCATGACCGGCGACAGATACAAAAAGGAGGCATCGGATTCATCCGCCTCGGCGACCAGGTACTCGCCGCTGCCGAGGGCAGCATGGGTGCCAGCGCTTTTCAGGCGGCCGCCAATGACGAAGGTGGGATCGAGCCCGGCAGTAGCGAGAATGCTGGCGACCAGGCTCGTGGTCGTGGTTTTGCCATGGGTGCCGGCAATCGCAATCCCCTGCTTGAAGCGCATCAGCTCAGCAAGCATCTCGGCGCGGCGGACGACCGGGATACGCTGCTCCCGCGCGGCGATGATTTCTGGGTTGTCGGCAGCAATGGCAGAAGAGACCACCACCACATCGGCGCCGCGCACGTTGGCAGCCTCGTGGCCGTGGAAAATGCTTGCGCCCAAATCGCTCAAGCGCAAAGTTGCCGGTCCGGGCCGTAGATCCGAGCCAGAAACGGCATAGCCAAGATTGAGCAGGACCTCAGCAATGCCGCGCATACCGGCGCCGCCAATACCCACCAGATGAATTTGCCGTACCCAGTTACGCATGGGCCTCTCCTTGGCAAGCGCTGGCGACTACCTGAGCGGCATCGGTGCGCGCCTGCCGACGGGCAGCCTCTGCCCAGCGCAACTGCAGGCCACGGTCTGCCAAGAGGGAAAGCAGTATCTCGGTCAACTGGGTTGCCTCCAGGCCTTCCTGGCGGAGCATGCGCCCGGCGCCGGCATCCTCCACAAAGCGGGCATTGGCGGCTTGGTGGTCGTCGACGGCAAAGGGAAAGGGAATGAGCAGACTGCCAAGCCCGGCGGCACAGAGCTCTGCCACCGTGGCGGCGCCGGCGCGGCAAATAGCGAGATCCGCCCAGGCCAGGGCCGCCGCCATATCGTCAATGAAGGCCTCGACCCGCGCCTCGACTCCGGCGGCGGCATAGGCAGCTTGGGTCTTCTCCAGGTGGGCGCTGCCGCATTGGTGCCAGATCTCCGGCCGCGCCGCCGTTGGTAGGGCGGCCACCGCCGCGACTACCAGGGTATTGATCACCTGCGCGCCCTGACTCCCCCCCATGATCAAGAGACGGGCAGGCCCCTCGGCGCGCTCCGCAAAGCGTTGTGCTGGTGCTGGAAGCTCGGCGATTGCTGCCCGTACCGGGTTTCCCACCCACTGCGCCTTAGGCAGGCCGATGTCGGGAAAGCCGGTAAAAACGGCCTTGGCCAAGGGCGCCAGCAGGCGGTTGGCAAGACCGGGGATGGCATTCTGCTCATGTAAACACAGGCGCCGGCCCAAGCTCCAGGCGGCAAGCCCGGCTGGTGCCGAAACATAGCCGCCCATGCCCAGCACTGCCTCGGCACCGCAGCTACGCAGAATACGCCGTGCCTGCAGTACGGCGCGCGCCAAACGCCAAGGAGCGCTTAGCCACCGGCGCCAGCCCTTGCCGCGCAGACCCTGCATTTCCAACGCGTGGAGAGGAAAACCTGCGGCCGGCACCAAGCGCTGCTCCATGCCCTGGGCGGTGCCGATCCAATCCACGCGAACGCCGCGCGCTCGTAGCTCCCCCGCCACGGCCAATGCCGGGAAGATGTGCCCGCCGGTGCCGCCGGCCGCGATCAGCACGCCCCTAGCCATGGGCTTCCTCCAAGGATGCAGATACTGGCTTACTGGCAGGGCCATAGCGACGGCTTACCGCTAACACCACCCCCAAGGTGGCACAGAGAAAGACCAGGGCGCTGCCGCCGTAGCTGATCAGGGGCAGGGCAAAACCCTTGGTGGGCAGGGCGCCGAGGTTGACCCCCATGGACATCACCGCCGCACCGCCAAACCAAATTAGGGTTCCGTAGCAGAAGAGGGCAAAGAAGGCGTCACCGGCGGCGGCGGCGCGGCGGCCAATGCGGTAGATCCGCCAGCTGGCAATGGCGTAGAGAAAGATCAGGGCCCAGACGCCAATCATGCCGAGCTCCTCGCCAATCACCGCCAGGATGAAGTCGGTGTACGACTCCGGCAGGTAGAAGTACTTCATGATGCCGTTACCGAGGCCGACGCCAAAAATCCCGCCGCGGCCAAAGGCAATCAGCGACTGCACGAGCTGAAAGCCCGCCCCATAGGGATCGGCGAAGGGGTTGGAAAACGAGGTGATGCGCGCCAGCCGATAGGGGGCAGACACCGCCAGTATCCCCAAGGCAGAACCGGCGGCGATGCCTGTAAAGAGCACGTAGCGCATGGGTAGCCCACCAAGGAAGAGCAGGATACCGGTGATCAGCACCACCATGAAAAAGGAGCCAAAATCTGGCTGCAGCAAGAGCAAGAGGCCCAGTACAAAGAGCAGGATAAAGATTGGCCACAGCCCTTCCTTAAAATTGCCGAGTAGCTCGCCCTTGCGCACCACATAGCGGGCCATGAAGAGCAGCAGGGCAAACTTCAGCAATTCCGATGGCTGCAGGCGAATGATCAGCAAATTGATCCAGCGATGAGAGCCATTCACCGACACGCCAATAAAGGGCAAAAAGACCAGCAGCAAGGCGATCAGGGAAATACCCATCAGCGGAAAAGTCATGCGCTCCCAAAATTCCAGCTCGATGCGACTGAAATAATAGAGCACGCCAAGTCCGAGGATGCCAAAGAGAAGCTGGCGCTCGGCAAAGAAAAAGGGGTTGCCGGTTTCCTGCTGGGCGACCGGCGTGCTCGCCGAATAGACCATCACCAAGCCAAAGCAGATGAGGATAATGAGCACCCACCAGAGTACCGTGTCTGCACCGCCGTTTTCTGCCAGCCACCAGCTCGGCTTACGCATTGCCGTCTCCTTCCAAGGCATGCACGGCAGCGGCAAATTGCCGACCGCGATCCTGATAATCGGTAAACATATCGAGGCTGGCGCAAGCCGGTGACAACAAGACCCGGTCTCCGGGTTGGGAGATGGCGGCGGCCTGGCGCACACACTCCTGCATTCCCGCAGTTCCGGTACGGCGAATCGGCAGCACGCCCGTAAGGATCTCCGCCAAGGTATCCTCGGCTTTGCCGAGCAGTACCGCCCCGCGTTGCCCACTACAGGCCGCCGCCAAGGGTCGCAGGTCCGCTCCCTTGGCATCGCCGCCCAAAATCAGCACCAGGGGTTTGGGCAAGGCCTCGATGGCGCGCAAACTCGCCCCCAGGTTGGTGCCCTTGGAATCATCGTAGTAGTCCACCCCGCCTTTTCGAGCCACCCACTGCAAACGGTGCGGTAGCCCGGCAAAGCTGCGCAATACGCTGACGATGGCGGCGCGCGGAATGCCCGCTGCCGCGGCAAGCAAGGCCGCTGCCAAGGCATTCTCCTGATTATGGCGACCAGCGATGCGCAATTCGGTAATCGGCAGCAGGCGCTCACCGTGCAGCAGCAGCCAGTCATCGGCAATCTGCCCAGCGCCGCCGTCGACAAAGCGCTGTATGCGTAGATCAGAAGCCAGCGCCGGCTGATCCCGTAAGGCAGGGTCGGCAGTCGGTAAGACGAGGGTGTCGCCGGCACCCATGTTGCGGGCGATCCGCCATTTGGCAGCAATATAATCGGCGAGGTCGCCGTGCCAATCGAGGTGGTCGGGGCTGATGTTGAGGATGGCCGCCGCCCGCGGTCGCAGGCTCTCGCAATAGGTCAGTTGAAAGCTCGACAGCTCCAATACATAGAGCTCGGGCTCGTCGCCTTCGGGCAGGAGCTCCAGGGCCGGCGTACCAAGATTGCCGCCTATGGCTACCCGCAGGCCGGCGGCGCAGGCCATTTCGCCCACTAGGGTGGTGACGGTGCTCTTGCCATTGCTGCCGGTAATGGCGAGCACAGGGGCGCGAGCGACTTGGGCAAAGAGCTCGATGTCGCCCCAGAGGGGGATGCCCGCCCGGTGCGCTGCCGCCAGAGCCGGCTGCAAGGGCGAGAGGCCGGGGCTGCAGAGGACCAGGTCTTGGTCAAGGAAGGCATCTTCCGGAAAACTCTTGCCAAAGTGTAGGGGTAGCTCCGGATAACGCCGCCGCCAGTCGGCTTTGTCGAGGCAGCGGGTGTCCCAGAGGGTGCAACGCGCCCCCCGCTCCTCGGCAAAGCGCAACAGGGATTCTCCGGTCTTGCCCGCCCCGGCGATCGCCACCTTTTTGCCTTTCCAGTCTTGCGCTTTCATCGGATCTTCAAACTCGACAGGCCAATCAAGACCAAAATCACGGTAATGATCCAAAAACGTACCGCCACCCGCGGCTCCGGCCAGCCCTTCTTTTCATAGTGGTGGTGCAGCGGCGCCATACGGAAAACCCGCTTGCCGGTGAGGCGGAAAGAGGTGACCTGGATCATCACCGACAGGGTCTCGATCACGAAGACGCCACCCATGATCACCAGCACCAACTCCTGCCGCGCGACGATGGCGACAATGGCCAAGGCCGCCCCCAGGGCCAGGGCGCCGGTGTCGCCCATGAAGACCTCGGCGGGATAGGTGTTGAACCAGAGAAAACCAAGACCGGCGCCCACCAAGGCACCACAAAAGATCAGCAACTGCCCGGAGCCCGGAACAAAGGGAATTTCTAGGTAATGGGCAAAGACGGCGTTGCCCGCCACATAGCTAAAGATTCCCAGGGCACCGGCAACCATGACCGTTGGTACGATGGCGAGGCCGTCGAGCCCATCGGTGAGGTTGACGGCATTGGAAGTGCCGACGATGACGAAGTAGCTGAAGACCACAAAGCCCAGCCCCAGGGGAATGAGCAGATGCGGAATGAAGGGCACGATGAGACTATGGGGCGCGCTGCCGTCATTCCAGATATAGAGGGCAACGGCGGCGCCGAGAGCGACGAGAGACTGCAGGCCGTATTTGGCGCGGGCCGAGAGGCCTTTGCTGTTCTTACGCCGCAGTTTCCGCCAATCATCGATGAAGCCGATGGCACCAAAGGCCAGAGTGGTGAGCACCGCCACCCAGACCATGGGATTACTGAGATCCGACCAGAGCAGGGTAGTAAGGATGACCACCAGCAAGATCAGAGCGCCGCCCATGGTCGGGGTACCCTGCTTGCTGAGATGAGTTTCGGGGCCATCGCTGCGCACCATTTGGCCGATTTTGTACTGCCGCAACCGGGCGATGACAAATGGTCCTAGGCCCAGGGAAAGCACTAGGGCGGTAAGAATGCTCAAGACCCCACGCAAGGTTAGGTATGAGAAGACATGGAAGCCGTGGTAGAGGCTCTGCAGCTGGAGGAGGAGGTAGTAGAGCATGTCAGTTCCCCTCCACACGCAAGGCCGCAATGACCCGCTCCATGCGCGCTGAGCGCGAACCCTTGACGAGGACCGTGACATCGGCGGCAAGAAGGGGGCGCAGGGCGGTGAGGAGGGCATCCAGGTCGGCAAAATGTTGGCCGCCATTACCAAAGCTGGCTACCGCAGCAGCGCTCAGCGGGCCGACCGCCAAGAGTCCGTCGACGCCCAGCTCGCGTAGTCGGCGTCCGGCCTGCTCATGGTAGGCCTTTGCCTCCGGTCCGAGTTCGGCCATGTCGCCCAACACCAAGATGCGTCGCCCTGGCTGCTGTGCCAGCACTTGTAGCGCCGCTTCGAGGCTGGCGGGGTTGGCATTGTAGCTGTCGTCGAGTAAGCGGCTGTTGTTTAGCCCCGGCACCCACTGCAAGCGCCCCGGTACCCCGCGCAGGCGGGCCACCGCACCCTCAATTGCCAAGATGGGTACCTCGAGCGCGAGGGCAGCGGTTACGGCCGCCAAGACGTTGGCGCCGTTATGGCGTCCGGGCAGCGGGATGTGCAGGGTAAAGCGTCCTTGCGGGGCAATTACCGCCATCTCGCCGCCATCGGCGGTCGCGGTCCAGCTCCCCCGCACCCGCGCCGGCTTGTCTTCCAAGCTAAAGCGCCAGACTTCGCCGGGGGCTCGCTCCGCCCAATAATCGATGTAGCGATCGTCGCCATTGAGCACGGCAATGCCGTGCGCGTCGAGACCCTGCAGGATCTCCCCCTTGGCCGCGGCAATGGCATCGAGGGAGCCGAGATTTTCCAGGTGCGCCGTTCCCGCGTTGTTGATGATGACGAGGTCGGGCTGGGCCAGACGACTGAGCAGCTCGATCTCGCCGGCATGATTCATCCCCATTTCGACCACCGCGTAGCGATCGTCTGGATGCAGGCGCCCGAGGGTGAGGGGTACGCCAATGTGGTTGTTGAGATTGCCGCGGGTGGCGACGACCCTTCCGGTCTCCTGCAGAATCGCTGCCAGAATCTCCTTGACCGTGGTCTTGCCGCACGAGCCGGTGATGCCGATGACTTTGGCTTGGCAGTGCTGGCGCCAAGCGGCTGCAAGGGCTTGCAGGGCGGCCAGGGGATCTGCCACCAACACCCCGGGGGCATCTACCGGCCGACCGACGAGCACCGCCGCCGCACCGTTGCCGATGGCCTCGGCAACGAAGTCATGGGCATCGAAATGCGGCCCGCTGAGAGCAACGAAGAAGGCATTGGGCTGTGCCGCCCGACTGTCGGTGCTGAAGCCCTGAATCCGCAGGTCGGCCGGGCTAGCGGGCAGGATCTTGCCCTGGCAGATGGTAGCGACCTCGCGCAGGCTGAGTTCGATCATCGGGCCAGCGCCTCCCTCGCCTTGGCAAGGTCGTCAAAGGGATGGCGCTTGCCGGCAATTTCCTGATACGACTCGTGGCCCTTGCCGGCGATCAAGACCCAGTCGCCAGGCTGTGCGGCATCGATGGCCAGCGCAATGGCCCGCCCCCGGTCGTGCTCCAGCACCGCGCCGCCCGCGGGAATACCCGCCAGTATCTCGTGGCTGATCTGCTCCGGGTCTTCGTTACGAGGATTATCGTCGGTAACGATGACCCGATCCGCCAGACGCGCCGCGATGGCGCCCATTTTGGCGCGCTTATCGCGATCACGGTTGCCGCCGCAGCCAAACACTACCCAAATCTTTCCCTTGGCGATGCTGCGCAAGTCCTCGAGTACCCGCTCCAGGGCATCGGGACTGTGGGCATAGTCGACCATCACCCGCGCCTTGTCCGGCCGCGCTGGCAGAACTTGATAACGTCCGGCGGGCAAGTCGAGGGCGGCAATGGCGGCGTCATCCCAGTCCCAGCCGAGGGCCATTGCCGTCGTCAGGGCGGCGAGCAGATTGTAGGTGTTGCTGCGACCAATCAGCGGGCTGCGCAGGCGGCGTTCGCCCTGGGGGGTGTGCAGGGTGAGCAGGGTGCCGCTGGCGCCGGGATGATAATCGACAACGCGAAGATCGCCGCCCTGGAAGCCGTAGTGAAGCAGCTCGACTCCCGGCGCCAACTGCGCCTGCAGGGTGGCGCTGAAGGGATCGTCATGGTTGAGGATGGCAATCCGCAATTCTGGGGTGGCGAAGAGTTTCGCCTTTGCCGCCCCATAGCTTGCCATGTCGCCATGAAAATCGAGATGGTCTTGGGTCAGGTTGGTGAAGACGGCAACGGCAAAAGGCACTGCCGCCACCCGGCCGAGGGCGAGGGCATGGGAGGATACCTCCATGGCCACACTCCGACTCCCTTGCTGCCGGGCTTGGGCCAAGAGACGCCATAATTCCACCGCCTCGGGGGTGGTGTTGGGTAAGGGCTCGAGGCTGGCAACCGGACCATGGCCCAAGGTACCAATGAGATACGCCGGGGCCGGTGCGAGCTGGGCAATCAGGCGGGAGACGCTGCTCTTGCCGTTGGTTCCGGTAACCCCAATCAGGGTCGGCTGCGCCTCGGCGTCCCAGTGGTACCAGCGGCGCAAGGCAAGCCCGAGCAGCGCCCGGGCGTCGGGACGGATCCAGACCGGCCCTTGCGTTTCCTCGCGGTACGCCTCCCTTTCTCCTTCGACGATGGCCGCGGCTGCGCCCGTCTGCCAAGCGGCAGGCAAAAAGTGCTCGGCGCTGCCATGACGGGTCTGCAGGGCAAAGAAGAGCCCGCCCGGGGGTAGACGACGGGTATCGCTATCGATGCCGCGAATGACCAGGGACCGGTGCGCCTGCAGTTCCGGCAAGATCGCTTCGAGGGTGGTTTCTGGGTTATGCATCGCCCGCTCCCTCGGCCCAGCGCTGTTGCTCGCCCAGGCTCTTTGGCCGCAGCGTTTCCGCTAGCCGCGGATCCGGCGCGATGTTGGCCTGGTGGAGAGCGACTGCCATGGCGCTGCGGAATACCGGTGCTGCCACCACGCCGCCATACCGCCAGCCCCGTGAGGGATCGCGCACCGTTACCGCCATGACGAAGCGCGGGGCGTTGGCTGGGGCAAAACCGACGAAAGTGGTGTTGACCTGGTGGCGATGAAATCCGCCGCGACCATTGGCCATGGCCGAGGTTCCGGTTTTGCCGGCCACCGCATAGCCAGGAATGGCGGCCAAAAACCCGGTGCCGTGGGCCTGCACCACCCCGGTCAGCCACTGCCGCAGACGCGCCGCCGTAGCCGCCTGCATTACCCGCCGCTCTGCCCCCTTCTGGTCGAGCAGCAGGTGCGGTGTCACGTACATACCGCCGTTGGCAATGGCGGCATAGGCGGCGGCCAACTGCAAGGTGTTGACGGAGATGCCATAGCCATAGGCAATGGCGGCATGGGTGGCGGGGCCCCAATGCTGGTAGGCCGGCAGGCGACCGGCCGCCTCGCCGGGCAGGCCCAACTGCCCGCTCTCGCCAAAGCCGGCGTGCTGCAGCACCGTGTAGAGATCCGCGGCGGGCGTCCGCAGGGCAATCTTGGCGGCGCCGATGTTACTGGAATATTTGAGGATCTGGGCGATGTCGAGGGTACCGTGACGGACATCGTCTTGGATGCAATAACCGGCAACGCGAAAGCAGTTGGTATCGACATCAAAGCGGCTATCGGGGCGAATGCTGCCGCTGTCGAGGGCGGCAGCCACGGCAAAGGGCTTCATTACCGAGCCCGGTTCGAAGGTTTGGGTGATGGCGCGGTCGCTGCTGGCGGCCGGAGCGTAGTGCTCGCGATCGTTGGGGTTGCTGGCCGGGTAGCTGGCCATGGCGAGGATGGCGCCGCTTTGCGCATCGAGGAGTACTGCCGAGCCCGACTGGGCGGCAAAACGCTGCACCGCCGCTGCCAGGGCGGTGTAGGTCGCATATTGCAGGCGGCGATCGATGCTCAATGTCAGGTTCTGCCCCGGCTGACTCGCTGTTTCCGCGGCACTGGCCAGAAGGTGACCGCGGTTGTCGCGGACGATTTCGCGCTCGCCAGCACGACCGCGCAGCACATGGTCGTAGGCGAGTTCTATCCCCTCACTGCCGGCACCATCGAGGTTGGTGAAGCCGAGCAGCGGCCCCGTGACCTCGGCCAAGGGATAGAAACGGCGAAACTCCGCCTGCTCATGCAGGCCGGGGATGTGCAAGGCGAGGGCACGAGCGGCAATTTGTGGATCGAGTTGCCGGGCGAGATAGGCAAAGGCGCTGCCCCCATGTTGCAAATGGGCGGCGATGCTGGCTTGGGGAATACCGAGGACGCGCGCGAGCTCCGGCCAGCGCGCCTGCTGGTTGCTGAAGACCTTGGGATCGACCCAGAGGGCGCTGCTCGGCACCGACATCGCCAAGGGCCGGCCATTGTGATCGAGGATTTCTCCCCGCGGCGGCGTTGGCAGGGGGAGCAGGCGTTGATAGCGCTGTTGTCCTTGGCTGCGCAAAAATCCGCTTTGCTCGATTTGCGTTTGCCAGGATTGGTAGAGGATACCGGCAAAGCCCGCCGCAAGGATCCCCAAAAGCAGGCGCGGGCGCCAGCTGGGCTGGGGGGCGGCGACGGCCGGGGTCATTGTGCCTTCACCATCACGATCTGGCTGTTTTTGGGCGCCTCCAGACCAAGCTTACGGTGGGCAATGTCGCCCACCCGCGGGTCCGAGGCCAGGGTCGCCTGCTCCAGTTGCAGCTGCCCCCACTGGTTGTTGAGAGTAAAGATCTTGTTTTGTAGAGCCTGCAGGCGAATGAATTGGGCGCGGCTGGTTTCTCGTGCGGCGACGATGCCAAACAAGGTCAGGGTGATCAGGGCGACGAGAATCAGAGTGCTACGACGCATGGCGATACTCCGGGTTTTTGCTCGCTGCGCGCAGCACGGCGGAGCGAGCGCGGGGGTTGCGGTCGATTTCTTCTGCCGAGGCGCGGATTGCCGGGGAAATCTCGATCCAGGGGGCGGGGGGCAATTGGTCGGCACGCAGGGGCAGGCGGGGATCCGGCCGCTCTTCTGCGGCACGGAAGAAGCGTTTTACCAGCCGATCTTCCAAGGAATGGAAGCTGATGATCGCCATCCGTCCACCGGGGCGCAGCGCCGCCAGGGCCTGGGGTAGGAAGCGCTCGAGCTGGCCCAATTCGTCGTTGATCTGGATGCGTAGGGCCTGAAAGGTGCGGGTGGCAGGATGAATGCCCTTGCCCGCCGGCATGAGTTCGGCAATCAAGTCGGCCAACTCCCGGGTGCGCAGCCAGGGTGCCGACTCCCGACGCGCCAGAATGGCACGGGCAATGCGTGTTGCGAAGCGTTCCTCACCATACTCGTGGAGTACGCGGCGCAGCTCGCTAAAGTCGACTGTTGCCAGCCACTGCGCGGCCGATTCGCCTTGGCTGGGATCCATGCGCATATCGAGGGGGCCATCGCGGAGAAAGCTGAAGCCGCGTTCCGCCTCGTCCAATTGCGGTGACGATACCCCCAAATCGGCAAGGATGCCGTCGACTTTGCCCATCCAGCCGCGTGCCTCGAGTTGCCACAGCAGGGCGTCGAAGGGCGCCTGTACCAGGTCGACCCGGGGGTCGTCGGCGAAGCGCGCCCGCAAGGCCTCGACGGCACTCGGGTCGCGATCAAAGATGCAGAGGCGGTCGTCGAGTTGTAGCTTGGCGAGGAGCAGGGCGCTGTGGCCACCGCGGCCACCCGTGGCATCCACCAAGCGGCGCGGGCCCTGGCCCTGCCAAGCCGGGCGGAGGGCGGCCAAGGTCTCGCTGGGGAGGACGGGAAGGTGCTCGCCGCTCATAGGCGCAGGTCTCCCAGGGTGGCGAGCAGGTCTTCATTGTCGAGCAGGGTTTCCTGACGATCCCAGCGGGCGGCATCCCAGATCTCGAACTTGCCGATCTGCCCCACCAGGACCACATCGCGTTCGATACCCGCAAACTGACGGAGATTGGCAGAAACGAGAATGCGCGATTGGTTGTCGAGGCGCAGTTCTTCGGAGTGACCGATGAACAAGCGCTGGAAGCGGCGGGTAGCGGCTTGAGTACTCGGCAGGCTGGCGATCTGCTGCTCCACTTCCTCCCAGCGCGGCAGGGGATAGGCCCAGAGGCAACGCTCGCTCTCTTCGCTGGTGGGGTTGATGGTCAGCACCATCTGCCCGTCGCAAAGGGCGTTGAGCTGGTCGCGAAAACGCGCCGGCACGCTTAGGCGTCCCTTGCTATCCAGGCTATGACGATGTGTGCCGCGAAACATGTCTGGGTGGCTCTCCGTTGTACCACTTTGCCCCACTTCTTCCCACAATGAGAAGAGTAGAGTCGGAGGCATCTTCTGTCAAGGTAAAAATGCTCGATATTTCGGTATCTTAGCGATTTCTGGGAGAGCTTTCGCGCAGATTCTGAGAAAACCGCGATAACCAGCTAAATTGTATGTGATTTTAGCTCGCTCAGGGGAAGAATTCTGGGTTGGTGGGGAAAAGTGGAGCGGGCCGATAAGCCGGGTTCTGTCGAGGACGACCATTCCTCTAGGCTGACCCTTACGGGGCAGCTCCAGCAACCTACCCGCGCACGCTGCGGGCCACAGCATAGTGCGCCTATTTGGTCTTGCTCCGGGCGGGGTTTACCCTGCCACTTCCGTTACCGAAAGCGCGGTGCGCTCTTACCGCACCTTTTCACCCTTACCGGCGTTTGCACGCTTAGGCGGTGTCTTTTCTGTGGCACTTTCCGTAGGCTCACGCCTCCCGGCCGTTAGCCGGCGCCCTGCCCTATGGAGCCCGGACTTTCCTCCCCGGATTGCTCCGCGGCGGTCGTCTGGCCCACTCCAGGGCGCACTATACCCCCTTTGCCGCGGTGCACAACCTACGTCGCGAACTATACTGAGCACAGCGATGATGCACAGGAGGTAAAGACATGATCGACGATCGTTTTCTTGATGAGGCCCGGGAACTGCCCTCGGTGGCGCCCATGGAGCGAGTGGTGGCGTGGTCGGTATTCCGTAGTCGCGATGCTGCCCGGCAATTGCTCGAGCATGTGCATCTGGCGCCCGGTCAGGCCCTGGTGGGCGGACATGGTCAGGATAGTGTCGCGCCCTACTGGTGGGTAGGCGTGCAAGTACAAAATCTGGAGGCTTGGGGACACAGCTCAGCGGTCAACAAGCACGGGCGCATGGGCGACTGAGCTAGCCCTACTGCAGTTGTGCGAGTTGTGCGGCGTAGCGCTCGGCAACCCGGCGTCGCTTGGCCTTGAGGGTGGGGGTGAGGGTGCCTTCCTGCTCGCTCAGAGGCGCGGGCAGGATAGCGAAGCGTCGTACCTGCTCGAAGCTGGGTAGCCCGGCCAAGGCGCGGTCGATGTTCTCGCGCAGGGCTTGTTCGAGGCGTCGGGTATCATTTTCTGGTCCGACGATCGATGGAACGAGTTCAGGGTTCGGATAGAGAAGAGCGATCAAATAGGGCAGTCCATCGCCAAAGACCACGGCTTGGGCAATGAGCGGCTGGCTCGCCAAGCGCATCTCGATCTTTTGCGGAGAGATGTTTTCGCCAGCGCTGTTGACGATCAGCTCCTTTTTGCGCTCAGTGATGTGCAGGTAGCCGCTGGCATCGAGCTCGCCGACGTCGCCGGTGTGTAGCCAGCCGTCGATCACCGTGGTCTCGGTGGCCGCCTCGTTGTTCCAGTACCCCTGCATGACCGAGGGGCCGCGCACCAGGACTTCGCCGTCTGCGGCAATGCGCAGTTCCACATTCGGCAGCGGCAGTCCGACGGTACCGGGATGGATGGCGCGCAGGGGATTGGCGGCGATGACCGGGCTTGCCTCGGTCATCCCGTAGCCCTCGAGGATGGGCAGGCCGAGACGCAAAAAGAAGGAGGCGATGGCCGGGTCGAGGGCGGCGCCACCCGAAACGAAGTACTGCAGGCGTCCGCCCAAGCGGCGGCGGACCTGACGACGCACGACTCCGCTGCTCAGGGCGCGTTGCCAGTTGCCGGCCTCTTTGCCCTCGATGCCCAGTCCACGACGCAGGAACTTTCCCACCCAGCCTTGTCGTTCCTGCAGACCCCGCAAGGTGCGCTCGTAGAGCAATTGAAAGATGCGCGGTACGGCAATGAGCAGGTCCGGCTGCACGGCACGCAGGTCGCGCAGAACGGTATCCGGGCGCTCGGCATAGGCATTCTCCAGCCCGAGCAGGTAGCCGCCAAAGTGCCCGGTAGCGCGCTCGAAGACATGGCTCAAGGGCAGCACCGAGAGCAAACGTTGGCCCGCCCGCAGCGGCACCAAGTGCAAGAACCCCTCGATATTGCTGAGAAAGTTGCCATGACTGAGCATCACGCCCTTGGGCCAACCAGTGGTACCGGAGGTGTAGACGATGCTGGCCAGGTCCGAGCGTTGGATTTCTCCCAACTCTGCCGGCAAGGGCGAGTGAGCATCTGCCGCTCCCAATTCTGCCAGTGCCGACCAAGCGCGTTGGCCTTCGCCAGGGTGCTGCAAGAGCAGATGTTCCGGATCTACCCCCCAGTCGTGGGGACTGAGGCGTTGCAGCATTTCCGCATTCTGCAGGAGTACCAGCTTGGGCGAGCAATCACCGAGAACATAGTGTAGCTCGCGGGCGCCAAAGCTGATGTAGAGGGGTACGGTGACGGCGCCGATGCTGAGGATGGCAAAATCCAGCATCGCCCAGGCTACGGAGTTGGGGGCCATGAGTAAGACCCGGTCGCCGCGACGAATCCCCATGCGCAGCAATCCGTGGGCGTAGGCGCGCACGCCCTCGGCAAACGCGCCTGCACGTGTGGGCGAAAATCCCTCGCCCTGATAACTCCAGGCAATGGTGGCAGCCGGGTTTTCCGCACAGCGGGCGAAGAGACCCGCCGCCAGGTTAGCCAGCGCGTTTACCACCGCGGTCATCCACGCAGGGCTTTCTCGGCAGGGGTGAGACTGCGCTGAAAGCTCTCTAGGGCGAAGATCTGCTGCATGTAGTCTTGCGTCGCCTTGGCGCCCTTGGGCATCTCGATGCCGAGGCTCGGCAGTCGCCACAGCAAGGGGGCAAGGGCGCAGTCAGCAATGGAGAGTTCGTCGCCAAAGAGGTAGCGCTGATG